>WRGC01000009.1 GCA_009787385.1 Bacillota bacterium
CCCCCCCGTCACTCAACTGATATGGAGGATTGCCAATTATTACATCAAACTTCATGTCCAATAATTCCTTTTTTCTTGATTGTGTCAAATGAATAAACTCATACGCATGTGTCTCTTGACTGCTGTACAACAACTCTTTATTTCTATTTCCATATTCATTTTGATTTGCACCACAATATTTACACTTACCACTCTTTTCAAATGTATGTTGCAATCCAATATCAAATCCAATATTGCCATCTCCGTTGTCTTGTCCAAAGTTTGAATCACCATCAAAGCATGTAGCAATACTATAAGCCCCATTTGCCAATCTACTACAGTACAAAGTTCTTCTTGATATCAATGCCGTCAACTCCGTTATTGCAATGCCAAACAACTGGTTTTTAAATATATGGTCTACTCTTTCTTGTATATCATCAATTTGATCTTTTAGTCCATCTATCAATCTCTTGGCTATCTCACGCAAAAAGACCCCACTTTTGCAAACAGGGTCAAAAAATTTTGTAGTTTTATCTAAGAACAACTCTTGCGGCAACAAATCCAAAATCTTGTTAGCCAACTCCGGTGAAGTAAATACTTCGTCATTACTTAGATTGGCAATGCAATCCAAAACATCTGTATTGTGCGAACCCCTTAAAAATGGATTCATCAAATCACTTTCTTTTGTCATATATTTATCATTCCATAGTAGACAATTTGTCAAAACTTTTTTTATTAAAATCTTTAATTACTCTAGGCAATATCAAATCCAATCCTTGTGACTTAGACAAATCAAACATATCTTGTTGATTGCTATGTATATCATTGTGATATTGATATGTCTGCAACAAATTGCTTAATTCAAAATCATCTCTTTTTATATAAAATTTGTCTACACTACTCCATTGTGAAAATACTATTGGCGTACCATCATGTGTTGTCATTGTCAATGCATCTCCACAAATTATGTTTTTTGACAATATAAAATCTACACTTTTTATTACTTCATATCTTATTTTTGATTTGTATATTTTCTTATATTGCAACAAAAATATTTTGTGCAAATTTTTCCTACACTCTTCTACATTGTCTTGCAAAATATCCACACCATAACAGCTACAAACAGCTATAATTGCATTGTGTTCAAAGTCATTTTGATTGTTTTTATATCTTTTTTGTACAACTGCAAGCTTTCTTTTTAGTACTTCGCAAAGAAAATTTCCTGTTCCACATGCGGGTTCCAAAAATCTACTATCAATTCTATTACACTCATTTTTTATATTATCTAACATATCTTGGACAATATTAGATGGAGTAAATACTTCACCATGTTGTGATACTCTCTCTTTGCTTTTTACAAGATTACTTTTATTTGTATTTAACAATCTTGCGTTCATTGCTATTTGCCCAATGATTATATTTTTCATAGTTTTATATAAATAAAAATTTCAAAATAAATTTGATAAAATATACCAATTTTATCAAATTTATTATAACAAAATTATAATAAAAAAGCAATAAACTAATAGCAACTTCTCAGTTCTTGCTATTTTAATGAGTGTGCAAATAGAGTATATTAAGATTAAAAAAGTAACACACAATTAAAATCAACCTAAAAGCGTTCAGTTTTTTGGCTACCCAATATCTTTTTTTATTCTTTTTAGCGTCAAAAAAGAATAATGCTACTTATGTTGATTGTTTGTTCCTTATTATTAATTTATCTCTTTGTCACACTCTCAATATTATTTATTACTACTATATAGCTTTATATCAATTTTCAATTATTGCCATGTTAATTTATCATCTTTGATATTTATCATTGTATTGATTACAAATTTATTTTACACAATCACTCTTTCCACCACTTATATTTCAACACCTCATTTATTGGATTGCCACTAGTATCATCTATCACACTTTGTATAGCATCAAAAAACTCTCTACTACTAGGACCACTTGGTCTATTAAACCTATTGAGTTCCATCAAGTCTGTATCTTGATTGATACAATTGATATTGTATATACATGTAAAAGCAACATTGTAGCCCATTGATGCCAATTCCTGCTTTGCTGTATTGCTATACCTACCAAAAGGAAAAGCAAATGTGGTTGAAACTATATCAAGCTTGTCATTGACTGCCTGTATATATTTGTCATTGTCTTGCTTCAAAGCTTTTTTGTAATCGTCTATTGATTCTCCTCGTTTCATTGCTATGCCACGACGAGTACCCCACTTGTGCATATCATAAGTATGACAACCTATTTCAACCAATTCACTATCTACCATTTCTCTCAATTGAATATAATCCAAATGAGCATTGGCGGGCTTGCCAAATCTATCATCTAGATGTTGTTCTGTTTGTTTTCCTATAATATTGACTACTATTTTAAATTGATACTGTTGTATTAGTGGCATGACAAATTGATACAAATTGCGATAACCATCATCAAATGTAAGAACTATAGGCTTAGGAGGCAATGGTACAGAATTTTGAACATAATTGACAATATCACTAGCAAATATAGGATTAAAACCCATATCTTTTATGTATGACAAATCTTGTTCTAGTTGCTTGGGCGTAACAACAAATTTGCTAGGATTGTGATTAGAGATATTGTGGTACATTATTATAGGGACTACAGTACCTACATTGTCAACTGATATTTTGTTTGTACTAAGTACAAATATATTCCCATCATGAAATATGATACCAACAATACAACAACTACAAATTGCCAATACAACTACAACTCGCCTAACATGATTTGTCATAGCATTATTGTAAGCAATATTTGTTTTATTATACTAAGATGTAACTTGGGATATATCAATAAAAACATCAGTATCCTACTTCAACCAAATACAAAGCACAAGCAGGTGCAATATAAGAAGTATGTTCTCTACTAGGAACTTTTAAAGCATGTTCCAACACTTCCAATCCAACAATACCACTTCCAATACGATAAATCAAACCTGCAATAAGTCTCACCATGTTGTACAAAAATCCCTTAGATGTAATAGAAATTGTCACAATAGGCAATCCTGTCAATACACAAATATCTGTATATACAACGCACTCATGTACATTGCGTACGGTAGTATGATATTTTCCACCACTCCCACAAAAACTACCAAAGTCATGTTGTCCCTCAATCATACTACATGCTTGTCTTATAGTCTCAATATTGATTTGATTTAAAAACAACACACGATTTTGCAATATTGGATTGTAATCACCAATGCAAAATTTGTATTGATATGTCTTGTATTTTGCACAATATCTAGCATGAAAATCGTCTACTACTAATTCACAAGTCTTTACTCTAATACTAGGTTCTAAAAAATGATTGCAACCGCTAACAATGCGATTGCAATCTCTGTCTACTTGTGTGTCAAAATGCACAACCTGTCCCAAAGCATGTACCCCAACATCTGTACGCCCGCTAGGATGTACTTCTATAGCATGATTGCATACTTTGGATAATGCACTTTCAATATTACCTTGTACTGTGTTTGGCGTATAACTTTGCCTTTGCCAACCTTTAAAAGGTGTCCCATCATACTGTAGTGTAAGTTTGTATCTCATAATAAAATTTGTGTGTCCGTTGTACAATAAAACAATCTTTAAACTACGACAAAAATTGTTGAAAATATACAACGAACAATTATTAACAGTAGTATACAGACTTTCAACAAAACTAGCGTTATTCTTTTTGACGCCCAAAAAGAACTCAAAAGCTCTTGGGGGGCAATCCCCCCACAAAAACCCCAAACACTTTATGGTTGATTTTAATTAATCGTTACTTCTTTCTATCTTAATCTACTTCTATTTGCACACCCTAACTACGACAAAATTTATTTTATCCAAATCCAATGATAAGACAAATTGAGTATTGCTACAAAAAATACCGCCAAAAACAAAAATGCAATCAAGTCTTTCAATCCAAATCTAAGTTGCTTCATACGAGTACGCCCTTTTGCTCCATTATAACAACGACTATCCAAAGCGTCCGCCAATTCGTCTCCACGCCTAAAAGATGATACAAACAATGGTATTAGTACAGGAAGCATAGACTTGGCTTTTTTGATAATATTTTTACTATCAAAATCAGCACATCTAGCCTTTTGTGCATTTATAATTTTACCTGTTTCTTCAATCAAGGTTGGTATAAATCTCAAAGCAATACTCATTATAAGAGTCAAAGTATGCACGGGCAATTTTACCAACTTAAATGGAGACAACCACCACTCCAATCCATCAGTAAGTTCTACCGGCGTTGTAGTCAATGTAAGCAATGCGGGACCAAGTACCAACAATATAAGTCTACAAGCCATATACCCTGCTGTATACAAGCTCTGCTTGTATATCTTAAATATCCACCATTCCCAATCAGGCATGCTATCTACACTAGAATAAAACAATATAGTAATAATACTCGTAAAAGCTACCAAGAATATAATCGGGCGTATGCTTCTTAGGACACTTTTGATAGGCACTTTAGACAAGATAGTAGCTACTATCACAAAAAAGGCTACAATCCCATAACCCCAAAAATCAGGAACATAAAAAACCATAGTGATATAAGTTGCCACTAATAGTATCTTGAGTCTAGGATCAAGTCTATGCGTAATAGATCCACTAGGATAATATTGTCCAAAAGTAATATCTCTCATATGTGTTTGTATTTAAATCAATTTCAACTGCTCTATCAACTGCTCTACGCTCAATATATCTATAGGCAAATCAATACCCATTTCAATCAACTTGCTAGCTATGCGTATTGAAGATGGTATATCCAATCTTAGTGATTGCAATAGTTGCGTTTGTTTAAACAATTCTTTTGGAGAAGAAACTTGCAAAAGTTTTGAACTACTAAATAGTGCTACACGATTGCAGTATTTGGCAACTTCGTCCATATTGTGACTAATCATTATTACTGTTTGACAATAATGCTTTATATTGACTATTAAATCCAATATTTCTGTCTTTCCTTTTGGATCAAGACCTGCTGTAGGCTCATCTAAAACCAAAATTTTTGGACGCATTGCTATTACACCCGCCAATGCTACACGGCGTTTTTGTCCCCCAGAAAGTTCAAATGGAGACTTGTTTGCTATAGTATCAAAGTCCAATCCAACAAGATGTATAGATTCTTTTACCCTTTGCTCTATTTCTTTTTGCTCCAATTTTATATTCTTTGGACCAAAAGCTATATCCTTTGCTACAGTCTCATCAAACAACTGGTACTCAGGATACTGAAATACCATTCCAACTTGACTTCTCAAACTTTTGAAATCAAATTTGCTACTCAAGTCTAGACCACAAACAACAAGTTGTCCGTATTGCATTTTGATAAGAGCATTCAAATGCCCTACAAATGTCGTTTTGCCACTTCCAGTATGCCCAACAATACCCAAAAAATCACCTTCATTTATTGATATGTCTATACTATCCAACGCTACTTTGGCAAAGCTAGACTTAGGGCTATAAGTATATGTCAAGTCCTTGGCGGCTACAATGACGGGCTTGAGAGTATCAGTTGTCTCATTAGAGATATAATGTTGACTATTTTTTTTAACAACATATTGATTTGAATTTTGTGCTTTCAATGATGATGATAACTTGTCCACAAGATTTTTTTCATCATTTATCCCCGTTAGTCCAAGACTGCTAGCAATGTTGGCATAAGGTGGCAACTCCAAACCCGCATCTACCAATATGTCTTTATAATCAAATATCTCCTTACCACCGTCCAATACAATCTTGCCTTTGTTGAGTACTACAATACGGTCAGCCAAGTGAGCTTCTTCCATAAAGTGAGTAATCATAATTACTGTCATGCCATGTTCACGATTGAGTTGTTGCACCACTTTGAGTACTTCATCTCTACCTTTGGGATCAAGCATACTAGTAGACTCATCCAAAACTATCACCCTAGGCTTAAGTGCCAAAATACTTGCTATTGCCACTCTTTGCTTTTGTCCACCACTCAACCTAGTATGAGTACCCTTGGCATATTCAGTCATGCCAACAACTTGTAAAGCCCAATCAACTCTCTCTCTTATTTCTGCTCTAGGTATCCCTATATTTTCTGGACCAAATGCAACATCATCTTCTACAATTGTCGCAACAGTTTGGTTGTCTGGATTTTGAAAAACTAGTCCAACTGTCTTTCTTATCTCAAACAACTTGCGTTTGTCCAAAGTACTGTTGCCTTGCACCAAAACTTGCCCTTTATCAGGCATAAGTAATCCATTGCACAGTCTTGCAATAGTACTCTTTCCACTACCATTGTGACCACAAAGTGCAACAAAACTGCCCTCTTCTATAGAAAGAGACAAATTGTACAACACTGGAGTAACTGCCCCCAAATATGCAAATGAAACATTATTAAACTCTATCACTATGTAATGACCAAATGATAGACATATGGTCATAATTGATTTAAACAGTCAAATATTTTAAAATATCAATATAAAAAATTTTATATTCTCACACTAAGTTGCACAATGCGTTTTAAGTAAGTATTAAAAAGCATTACAATACAACAAATCATCATTCAAAAATATCATCTATATCTACAGTTTGATTCAATACTATTCCCGAATGAAAAAGTCTAGGCAAAAGCACTGCCAAAGCTCTAGTGAAAGCGTAGTCAGAAAATACTAGCACCATAGCATTAAGCACATATACTGCAATATACAAAGCCATACCACTCAATCCATACAATCCTTGATATCCAAAAATATCAAAGAAAAACAAAACAGCTACAGTACTACTCAACAAACTCAATCCCGCAATCAACAACAACCTAACAATACCAGTGTTTTGATTGTATTCCAACTTAAAAATTATACAAACCAATATGCTATGTGGTACTGTAAATAGACAATACTCAATCAACAATAATGGTCTAAACCCCATTATTGCAAGAGTCAATAGTCCTGTAGCCAACATACTAATCAAACCAAATCCCCAATTTGCTTTTTTGACTACAACATAAAAACACAATGGACAGACAATCAATGGTGCAACGCTAAAAAACAAAGGCAACAATCCACCCATTATCAATGATATCGTAGCCAATGCCGTAGCAATACCCGAATACGATATATTTCTTGCACTCTTAGATGAATTCATTATTTGAATTTAATATTCAACCATAAAACTTTATAACAAAATCTCTTCATCAATTTTAAAGATAATACAATCTAGTATAAGAACTTTAAATTTAATTAAATAAATATTATCTACAACATGACGATAAAATGCAATAACACAAAAGACAATTGCACAATTGATCTGTTTGCCCTCTTCTATAATCACTTTGATTATTACTATACCTAGCTTGACTGCCAAAATTTTGAGCATTGGCTTGCCCATTGCCGACAACCTGATCTAGTTTGTCAAGTGCATTCTTGTATTTTTGATTGGTTGGATCTAAATTGATAGCCATATTTAGATGCTTACGACATTCCGAAATCCAATCTCTCTTATAAAAAATTATGGACTGCATATAATGCCATTCACCATTTCTATCCATCATACCATCCAATAGAGATTGTGCAGCATCTATATTGTCGCTCTTAATAAGTCTATCAACTTCTTCAAACCCCGTATTTCCACCCTGTTGTTTTTGATTTTGATTGTCTTTGTACATTCTGTACTCTATATTCAAATCGTTTAGCTTGCGTGCTGCTTCATTTCCTTCTATACCTGACTTAAAGCGTTCTTCAGACAATTTTGCATTTTCAAAAGTATAGGCATTCTCTACTTCTTCAGGCATTGCTGTATTAGGTAATCCCAACAGCTTGTATATATTTGATTCCATTTTACTCTCCAAATTAGTCTACTGTTGTAGCCTCATCTATAGTTGATACTGATTGTGAATTTTGAATCTTCTCACTATCTCTAAACTGTGCTTTTGTCCTACGCATATCCCTACTTGTCTGTGATTTTTTAAGCTTTCCTTTTGAAGACAATATTTGTGACAACTTTTTTCTTAATCCCAAATGTATTATATTTTTTAACAAAGAATAACTTTGACTAAAATCCAAACTATTAAATCCACTAATACACATATTGATAGTACTATTGATTGCAAATTCTATCTCTGTGCCATGTTTATCCAATACTTGAGATTTTGTCATTTTGTCAAAAATCTCAGGACAACCACTACTTAGAGTATGCAAAAAAGCATTGAATGTACCTTTTTTGATATCTTCAGACAAGTCATCTAAAGCATCAATCAAGTATACAAACTTGCCTATATTATAGCATAGTCTCTCAAGATTGTCACTTGTTTTATCACCAGCTACAAGTATAGTCAACTGCTTGATAAGCTCTCCAAATGGATGAGACAGTCTATCTATACTTATGTCATTATCCTTTTGTAAATTCTCCAAATTTTGCAAAGATTGTCTTATCAATAGGTCAACTTGTGGTGAACTAGTCCTAGCTTTAATATAAGCTTTCCTAAACAACTTAGCAACAAACTTGCTCTTGATACTTTCATTGTCCTGTATATCGTCTTGTATCTTATAATAAGCTAGAATTACCGAAATATCAGCAACAGTATCCATAAGTGTATTTCTACATACTACTGACTTTTTGTGCAATGGATTGCCTATACATTTGCATACTCTAAATTCTACATTTTGAGCCGTGATATCACTCAACAATATAGCAAAAAATGTCATATCAAATCCGGTAGCCAATCTAGCAAACTCACCCAATCTATCCTTAATATCCAAGCATATACCGCAATAAAAAGCATTGTAAAGAGCATATTCTTGATTTTTTAGCTTTTCTTGTACGGGCAACACATAGCCAAACATTATGTTCTCCTAGATAGAGTAAAGAATGTGATATACAATCAAAATTTATTTTATTTTTTTAAATATAACAAATCTATTGTATTCCTATCTTGCGATAAACCTTGTTCATAGTCTTGCTAGCAACCAATTTTGCTTTTTCAGCACCACTATCCATACAGTCTTGCAAATATTGTTTGTCCGCTCTCAATTCTACAAACTTTTCTCTAATTGGTCTTATTTTAGAAACAACAACATCAGCTAAGATAGATTTGAATTGGGAATATGTTTTGCCTTGCATTTCTGCAACTGCATTGTCTACTTTACAATCCATAAATGCTGAATATATTTTTAGTAGATTAGAAATTCCTGGTTTTTTATCGCTATTTTCAATATTGCCATCACTATCCGTAACCGCTCTCTTTATTTTTCTCACTATAACATCATCTTCATCAATAAGCAATATCATAGAATTGGGATTAGTATTGGACTTAGACATTTTCTTAGTAGGTTCATCTAAAGAATTAATCTTAGCTGCAACTTTTGGTATAAGTACTTCAGGGACAACAAATGTAGGACTATAACGAGAATTAAATCTTTCTGCCAAATTTCGTGAAAGCTCTAAATGTTGTTTTTGATCTGCTCCAATTGGTACATGCCCTGCATTGTACAACAAAATATCTGCTGCTTGCAATATGGGATATGCAAACAATCCTACATTTACATTATCTCTACCAACCACTGTACTTGTATTGCGTTCCTTGATATTGAATACATCTCCAACTTGTTGAATAAATCCAGTAAAAGCATTTGTACTCTTTTCTTTAAACTGAGTCATTCTTCTAGCTTCACCAAAATAAGTATAACAATTGAGTACCCATGCCAATTGGCTATGTTCTACTACACTAGATTGCTTAAAAAAACTCACCTTATTCGTGTCAATACCACAAGCAAGCAACATAGCATACAAATCCAAAATATTCTTTCTCAATGTAGCCGGCTCCATATACACAGTTAGGCTATGTAAATCTGCCACACTATAAAAACAATCATAATCATATTGCAAAGCTACCCAATTTTTTATTGCACCCAAATAGTTGCCTATTGTAACTATATTAGTAGGCTGTATAGCTGAATATACTATTTTATTTTCTTTTGGGGTATCATTGGTTGTTTGCATAGTATTTTAATATCAATGTAGTGACTAGACTGAATTATACAACTAAATATATCATCTAACACATATCTAATTATCAATGTTATTTTTGTTGATATATGACAATAATTCATTTATATCCAATACATTACTAGGATTTGGACTCTTTGACAGGCTTTGTTGCATGTATTGTGAAATTGGCAATGCTGTTAAATTTGATAATTGTCTCACATCTTTTTGTGCATTATTGGTAGACTTATGTCCCAAAGCATCCAACACTTGCTTGGCGTGTTTAAAAGGACTTTGCAAAAGTGTCAACACATTGTTTTGTCCATTCACTGGTTGGTTAGCAGAAATATGTTGAATAAGATTGAAATAACTAGTAGCACAATATGGAGAAGCTAATATACCATATTCATCATAAAGCAATTCTATATTCTCTGCCAAATCACAGTCATATTGTATATTTGAAAATATAGTTATTGGAGCATTTAACTGTTTCAACAATTCAATAGCTTCCAATATATCTATACTATTAGGACTTATCCACAACAATGCCTTTGGAATTTGTACACCAACATACAACAACCAACTCAAATGACAAATTGCCAAACTTTGAGTGTTTTCCAAAAACTGCAATCCCCGTTGTAGCAACTGTTGCAAAACATCTTGTTGTTCTATACCAGAAAGATACACTAATTGTATATTGCTTTGAGTAGACAATTGCATGCGTTGCACACAAGGTATTTCTTGATTGCAAGAAATGACTACAATAGTATTTGCAATACTATTACTCAAAGCTATAGCTAAGTCAAGATTGGTAGAATAATAAATTTTATTAACTGTGTAATCTTTTTGAGATTTCAACCAAACACTGTACAACTTAGCTACAAAATCATATACACTACCCGTATCTCCATCCCCAAAATCCAATATAAACAAATCATCATCTACTTGCAATAAAGCAATTTCAATCAAATCATCAAAATCCAACTCTTTATTTTCACACTTCAACACATCTAATACAGTCTTTATTATGTTATCACAGTCCATATTGACAACAGTATCATATCGCAATTTTTGCAAGTCATGCATTTTGTAATTATACTATATAGTTGTAGGTATGTCAACTATAGCAAATACTCTTTAGTCAATCATAATATACAGTATTAAATAGCTTGTAAGTTTTTTGCAACAACAATCTATGCTTCCAAATTTGGACGACTAGCAACTGATGAATGGCTATTCTCACGCTTTCTAGCCCACAAATGAACCCATACAAAGACTCCCACAAACAACAACGCAATAATTATCCATACGGGTATTCCCCACCCACTAAATGGTATAATATTCCCACTTCCCATATAACAAGTAAAGGCAATCATAGGTGGTCTAGCCAATAATACAATAATAAAAAACTCCCTATATCCCATATCGCTAGCACCCGCCATCAAGCATAATATATCATCAGGGAATACAGGTAACAAAAACATTACAGCCAAATAGTACTTGCCACTATACTTTATGCTATTGTTGTATTTGTCAAACTTTTCTTGACCTATAAGCCATTTGACAAATGTTTTTCCAAATGTTTTTCCTACCACAAATGTAATTATTGAGCCTACAATAGTTGATAGGCATGTAACCAAAAAAGCTATGTGAGAACCAAACACCGCAACACCAAACAATACAAATGGCGTAGTAGAAATAGGTATAATCAATGTATGTAAAATTATTATTAACCCATAAATCATCAATCCCAAAAACATTCTACTAGACATCCATACTTTGATACAATCTAGACAGTATTCTATATTACTTACACAAAAATACCTTTGCCACCCCAATATATGTACAATCCAATATGACAAAACAACAAAAGCACAAATCCAAAATATAGTCAAAGAAGACTTGTACAAAAAATGTTTATTATCAAACAACAGTAAAGCAATCAAAGCCAACCCCAAAATTGATACAACTACAATCATCAACACGCTATCAAAATTGAGTATAATAAAGCATGCCAATACTTGCAAATATACAATTAGAATTGCAAATATATGTTTGTTGTGGATATTCATTGCCTTAGTATGTGCAAAATATATAAATTAAAAGTGAAACTTATAATTATAAATCAACAATACTTTCAATAATTCAACAAAAAAGCGACTAAACTATATCCACCGTGTAGTCACTCCATATATTATCAACTATTTGCCAACAATATCTCATACTAACACAAAGACAATTGTTGTGATTTGCATGCATTGACTGCCAATTCATCACATCTATTGTTATAAAAATCATTAGCATGTCCCTTTACTTTTACAAAATTAAACTCATGCAATTTTAATCTATTTAGCAAATCTTGCCACAAATCCATATTTTTCACTTCACTCTTATCTGCCGTCTTCCAGTTGTTGCGTTGCCAATTGTCTATCCAACCATTGTTAAATGCATTAACTACATAAGCACTGTCACAATAAATATTCAACTTGCAAGCAACTTTGAGATTTTTCAATCCCTGAACAATACTAAACATCTCCATACGATTGTTGGTAGCGTGCGGTACATATCCACTCAATTCTTTGACATGGTCTCCATATATCAATATAGTTGCCCACCCACCAGGCCCAGGATTGCCACTACATGCTCCGTCAGTATACATAGTCACAGTCTTTAGTATATTAGAATTGATATCATATATCATATTAATAAAAAAAGTCCTATCAATGCATAGCATCAATACAACTGTAATGCAATAAAGATGGTAGGACTGAATGGACTCGAACCATCGACCCCCACCTTATCAGGGTGGTGCTCTAACCAGCTGAGCTACAGTCCTAAGTTATTAAGAATAAAATCTCAAAAAATTGGTGGAGGTAAGCGGATTCGAACCGCTGACCCCCTGCTTGCAAGGCAGGTGCTCTACCAGCTGAGCTATACCCCCACAAAGTAACAAAAAGATATTGGTGACCCCACCGAGGTTCGAACTCGGGTTACCGCCGTGAAAGGGCGATGTCTTAACCACTTGACCATGGGGCCGAAAAAAATCAAACAAAGCTTCGCCGTTTTGTGCAACCACAAACCAAATTTATAGTCAACACAATGCTACAACATTATGGTAGCGGCGAGTAGAGTCGAACTACTGACCTGTCGGGTATGAACCGAATGCTCTGGCCACTGAGCTACGCCGCCACAAAAAACTAATATATCAAAAAGGATTTTAATCTCTTTTTGACAAGACTAATTATATCATATCCCCACACTAATAGCAACTAATTTTGCACGATTTGCCAAATTTTGTAGTCACAATTATACTGACTTTAACACAAACTATGATATAACTTTAATACACTTATTAAAATTGACATGCTATCTAATCAAAAAATTGATTAGATAGCATACTACAAATATTTGACAAAAGATAATCAAAGTTTGTGTTTTTGAATATATCGTACAATACCATATGGCAAAATATACTTCAATATTTTCTTTACATTTTTTGTAGACTTTGACAACGAAACTTTCTCATTTTTCCAACCTATCTGATTAGCATAATCCCAATACATAGTATAAATTTTAAAATTATTCCCTTTTATCTCCCAAGGTTTAGGTACTGTAGCATAGTGTATTATAGCGGGTTTTATATTTAAATTATCAGTGTCAAAACCCATACTCCTTGCCAATACCTTGCGTTTTAGACTATCCTTCTCATTACACTCAAAAAATATATTATCAGATATATTATATTTCCAATCCAAATATATTCTACTATCACAATTAGCATCAATATTATCTTGCAATGCCAACCAATTTACAGCATCTTGATCAGGAAACAAATAATTTGGATCATCTTTGTGAGTATTCAAAAACTTTATTGCTCTATTGCAATAATCTTTTTGTATCCAATAATTGTTGTTTATTAGCATCACCCCTGCATTGCAATAATGAATCTCTTGTTTGTATATATCTATACCTATTTTATTATGGAATTTTTGAGCTTTCTCCATATATGGGTATTTAATTGCATTCCAAAACCACATATACTTTAGCTTTTCATCACAAGCGGCATAAGCTTTGTCTTGTATATCTAAATTGAAAAGTTGACCTAGGTCTTGCAATACAATCAAATCACAGTCAAGATGCAAAATTTTGTCTATGTGTGGCAACAATTGAGGTATAAACAATCTAAAATTGGTCTCTTTACCAAAACTTCCAACAAAAGGTATTGCTTCATATTGTTCTTTAGACAATCTGACAATTATTATATCTTGCAAACTATCAAACTTATCTAAGTGAGTATGCATAAACAATATATCACTGCCTTTCAAATCATATGTTAAAAGATAAAAAGTATACCTTGTCCCTTTATTTGCATTTGTGAGACAAGATAACATAGTTACTGTACATTGTTTTGTAAATTGGCTATTTAAAGATAAAGTTATATTTATTTGTGACATAAAAGTATCTCATGACTTATCTTTTGATTTTTGATACCATCTAACCAAAGAATATGGCATTGCACCTTTTACTATTCTTTTCAACCGTCGTTTGATTTTTGTAATATTTACAAGTTTTTTATCTGTATTTTGTACAAATACACTATCCGCATAACCTACTCTCAAACTCTTATCTCTATCAGTAACAAATACAACAAATACCCCAAACAATCTCTCTGCCAAAAATCCAACTACTCTCTTTTCGTAATCATCAACATTGAAATAATCTTTTTGTTTATCAAAAGCAAAAAGAATATCAAATATCCAATTGCAATATTCCAAAAATAAGTCTCTCCTGAGTATAAACATATTATTAAAATAATTGTGTTTCAAGTTTGTAGAGTGCAAATATGTTTCAATAGCATTGTTGTATTGTGGATATTTGTCTCTTATATAATTTATACAAAAATCTAAATCTTCAATGTCATGAGCCTTCTTGTACTGTTGATAAATACTAATATCAATATTCCACTTTGCTGGCAAAATAACATCATATTTTTTCATCAAACTTACTATATTTGCTTCTTGCAAACCTAATCTCTTATCAAAATTTTTATCTATACCCAATACAGTTTTAATAACAGCACTATCATTGACACTATTCAAATCCAAATATCTTCTATAATGAAATAATCCATAATAATCTGCATTTATATTTTTAAATGCCCAATAAATGGCAGTCATTTCACAAAATTTATTATTTAATGTAGATATATTGTCGTGTGTATTGTCTTTAAGTAGACATTCAAATGATTGTTTGCTATTAGCTACACCAACTGCAATATCATTGAGTATATCATTGCGTACTGTCACACTTTTTTTATGACAACAAACTAGTATTAATATATCTTTTTTACTATTCATTTAACTAAATTGAAAAATATTGTAAGACGATTGTTTTTTCTTTTTAATTTTTATAACAAAATCAACTAAAAAAATAGGCAAAACAGACTTAATTCTATTTTTAAATATATTTAGTCCTATTTGACTTTCTATACATTTATATAAATAATTTTTGTCAATACTATCATCAAAAAATGTATGTACAAATTTTGTTGCTTTTTTGTTAGATACACCATTTAGTACTAGTGATTGCTTCATTATGTTTCTATCCATACTCAACCTATTATCAAGCAAAAAATTTATTGCCTCTAATATTTTATCTTTTGCAAGATAAGAATGCCAACACAATAAACTAAACAATTTGTAAGTAACAATATAATTTAAAACTATAGATTTATTGTCTAAAAACTCTATAATTTCCTGCATCATTTGCACACAACTGTCAAATTTTTGATACAAATTATTTGTTGATGTAATAGTACTATTAGCCCTCACTCTATAGTTGTAAAAATAACTATTTTTACAATACGCTATCTTTGTAGCTTTTGAAAGCCACAATAAAGTAATAGAATCTTCAAAAAACACATTCTCTCTAAAATACAAATTATTGGTAGCCAAAAAAGTTCTTTTAAAAAACACAGTAGTTACAATTGGGTTTGAAGTCATAAGTTGCAAAACAAGTTGCTCTTTTTGCTCTTTTGTGTGAAAAATATCCAAGTTGTTAGAGTAGTTCTCACAAGATAAACTGTGTTGATTTTGAAGATAATTACAATACTTAATTTTTTTTGACTTTTGATATATACATTTGATATCAAATATCAAAGCATCAGCATCACTAATTTTAGCATATGTACAAAGCTTGTCCATTGCACCAAAAGCAATTGTATCATCACTGTCAACAAACCAAATATACTCCCCACTCGCATAAGCTATACCAGTATTTCTTGCACCACCCTGTTTTTTATTATATTCATGACTGAGCAACACAACTCTACTGTCTCGCTGAGAGTATTGCTCTACTATTTGTCTACTATTATCTTGCCCGCAGTCATCTATCAAAATAATCTCAATATCTTTTCTTTCACACGCCAAAATACTATCTAGACATTCTGCTATATATTTTTCTACATTATAAAATGGGATTATTATTGATACTCTAATTTGATTTGTCATAATTTATCACGGCGTTGTTTCAAAAATTTTATTACTCTTTTGGGCATCATGCCTTTTATATTATCTCTAAGTTTGTCTTGCTTCATTTTTCTCAACATTGCTTTTTGCAATTGACAATTAGTAATATTGGTATTACAAAAAACTGAGCAAAATTTTTTTGCTTGACTATGTCCAAACTTTGCAACTATAAGTGCGTTATAGACAATGTCTTGTGTATAAACAAGTTCTAGTTTTGCTATATTGATTATATCCAATGCTTGTTGTATACTACATTTTATTTCAACTTTTTCTACTCTCAAAAAAATTGCCTGTCTACTAAATATCATAGCAAAAATTCTACACAACGCTATATAATTTGCTATTGGAGAATTATGTTGTTTTACAAAATCTAAGCAACACTTTGACATATGTACATTATTGATATACATATTGTCAATAATTTTTTGAGTCATTATACTATTAGTTCTAATCCTATAATGATAGTATGGCTCGTCCTTATAATATACTATTTTAGTACACAATGTCAACCACAAAAATACAACAATATCTTCATACAATATTCTTTGTACAAATTTCAAATTATTTTTTATCAAAAATTCTTTTCTAAAAATTAAGGTAGTAGCTCCACCAAACTCAGGGGCTATTTGCTTCAACAATATATCTATTTGTTCTTTACTATCAAAGACCAGAATATCATTTCCAAATGGGCTATCAACTACTCTACAATCCAATGTTGACTTATCGCCCATATAATAAAAAAGTGAATTGTACCCATAATTCTCATATATTCTCAACGAGTCAAAAAGGAATACATCTACTTCAAGTTGTTGTAAGATACAAATAATTTTTGACAAGCAACCATCTTGAATTTTGTCATCACTATCTACAAACCAAATATACTTGCCCAATGCCTCCTTCAAACCAACATTTCTAGCCCCGCCAGCTCCTATATTTTGGTCATAACCTATTATTCTAATTCTTTTATCTTTTTGTGCAAATTGTTCTACTATTTGACTACTATTGTCTTGTCCACAATCATCTATCAACAAGACTTCTATATCTTCATCTTTTTGAGCAATAACACTTTGTATACACTGTGCTATGTACTTTTGTACATTGTAAAATGGAATTATAATTGACAAGTTTATGGGATTGTACATACTAATTTCTCGTATCCTTTCTATCCTTTTGCTTACCAAAAAATATTCTCATAAGAAGTTTTCTTCTTTTAGAGCCTAATGGAAAAAAACAATTGACAAATCGTTTTAGCTTTTTATTATTTCTTATACCAGGTTTTTTTATAGATTTTTTCAATCTACTTATTAGCGTATCATAAAAAGGAGTTTGTACTGCATATATCCAAAATTTTTGTCCCAACTCAACTTGAGGGTCTGCCCACGGCTTGGGATTGGCTGCATAATGTATCACAGCAAAATCTTGATTAGCATCATTGTATTGAGCATATATGTCTTGTGGAACAAACTCTTTTGCACTGTGTACATCTTTGTATCCAAACAAATGCCACCTTACATAGTTCCATCTCAAATCCAAATACTTGACCTTGCCTTTAGTAGACATCATATAATTCAACAAATCTTGGTCTTGATATTGCCATTGCATAGTAGTTGCCAAACTTAGTATTTCATCTACTACAAAATCTTGACGCATATTGTTGAGATTAAACAATATCAAACCTGCTTGAAAATAGTTTGATATGTCATCTAATTGCAATCTTTGTTTTACATATTTGTTAAATCCTACAATACAATTTTTGTTGTAATGAGCTATTATTGCAACATCTCTACACGCCGCCAAATGATATTCTTTTATATCTATATCAAACAGTTTTGATACATCATCTTGACAAATCATGTCACAATCCATATACAATGCTACATCATAATGCGCAAGTATATCTTGCATAAAAAGTCTATAATATGTCTCTACTGTAAGTTGTCTTGGAGTTTGCAAGCCTTTCAACTTAGATATAAATTCACTAACATCAAAGAATCTTATGTTAATGTTGTTGCAACAAACTTGATTGACAAGCTCTTGTTGATTTTCTTGACTTATATCCCTTGTCAAAACTATTATGTCATAAAAGTTGCTTGTATTGGTGTGAGCTTTGATTGATTGCAAAAGGGTTGATAAATAAGGAACATAAAAATTGTTTGCCGCCAACACTATTGCATTTGGTTGTTCAAAAAATGGTATTGGTAAGTCTTTTTGCATCTTATAATTAGATAAACTTTTTTATAAATCTTATCATAAATTTAGGTAATAAAGCCTTTAAAAACAACTTTATTTTCACCTTAAACTTAAAAAAGAATTTTACTAGACCGTATGGAACAAAAAATAAAATAAACTTGATTAAGAAATTTAAAATCCATCTAAATACATTGATTGTATTTGTTTTTATGTTCCAACCAATCTCTTTTGCATACTCTCTATATTTAGCAGAAAGCAACTCCGTCCCGCCATTCCAAGGTTTTATACCCCCAGCATAATGAATTATTGCCGGCTCAAAATCTTTACCACTATTGCCATCATAATACAAACTCCTAAAATTAGCTTGCAAAACCAAGTTTTGTTTGTCACATTTGTCTAATACAAAATTGTTTGAAACATTGTATTTCCAATCCAAATAAACTCTACTATCAACGCCATCTTGCCACGCAAGAATATTGAGAGCATCTTGGTCAGGACATGAAAAATTGATATCTCCAATATTTTGAGCAACAAAGTTCATCGCCCTATCCAACCAATTGTGTTGTATCCAATACTTGTTGTTTATTATCATTACACCTGAGTTGGTGTAATGAGTTTGATTATCCAATATATCAAATCCAATTTTATCAAAAAACTCAAACCTAGATTGCATGTCTCTACAAACCAACACATTCCACTTATAACTATACAATCTCTTTTCACTACAGGCGGCATATGCCTTTCCATCTACATTTGTATCAAAAAGTTGCGTTAAATCAGATAGCACCATTGTATCACTATCCAAATATATTAGCTTGTCTAAATTTGGCAAAAGTTTTGGTATAAACAATCTAAAAAAAGCTTCTCTACCAAAACGCCCTATCAATGGTATACTGTTGTAATCACTATCACTTACAAAAATTATTTGCAAATCAGTCAAATTTGTATGACTACGCAAAACACTGTCTATAAATTTTATATCACTATCTTTTAAATCATGTGTTATAACAAAAAAGCTATACTTTGTACTTTGTTTGGCATTCTTAAGCGCTGAATACATTACCACAGTAGCTTGCTTGGTATATGCACTGTTGATAGCTAATACAATAGGTATTTGCAAATTTCCCCCAAACAATATTATTTCATACAATATACCAACACAATTGTGCAATAAAATTTATTGCACAATTGAAAAGTATTTAAAATAAAACTAAGCTAATTCAACAATGCTATGCTCTTGCTCGCATACTAGAAGAAGTATCTATACTTATGCCTTCTTGCTGTTTTCTACATATTGACCACACAAAACCAAACGGATCTTTTATATTGCAAAACTGCATTCCATCTTCTGACATCAATATTGGATTTTGATTTGTAGAAGGGGATACAATTTCTCCCCCCATCTCCAAAGCTTTTTGTATACACTTTTCTACACCACTTACCAATTTTGGAGTGCAACTAGTAGGGGTAACATCCCACTCTAGCACATCATCCAATTCTACTTTAAAACACAAAGGGACTCCACCCAAAGACAATGGCGACTTAAAACCCAATTGAGTGTTTTCATCAGCTATAGCAAAGTTGATATTATTGATTTTTAGTCTAGCACTCTTGTATCCAGACTCTACATTAAAGTTCTTTTGTACTACGGTAGCCCCAAATACCACACGATAAAACTCCAAGGATACTTCACAATCAGGGACAAAAATATTTGCAGAAAACATAGTTGTATTATAGCATATAATACCAAATTATTACAAGTATATGACAACTAATTTTAAAAAAATAAATAAAAATTTTACAATTTTAGTAAATATTAAGTTGATAATATATACAATTTTTGGTTGTATAAATTTATATATAAGAGTGTGAAAATAGAGAGCATTAAGATGGAAAAACTAAACACATAAAATAAAAACAACCTTAAAGCGTTCGGGGGTTTGGGGGGATTCGCAACCCCCCAAGTGCTTTTTTGGTTCTTTTTTGGCGTCAAAAAAGAATAATGCTGGTTTGGTTGAAAGTTTGTATTTTGTTGTTAATATAGCTAGTTGTACACTCTTCTATTTTATTAAAAGAATTATATTTACTTTTATAACAAAACCATATTTTATTCACATACTACACTTACAGTCACACGCCCTTCATCTTGCTTTGTGGTTACTCTACCTGTCATTTGCCTAGAATAAAGTCCTGCTACTTTGCCATTATAGAGAAATATGCCCGTCATATTGTTGTATGCATGTGTATGTGGAAGACCATCATCATCAAAATAAATATTTGTAGTCTTAAATGGAGTACAATACTCTTGCAACACATAGTCATTGTCAATATATTGATTTATTAGTTGCTCAAACTGCTCAGTTGTATAATCACCTCCTGTAGCAACACCTTGACTACCATATCTATCAGCAGGCTTAATTAGCCATTTATCCTTGTTAGCAACAATTTCATCACAATCAAACTCACCAGAATTGAGCCTAATAGTATAAGGGATATGCTTGTCTACAAATTCGTTTTGCTCATCTGTCAACAGTTGCCTAGTATATGGCAGTCTCAATATCCTAAAAAAGTTTTTGTCGTGTATTATTTGTGTTCTAAAATGTCCAATTAGACATACGGCATCGTGCTTTACACCTTCCAAGAATTGTTGAATACTATCCAATTTTTGCATACACTCACTAGTAACCGCACGCCTATATATAGCGTCAACAACAACACCACTACTATCTCGCAAATACTCACCATCATACTCAAGTGTAGTTATATCTGATATTATTGCATCATATCCATGTCTCTCAAAAGCTTGTCTAAATACTTCAAACTCACTCTTTGTCCCTATATCCAAAAAGTCAACTATAGCCAACACAGGTTTTTGTGGCTTGTCCCAACCTTTTTTATCCAAGTATTCGTCATAAAGTTCTGTAAAACTTTGTACCCAACTATCAAACAACTCAAATCTATGCAATTGCTTGTCTTGAAAAAAAGTTTTCCAAAGCTTTGTGTTTTTCCAAGCATTGCCAATCTCCCTATCTTCGTTCATAGCACTTGCTCCGTCAGCATTAAGTTCGCAAAACTTGAAATCCAAGGTTTGTTCATTCAAAAATATATCACATCTAGCAATAGGCAAATTTCTGCTATACCCACTCTCTAACAAGATAAGTTCTTCAAGCTCTGCTTCAAATTCAAACAATCTTCTAAACTCTGGGTCTATCATATATTGTGATATAGATTTATCCAAAATAGAATCCAATATTTTCATAGAGTTGACTATATGCTCAAGAGCAACTGCATCAAAAATCTTTGGTATTGCCATAAAGGACAGTCGCCCTCTAGTAAAAATAGCACTGCTACCCTTGATGTATTCTACGGCTTCCTTAAATCCTGCCATAGCTATCTCAGGATTTTGTTGTATATGTTTTAAAAACTCACTGTTGAGTTGTACCATCTTGTTCATATATAAATTAATCATGTATATTAAATATAAATAACATATATAATTTTATTATCTCTCCTTTTCAAAATTTAATAAGTATAAAGAAAATGGCGCAAGATTGTCCCAACACCACAACTCTTATCAAAATTTTTATATTGACAACCAAAGTGCTATATTATTATTTTCATATTGCAACAGATTTAACAACTATAGAGATGATTATCATTCATCAATAGATATTCTTTGTCTTCATCATCTCCCAAGCCAATCATTGCCAAATCGTACAATATTTTTGTCCACTCTTGCACAGTTTTGCCATACACAATCCCATTTTTTCCATATTGTTTGATTTGAATAAGACCATCTTGAGCTGATTTGGTATCACAATTCTTTAGCATTTCCAAAAGAGTTTTTATATTATTTTGATTGTAAAATATACCCTTTAATAGCGTTGTATAATTTAATGCCCTATCTATAGGTAAACTATCAGCCACTCTCATCTCTATATATCTCTTGACTCTTACAAAATTAAAGACCGTACTAAGGATATGTTCGCAATCCTCATCTGTTATATCCCTATCTTGATAGCACTCCCATGTAGTTTTGTCAGTTGGAATAAGTTCAGAATTTTGATTGTAGAACATTGGGTTTATGTTAAGTAGATATTCTGCATAATCTTCTAAACAAAATTTTTCTTTATCCAACACATTTGACACAAATCCCGACCGTTCTTTGTCAGTATTATCCCATATATCCATTCTTACCAATGGTGGGGCAGGTTTACCCTCAAAAGTAGGAGTATTGCTAGTTAAGTGTGCCATAATTGGCACTAACAAATTAGCCAATCTATACTTGTTGGCAAAGTCTACATTGTCTACAAAATCTACTGTCACATGTGTAGCACTAGAACCACGCATCATTTGCAATCCCATCCCCCCCAAGTTGGCAAATCTTTCGTTCATGTGCATATATCTTGACTTAGGTAGCAATGATATATCTTGTGCTTTTGCCGTTGGGTGATATCCAAATGTAACCAACTGATAGCCCAAATTGTCCAATATTGGAGACAACTCTCTATAAAATTTTTTGTACTCAATATCTATATCCTTTACACTACCAAATTCTCCTATAGATACTTCAAATTGAGCACCAGGTTCTAAAGTCACTATTACATTTGGTCTTGTAAGTCCAATAAGATATTCTCCAGAATAATGACTCTCCTCATAAAAAGGAATAAGTTGTTTTAAAATAAATTCTATACCATTTTCTTCATAAAAATCTACCATCTCTAGACTATTTTTTTTTACTACAAAATGCTCCAACTCTAGTCCCAACAATTGCTTTGTGGACAAATCATTCAAAAAATAATTTAGCAATTTCTTCTTTAATCTATTGTATTTATAATTAGAATCATTTTCTATACTATCATTGTTTGTATTTGATTTACTCATATATATTTTTTTAGTGATACCTTTTAGATTATGTTAGAATATATTGTATCAATGAAATTGTGATTATTTTTCAATGCTTTAATATCCTACAAAACTAAAAGTCACCAAACTGCTTTCCACCCAAAATATGCACATGATAGTGCCATACAGATTGCCCTGCTCCCTTGCCTTGATTGACAATTAATCTATAATCAACCAAATCCAATTGCTCTTTTATGGTAGATATCTTCTTCAACATTCTACCTACTATTTGGGACTGATAATAATCTGCATCTTCCATAGTTACAAAATGAGATTTTGGGATTGCCAAATAGTGCAGTGGAGCTCTTGGGTGCAAATCTTTTATAATTGCAAAATCACCGTCTTGATAAAGAAGTGTAGCAGGTATTTCACCTTTAATAATTTTGCAAAATATGCAATTGTCAACTGTAACTGTGTTATCTATAGTGTGTTTCATATCAATCTTTAGTTATCAATTCTCCTACAAGCCAATCTTTTTCTATTTTGACTATTTTGACAGTAGATATGCTATTTGGTTGTGCATTATCACAAACTACTTTGCAATAATTGCGAGTATATCCTGATGGACAACTTCCATCAGATGCATTTTCAAACACTACTTCGTGGATTAAGCCAACTTGTTTGGTTAAAAATTTTTGCCTATTATACTCAATCCTTTTTTGCAATCTTTCAAATCTCTCATCTACTATAGACTTAGGCAACTGTGGCAAGCGAGATGCCACAGTACTAGGTCTAGGACTAAACTTAAAAGAATGTACATCACTAAATCCTACACGGTCTACTATATCTAAAGTATTTTCAAAATCATGCTCAGTCTCTGTTGGATATCCTACAATAATATCTGTAGTGATAGCACTATTATCCCCCATTATTCTTCTAATAAGTTCAACTTTATCTTCAAATTCTACTATTGTATACTTGCGATTCATAGCTCGCAATACCTTGTCGCTTCCACTTTGCAATGATAAATGAAAATGATTGCAACCGTTATTGCGTACCATAGCGTCTAACAATGACACATCTATGGCATTGCACTCTATACTACTAAGCCTAATTCTAGCGTCTGTCTGTATGCGTTCAACAAGTCCCGCCAAAGTACTATTGTTGTCTCTACCATATGCCGTAATGTTGATACCTGTCAACACTATCTCATTGGTATTAGCTTGCAAAACATCATTTGCAATATCAATGACATCTCTACTTTTGCTACGACCTCTCAAATATGGTATTATACAAAAACTACAAAAATCATTGCAACCGTCTTGTATCTTTATGTGCTTTCTAGCTCTCTTTACTTTATTGACAACTTTTTTAGATACCGTGCTATTAAAATGCGAATTGTGCTCAAAACTATGCATATTCACAATTGTAGACACTATATGATTTTTGTCAATAGCCCCTGCTATTACTTTAGCTCCGGCAAAATACTCATCTTTGCAATTAGCTACTGCACAACCACAAACATAGACTACAGCATTTGGATTAAGACTCTTTGCTCTTCTACATACTTGCCTAGACTTTCTATCTGCTTCTACTGTCACACTACAAGTATTGATGATATACACAGACGCAACTTGCATCAAGTCACTTGCCCTAATGCCAATTTTGCCAAATTGTGCAACTAGAGCTTCACCCTCACACTGATTTGTTTTGCAACCCAAAGAGTAGACTACTACATCTATACTAGTTTGGTCTCTTTTATATTGTATATCTTCTACAATTGCTATAGGCTTTATATCATCTATACAACGATCCAACTCTATTGATTTTTCACATAAAGCTAAAGCACTTTGTATGTTATTTAAATTTGACATTATTATATTAAAAACTATCCTACCGTAAGCAAGCTCATCACAGCTATAGCAGCTGTCTCTGCTCGCAAAATTCTATTTCCTAATGATACTGGCACAATAGTTGTCTCATATAGTTGCAAAATTTCATCTTCACTAAACCCACCTTCACTTCCAACAACCACATTGCAAGCACTTGCTTTAATTAATTTGGGACTATTGAGTGCAAACTTGATTGGTATTGTAGCTTTTTCATAAGCAAATATTGTTGCTGGATTGCTTTGTATATCTTGCAAAACTTTTTTAAAATCTACTGTATCAGCAATCTCAACCAATTTGCTTCTACCACATTGCTTGATGGCACTTATTGATATTGAATTCAATCTAGATGTATTTGCTTTCTTAGATACAGTGTATTGAGATATAAATGGAATAATTTTGTACACACCCAACTCTACAGCTTTTTGTATAGCAAATTCCATTCTATCAGAGTTTTTTAATAAACCCAAATAAAGCACAATTTGTTTTTCAAATTCTTGCTTATTTAATTCCTTTGATAATATATTTAGTGTTGTACTATCTTTAGATATACATGATATTTGAGACAAATAATCATATCCATCACCACACCACAATATCACAGTATCTCCTACAACACACCGCAATACATTAGCAAGATGTCTATGCTCTTGTCCTAAAATCACAACACTGTCACCAACAATATTATCACAAAAAAATCTTCTAATTGTCATGTCGTCTCATTACCAAAGCACCCCATTCGCCTTGTATATTTTCTTCAATCAATTGCCAACCATTTTTTAAATATACTTGTCTTACACTGTTCAGTTTGTCTAAGATAATTCCACTTATAATCAAAATAGTAGATTCACATACATCAATTGTAGTGTGCATATCACTGTCTAAACGAACAAGACTATCTCCTATACTACCATTAAATGTATTCTTTGTCAACTCATCAGCTAATGTTGTCAACAAGCTTGCAGTAAGATTTGCTACAATAATGTTGTATTGCATGCTATCTCCATTCAAAAAACTAACCTTAGACAACTTGTATCTATCTATGTTTATGTTATTTAGTGATAAATTGTACTGTGTAGCCTCAACAGCTTGCGAATCAATATCACCAAATGATACAAAACCCGCACCCAAAGACAATGCAACCAATCCCAAAATCCCACTACCACAACCTATATCTGCTACTTTTGCCCCATTATATACATATTTTTGCAATGCACATATACACATACTAGTAGTCTCATGATACCCTGTACCAAACGCACTAGCCAATTGCAATTTGACTGTAGGTTTATTGAATTGCGTTGTTTCCCATTCAGGTATAACTACCACATTGCCATAATCATGAGCTTTGAAATACAATTTGTACTGCTCTATCCACAAATCAGGATCTACTTCAGTTGTATCAATCTCCAAACTCCCCACATTTAATTGAGAGTTATTTTCAAACTCCTTTAACTTCTCAACAATTTTGTCTGTTATGTCAGTATCAAAAAATCCACTCACTATTGCAGTGTCCCCACAATCCTTTAGCAATTCGCTGTCTATATAATCATACTCTATACTTTCGTCCAATGACTCCTCTACTTGCACTCCTGTAGTGTCTAAATCCCAAAGCAAACTTGACAATTCATCTACAAAATGTATATTAGTTGTAATTGAAATTTTGTATTGTTTGTTTTTCATACTAAAAATAAAATTACTTCGGCATAACTAAATAACCGAAGTAATATATATTACAAATATCAAGAATTTTTTAAAAACTCCTTAGACTTGCTAAATTGCTCTGGTTTGAATGACCTATTAAGTTCTTCTACGAGTTTTCTTTGCTCTTTATTGAGTTTGTCAGGCAATTCAATCTCTACCGTAAACAACAAATCTCCTTTGTTCCGCTTGCTTTCTATCCCCTCTCCCCTTACTCTAAATGTAGTATTAGTTTGAGTACATTCGGCAAGAGTAATTGTTTTTTTGTCACGCAAAGTAGGGACTAAAATCTTGCCACCAATCAAAGCTTGCCCAAATGGTATAGTAAGCGTAGCATGCAAATCAAGCCCTTTGCGTTTGAAGATTTTGTGTGGCGAAACATTGATTATAAGTATAAGATTGCCCGAACGCTTTCCTACTCTATCTCCCTCACCTTGCACTGTCATAGCCTGCCCTTGCTCTACACCTGCTGGAAATACTACACTCAAATTGACAGTTTTGCGAATAGATTGCTTGCCATTACATGCTGTACATTTTTCTTTTATTATCTTTCCTGTACCATTGCAAGAATTGCAAGGTCTCTGTTGAACTATTCTACCAAATGGTGTATCCTGAGCCATTCTCATACTACCACTTCCACCACAAGTACTACACTTGGTAAAAGCTGTACCATTCTTCGCACCAGTACCATTGCACGGATTGCAAGATTCGTATCTTGTTACGGACACATCTTTAGTAACACCAAATGCCGCTTCTTCAAATGACAAAGATACAGTCATTTGTATATCTCCGCCACCACTTCCACCTGATGCCCCACCATTAAAAATATTGACAAAGTCATCAAAAAAGCTAGAACCAAATCCACCTGTACTACTAAAATTGCCAAAGTCAAAACCAGATCCACCACCGCCAAAATTGCCAAATGGACTAGGATTGTCATATGCTCGGCGTTTGTCAACATCTGACAATGTATCATACGCCTCGTTTATTTCCTTAAACTTCTTAGCAGCATCTTCGTTGCCAGGATTGAGATCTGGGTGATATTTTTTTGCTAGAGTCCTATACTGCTTTTTAAGTTCGTCATCACTTGCATCTTTAGAGACCCCTAGTATTTCATAAAATGATTTTGCCATAAATATAGTTTTAAATTTTAATTAGCTTAGAGTAATCAATTATCAACTCACTAACTATCTTCCATTGTAGTATCTTGCACATTGTCATTAGCACCCGTTGCTCCAGTATCTTGATACAACTTTGCAAATATATCATTAGATACTTGTTGAAGCTTTTCTAACGCTGTTTTGATTTCATCAACATTGTTAGATTTAGCTACTGACTTTACAGATTCTAGTTCTTTTTCTAATGATGATTTGTCTTCACTAGAAATCTTGTCTTCATTTTCTTTTAGTACTTTTTCTAAATTAAATACAGTACTCTCTGCTTGATTTTGAGTCTCTACCAAAGTTTTTCTCTCATGGTCCTCAGCTGCAAACTTTTCGGCATCTTTTATAGCTTGTTGTATTTGTTGTTCTGACAAATTGGTTGAAGCTGTTATTGTTACCTTTTGCTCCTTGCCTGTACCTTGGTCTTTTGCAAATACATGAACAATACCGTTAGCATCTATATCAAAAGTAACTTCAATCTTAGGCACTCCTCTAGGTGCAGGTGGGATTCCAGTCAATTCAAATCTAGCCAAAGTTTTGTTGTGTGCTGCAATCTCTCTCTCTCCTTGCAAAACATGAATATCTACAGATGGTTGACTATCTGCTGCTGTACTAAATACCTGAGATTTTTTGGCAGGAATTGTACTATTGCGTTCAATCAACTTTGTAAAAATTCCTCCTACTGTTTCAATACCTAAAGACAATGGAGTAACATCTAATAGCAAAACATCTTTAACCTCGCCACCCAACACACCACCTTGTATAGCTGCCCCAATAGCTACACATTCGTCAGGATTTATTCCTTTAAATGGTTCTTTGCCAATGAGCTTCTTTACCGCTTCTATTACAGAAGGTATACGAGTGCTTCCACCAACCAAAATTACTTTTTCTATGTCAGCTGCTTTGAAAGATGCATCCTTGAGAGCTTGTTCTGTAGCCTTTACAGTTTTTTCTACTAGTGCAGCCGTAAGGTTGTCAAACTTAGAGCGTTGAAGTTCATAATCCAAGTGCAACGGTCCTGCTTGACCTTGAGATATAAATGGCAAGTTGATAGCAGTCTTTTGCAAAGTAGACAACTCAATCTTAGCTTTTTCAGCAGCTTCTTTGAGTCTTTGCAATGCCATCTTATCTTTAGACAAGTCTATGCCGTTATCATTCTTAAACTGTTCTATCAACCAATCTATTATTTTTTGGTCAAAGTCATCACCACCTAGACGATTGTCACCTGCTGTTGCCAAAACTTCAAATACACCATCACCAATTTCCAATATAGATATATCAAAAGTACCACCACCCAAGTCATATATCAATATCTTTTGGTTTTGGTTTTGTCCCTTATTCAAGCCATATGCCAATGCCGCTGCTGTAGGCTCATTGATAATACGCAATACTTCCAAACCTGCTATTCTACCGGCATCTTTGGTAGCTTGTCTTTGACTATCACTAAAGTAAGCTGGCACAGTAATAACCGCTTGAGTTACTTTGCTACCTATATAAGCTTCGGCATCTGCCTTAAGTTTTGACAATATCATTCCAGATATCTCTTGAGGACTGTATTCTTTGTCATCAATCTTTACCTTGCGATTGATACCCATGTCTCTTTTGATAGAAATAATAGTCCTATCAGGATTTGCAACAGCTTGTCGCTTTGCAACTTGCCCTATAAGTCTTTCGCCATCTTTATTAAATCCAACCACACTAGGAGTGGTTCTAGAACCCTCAGCATTTGCAATTACTACAGGCTCTCCACCTTCTAGCACTGCAACACAAGAGTTTGTAGTTCCCAAATCTATCCCAATTATTTTGCTCATAATAATTTATTTTCCTTATTCGTTATATTTTGTTATTTTAATATAAAATTGCTATCAAAACAATCCAAAAATCCAATTTATCTTTTCCTAAATACAATACAAGGGGCGTTCTATGCCTTATAACCCACCTTTACTTGAGCATGTCTAATAACTTTGCCACCCATACTATATCCTCTTTGCATAACTTCTACTACCTTACCGTCCATATCAGGGTCTTGCACTTCTACACGCATGAGAGCATTGTGCAATTCTGGATCAAATTTGTTGCCCTCACTCTTCAATTCTTCTACACCCAAATTTGATAATACAGTCTCCATCTTCTTAGATATCATAACTACGCCATCTCTAGATGCCTTATCTTTTATCATATCTATTGCATTGTACACTATATCCAATACAGGTATCATAGCAACAGCTGCTTCACTCTTGCCCTGTGATACCATGTTGATTGACTTTTCTTCTGTGCGTTTTTGATATTGCTTAAAATCATCTTGCAATCTTTCGTAGGCTTTGTTGAGTTCTTCTATACGAGTCCTATCTTTTTGATTGGCTATTTGCATTGCCTCAAATATACTCTTAGCCTCTTCTATTTCCCTTTGTCTCAAATCCTTAAGCTGAGCAAGTTCGTTGGTTGCATCTATACTATCTGGATTTATATTCATTTTTCCATCTTTATTTTTACTAGAATTTTGTTTGTCATTGTTTTGTTCCATTATTCACCTCCATCAATTCTTCTTTTTCATTCACTACGCCTATAGACATAGCATTGTTGATAGCTGTACCAATATAATCTAGTAAGGATACAATTTTGGGATAATCCATTCTCATAGGTCCTATAACCCCTGCATTGCCTATACTTTTGCCACCTACGGTATAAGTCGCAGTCACTATTGCACATTCAGGCATACCTTGTCTTATCTCATTGTCTTGTCCTATTTGTATATTAAAATTCATTTCACCCTTTGACTGAAGGACAGGAACCAAATCGGTCTTAGCTTCCAACATAGACAACATTGCCTTAGCTTTGGCAAGATTGGCAAACTCAGGTTGTTCCAATATTTTGCTACTTCCCTCTAGCACAATATCTTCCATCGTACTCTCATGAGCATATTTCTTTAACACATCTAATACAGTATCAAAAAATGCTCTAAAATTGGCTTTAATATCAGTTATTATATTTTGACTATTGGCTATTTCACCAATACTATAACCACAAAAAGCATTGCTAACAAACTCAGAAGCACTCAACAACTCCAAATCTGACAAATATGGCGGTATATCCATAGTGGCATTGTTGATTAAACCACCATCTGTCATTATAATTATCAAAGCTTGAGTATCTGCAATCTTGACAAACTTAATATTTTTTACTACCAAAGCATCAGTATTGTTTGCATATGCCACACTTGTCAAATTGGTAACTTCACTAATCACCTTAGCAGTAGCTTTGAGCATATCGTCAATTTCTACTATCTTGTGATCAAAGTATCTCTTTATCATGTTTAGCTCACTGTCGCTCAACATGCGTTTTGGCATTAGCTTTTCTACATACAACCTATATGCCAAAGCAGTAGGTACTCTACCCGCACTAGCATGTGGCTGTACCAAATATCCCATTTCTTCCAAAGCGGCAAGCTCATTTCTAATTGTGGCACTACTAACATCAGGCAAATGTCTATCTCTTATCTCCTGACTACTAATAGGCTCACAACTACTTATATAACTATCTACTACGGCTGATAGTATTTTTTCTTTACGATTTGATAGAGACATATTTACAATTTTAAACAACCAATGTTTGTATAAAAATATAGTGTTAGCAATCACATGATTGGATTGCTAACACTATTATAGCAAAAGTGCTAAGTAATGTCAAGTATTTTACCAAAGTTTTATCAAGTTTTTAGCAGATTTTACATTAGAGTGCTAAAGTAAACCTACCTAACTTTTCTCACTTTTCTTTGTCCCCATCTCATCATTTTAGTATTTTTTATTACCAAAATAGTATGTCGCCATGTCCATATAGACAATACAACAAAAACTATCAACATAGCATACAACCCCAAAACTGCAAAGTCAGTATAAAACATCAAAAATGCTATCACTATTGCAATCATAGCAAGTATCATGGCAAAAATAGTGTGATTGCTTGCACACAATTTTACGCTATGACGCTTGGCAAAAAAAGGTTGCATTAGATTGGATACATTAAAAGCAATCAATCCAAACATCAATATATATATTTCATAATCATGCAACATCATATACAATGCAACCTCCTTATTATTTTATTTGATTATATTAAATCCAAAACAACTATACATCGCTATCTATGTCATCATATCTATCCAAAAATCCATATTGCTTGTCGCCTATCTTGTACCCTATTATTGCGTCTAAGTTGACATTGTACACTGACTTGAATATATTTTGTGGTGCTGCAATATTGTCTTTTTTTAGTGACTTTATCAATTGCTTAATCTCCCCCCTTTTGCTACTCTTGGGGTCATCGCAATCTTCACTTAGAGGGCAGCCACACTGTATAAAATGCAAATCATTGTAAGCAACCCAATTTAGAATAGCCTTTTCTTGCACATGATACATTGGTCTAATCAACTCTATACCATCAAAATTTTTGGACTTAATCTTGGGCATCATTGTTTGAATCCTACCATTGTAAAGTATACCCATCAAAATAGTCTCTATTGCATCGTCAAAATGATGCCCCAAAGCTATCTTGTTGCAACCAAGTTGTTGCGCTTGATTGTACAAATGCCCTCTTCTCATTCTAGCACACAAATAACACGGAGATCCATCTACAGTAGTAGTAACCTCAAATATATTAGCATTAAAAATAGTAGCTTCTATCTCAAACAAATCCAAATTTCGTTGTACTTGTTCTTTGTTAGATTGATTATACCCAGGATCCATAGACAAAAACACAACTTCAAAATTCTTTTGCTTGTGTCTAAGCAATTGCCTAAAACACATTGCCATCAACATACTATCTTTGCCACCACTTATACACACAGCAATCTTGTCTCCATCTTTTATCAAATCATATTCATTAATACCTGCCACAAATGGTTTGAATATTGTATTGCGATAAGTTGTATTGAGACTGCGTTCTATCTCTTGAGCCTTCGTTCTAACCTTTTTAGGCTTTTCTAGTACCACCTGATTCAAAATTTCTTTTTCTATCAACCCTATATCTATTTTGTCCATTGTATCTCCTTATATTATATCACATATTTTGTTATTTACAAAACAAAATACAATAACATCAAATTGTAAACATTTAGTAAATTAACAAACAAAATCTATTAATGCAAAAATACAAATAGTGATTGATATTTTCAACCTCTATTTGTATTCTATTTTTATGATTTTCAAATTTATTATACAATTTCAATATATTTATGCCAAAGCTTTGGCAAATTTGATAATTTCATCAAAATTTGGCTGTTGAGTTACTTCTTCAACATATTCAACATGCACAATAAGGTCATCTTTGTCAACAACAAATGCTGCTCTAGTCAACAACCCAACTTCTTTTATCATTGTTCCACTAGCAAGAGCAAATGTCCTTGTCTTGTAATCAGAAACTGTAACAATATTATCTATTCCCTTTGCACCACACCATCTACTTTGAGCAAATGGCAAATCCATAGATACAACATAACATGTCACATTTGGAATATCCTTGATAAGCTTGCTAAATGTCAATACTTCCAAATCACACACAGGTGTATCCAAAGACGGTACAGTCAAAAATATCCTAACCCCGCTTGTATCTTGAGTAGTGAAATTGCTCAAATCACTTTTTATAAGCTCAAAATCAGGCAAACTGTCTCCCATTTGCAACTGTTGTCCATCAAGAGTAACAGGCTTGCCTTGAAATTTAATTTTCATATATTTCCTCGTCCAAATATATAAATACATATATATTTGTATATTTAATAATAGTTATTGTAATAAAGTTATTGGAGGCATCACCCGGATTTGAACCGGGGAATAAAGGCTTTGCAGGCCCTTGCCTTACCACTTGGCTATGATGCCCCAATGCAATTATTCTATCATACAAAATTAATATAGTCAATTTATTTTTGCCTATTAAAAGTGCTACAAACAAATTTTGACACCAAACTTTTTGTCAAAAAAAAATTCAACTACCAAATAATCGTTAAAATTTTAAAAACTACAAACAACATCAGTCTATATTATTTGCTCCATTTGGTCTCTAGTATCTCATTAGCACGAGCAATAATTTTGTTTGGTATGCCACTCAATGCTGCAACTTGTATTCCAAAACTTTTGCTTGCACCACCCTTTGCTAGTTTGTTGTTGGATTGAATTTTGTCTTGTTTTTCTTGTACTGTCATTTGATAATTGTGGCAACCTGTCAAACTTTCTAACTCAGTAAGCTCTAAATAATGCGTACTAAACAATGTAAATGCTTTAGTATTTTGAGTTAGATGTTCTACTACTGCCTTGGCAATGCTTATTCCGTCATAAGTAGCAGTACCTCTACCTAGTTCGTCCAAAATCACTAAACTAGTATCTGTGACATTGTTGAGTATTGTAGATAACTCTACCATCTCTACCATAAAGGTACTTCTACCACTCAACATATCATCGCCACTACCTATCCTAGCAAAAATATCGGTAATTGGCGTAAGTTCACAACTCAACGCTGGAACAAAACTACCAATTTGTGCCATTATTGCTATCAATGCAACTTGACGCATATACACAGATTTGCCAGACATATTAGGACCTGTAATAATCATAGTTTGGTTGTCTATATCCAAACTAGTGTCATTAGGTACAAATCTATCTGTCAATCTCTCTACTATAGGGTGTCGCCCTTCTACTATATTAAGGATAGATTTTTTACTGTCTACAACTTGTGGTCTAACATAACCATATTGCAATGATATTGTAGCAAATGACAAATAACAGTCAATCTCAGCGATAGCATCAGCTGTAGTCAATATAGACTTAACAAAAGGATTGAGTTGCTCTAGCAATTTGTCATACAACTCTATCTCTATCTTCTCCATACTTTCTTGAGTAGAAAGTACTCTACTCTCTATGCGTTTCAAATCATCACTAGTATATCTCTCAATATTGGACATAGTTTGTTTTCTAGTATATCCATAAGGGACTTTTCCCGTATCAATCTTTGGAACTTCTATAAAATAACCTATAATCCTGTTGTATCCTATCTTAAGCTTTTTGATACCCGATCTATCTCTCTCAGTAGCTTCTAGCTTGGCGACTATTTTAGATGCTTCTACCTTAAAATCTCTCAACTCGTCCAATCTCTTGTGATAGCCATCAGCGATTACATAGCCATCTTGTGGTCTCAAAGCAGGCTCTTGTAGTATTGCACTCAATATCAAGTCCTTGATATCTTGATGACTATTGACTACATTGTTGATAAGATAGTCTAGTCTACTAGACTTGTCTTGTAGAGTTGTTATAAATTGTACAATATCTGGGAGTAATGCCAAAGATTTGGCCAACAAAATCAAATCTTGAGGACGAGCATTTTTGTGCGTAATACGCATACTCAAGCGTTCCAAATCTCGCATGTTTTTAAAAAGCTTGGTCAACTCATCAGCCACCCGAGCATCATCATATAGGGCATTTACGGCGTCTAGACGAGCATTGATTGCGTTGCAATCTACCAATGGAGCCAACAACCACCCATTGAGTTTGCGTTTGCCCATATCAGATTTGCATGAATTGATAGCTTGTATAAGCGTCCCCTTTCTACTTCCATCACGCATATTAGCAACCAACTCCAAAGTATACTTGGTATAGTGATTGAGTGACATATATTGTTGTTTATCACAAATAGACAATTCTTTGAGATTGCTACTAGCTTTGTGTGATTGTCCAATATATTCTAGCAATGCCCCAACAGCACACATTGCCATACTATCATTTTTGACTTTGTTGTAAGTATCGCTATTCAAATATTGCTTGGCAATGTTTGTGGCTTTGTCTATCTCAAACGCCCAATCATAATATTTAGAAAAACTAGGGCAATCACCAATTCTCACAACACCAAAGTCAAAGCTAGACAATAGAGTAGCATCATTGCAAATTATCTCTCTAGGTCTAATAGTACTCAACAACTCTTCTAGTTTTTGCTCATTGTCACATACTTGCAAATTAAACTGCCCTGTAGATATATCTGCCCACGCAACCCCAAATGAGAGTTGTGGCTTGTTGTAATTAAATAGCGTAGTGCTTTCTATCCCGTACACACAACACAAATAATTGGATACATCTTCTCTAAGTATACTACTTTCCAACGCCGTACCTTGAGTGACAATACGAACAATATCTCGTTGTACCAAACCCTTTTTGTCAGGCAAAGATGTCTGCTCACATATAGCCACTTTGTACCCTCTATTAACCAACTTTGCCAAATATGTTTCGTATGCTATATGTGGGACTCCACACATCTTGACTTTGTCTTCTAGTCCACCATCTCGCCCTGTCAAAATCAATTCTAACTCCTTTGACACAATCTCAGCATCTCTAAAAAACAATTCATAAAAATCACCCAATCTATAAAACAACAGACACTCAGGCTCTCTTTGCCTAATATCCAAATATTGCCTAAACATAGGAGTAAGTTTGGACAAATCTTCAAGTCCGGTATACTCATGAGCAAATTGCGTATATGTGTACTGTTGAGATGTTTGTTTTTGTTGTCTCATTCAAAAAATTTCTTCCTTTGTTGTTGCTTTTTAGAATGTACATAAATCATTTTTGTAAAATTCAAATACCAAATACCAAAAAATACTTAATACAATTTGATTTATTTTATCTAGTATAACACAATATTATATACTGTTACAACAAATATATACTGAAATTCTCAATTAAAAACAAATACAAAACAATATAAAAATAGATTTATTTTATAAAAATGACCTATCCAAAATTGGTTAGGAGTGTACAAATATAGTACATTAAGATAGAAAGAAGTAATACTTAAAAAAATCACCATTAAAGCATTTAGTGGATTCGCACCCCCCAAGTGCTTTTTTGATTCTTTGTTTTGCGTCAAAAAAGAATCATGCTACTTTTGTTGATTGTTTGTGTATTATTAACAACTGCTTGTTCTACACTCTTAATTAGTTTTATGTAATACGCAATAAATTGACTATTGTATAAAGACTGTGATATAATCCCTATATGACAAATAACAAGCAATTGATACATCGCATATATCTTTGCATTGGTGCTATCCTAATACTCATAGCTGTCACCTTAGGCATGTACAGAGATGGTGCATTTGAATGGGGTACATTGAGATACTTCACATACTTGAGCAATATTTTGCTTGCAATTGCATTCGTTGTACTTGCAGTAGTCTACAACTTTAAGTATAGACACTATTTGATGTTTGCTGTGACTTTGGCAATAGTTGTAACTGGGTTGGTATACAACTTGTTGTTGGTAACTATCAATGGAGACAAACCTATAACTAGTGACTTTACCAACTTTATTATACACTTTGTAGCTATGATTTGGGCGGTAGTCAACTACTTAGTATTTGAAACAAAAGGTAAGCTCACAATACGACATATGATTGTTGCCACAATTTTTCCGTTTTGTTATTGGATTGTATTTATTGTAGCAGGATATTTGGTAGCAGATAGGTGGTATCCGTACTTTTTTATGGACACCGTCAAAAACAACTTCGGTGTACTGTTGATGTGGTTGCTAGCTCTTTTGGTTGCCTTTATTGCTTTAGGAAGTCTAATAATTTGGTTTGATAAAAGCAAAAATAAGGAAGAGTGTAAAAATAGAGTAGATTAATATTGAAAAATAACATCAAATAAAAACAACAATAAAGCGTTCGGGGGTTTGGGGGAATTCGCAATCCCCCAAGAGCTTTTTTGGTTCTTTTTTGGCGTCAAAAAAGAATAACACTGTTTTTGTTGGTAGTTTGTACCTTATTGTTAATGACCACTTGTTGTACACTCTCAAATAATAAGGTTCAATAATTTGGTTCAACAATGTCTTTTCTATTATGTTTAGTAAACAAAACACACGATAAAATCTCGTGTGTTTTGTTTTATCAAAATATAGCACCTACAAACAAACTAAATATTGCTATTTATATTATCTTCTTCTATAATAACTACTTCCATTGTTATTGCCATTCCTATTGCTATTGTTGCCAACTTGCACATCATCAATTTTCTTTGCTACAACTCTTTTATATTTGTGCTTAGTATGTTTGGATCTCAACAATGTTGCTATTATTACTACTATCAACAGCAACTCCAAAAATCCTCCACCGTACATCATCAACATATCTGTAGTACCCCAAGAATCTACAACAGCGGCTTTATCCCAAGAAGCATACAGTATTACTTCTTCGTCTACCCTATCCCATACATTGCTTCTAAAATATTTATCAATATACTGTACACCGTTTTCATCAAAAAAACCTAAAAATACATATCCATCTCGTTGTATTTGCTTGATTGTACTAAATAATTCTCCAAAATTTATTATTTGATTTTCAATGACACCAGAACCTGCATAATTTAATTTAAAAATAACTTGAGTTTTGAGTGGAATCCATTTGGCATACAATACAGTATATTTGTTATCAAATAATACCAGTCCATCACCAGTATTACTATAATACTGAGTGCCATTATTTTTGCTATCAAAAAAACCATCAAAACTATATCCAAATTTGGTAGGAATATTATTAGCAATATTAGGAAGTTGTTCCGTTTTCACTTCCATAATAATATTGTCAACCAATTCTCCAATAGCACCTCCATCAAAGTCTAATTCTATTATATTATTTGATTTTTCCCATCTTGCATACAATACTACATTATCTTCATCTTTATCCCAAACACTTGTAGATACCATATTTTGGTCATAATATTGCTTTGCATAATCAAATTCTGTATTGTCATAAAAACCACAAAATGACATCAAAGCAATTGTTGGGGCATTTATATCACTTGGCATAGGTTGATTGACCACCACATCAATATTATTTTTTCCACCAAAACCATCATTGAAGTCAAGTACTACTTTTTTGTATTGAGCATATGAAGCATACATTGTAATACCTTCTTCTTTATCATATGCAACTAAAGGATTCATATCTTTGTCAAAATATTTTGTACCTGTGCCATCACTATTGCTATAATATCCAACAAAAGCATTGCCAGACAGTTGTGGTGCTTTTAAGTCACTAGGCAAAATTTGTCCTGTCATAATTGAAAAGCTTTTATCTCCACCTTCACCACCATTGCTATCCAAACTTACTTCATAAATTTTTTGTTCCCATCTTGCATATAATTTGAAAAATAAATCGGTATTCTTCCACACTTTTGCACTTTTCATTTGACTATCATAATATTGAGTAGTACCCAACAAATCAAACATACCAACAAAATAATAATTGACTCTAGTAGGTATTACCAACTTTTGCCCACTCAAATCTGTAGTAGGCATATCAAAATCATATGTTGCAACAACATTTATAATATTGTTGCCGCTACCAAATTCACCCTCATTTGCATCCAAAAAAATCTCACTAGTGTAGTTGCTCCATCTTGCATAAATTATCCCTCCATATTGATATTCCCATTTTGCAACTGGAATCATATCTTTACTATAATATTGCAAAGCCGTTGAGCTAGTCCCTGCATAGTATCCATCAAAATAATAACCTGTTTTCACGGGTTTGGACACCCCTGTTGGAAGAGTTGCACCATATGCAACTGATACAGAGTCACTCCCACCATATCCACCTTGTTTGTCAAATTCAATTCTGTATTCTTTTTTGCTCCAACATGCATATCCTGCAAATTCATTATAGTAATTTGCAACAGGATTCATATTGCTATCATAAAACTTAGTACTGCGTGTATTGTTTTCTTCGGCATAAATACCTTCAAATGTATACCCATCTCTTGTAGGTGCATATCCTACTACATCTACATCACAAGTATTGAAAGGTGGCGGAACAAAAGATACATCAACCCAAAATCTTGTTGGAAAAGGATACATCATATATGCATAGTCCGAAGCAATATTATCATAAGATTGACTATATTGACTACCATTGAAAATAAACCTAAAAGTAAATTTGCCACCAGAGGCTACCAAATAAAATTGTAAAGCTCTAGAATTGATATCATTGCTATTTGTGTCAATATTGTTTTCCAAACTGACAGCACCACTTTCTTGTTGAGATGATAAGCTATCATAACCAACTTGATGAACTTTGTTGTCTAAATTTATAGCACTATCTTGTTGTTGGTCGTAAGAACTATCATAACTATCAACTTGACTAACATTTTGACTAACATTGTTAAATTTCAAAAAAACAGCAAACAGGCATTGCAACAACAACATCGCTATCACAAAAAACATCACAACATTGTGCTTATAATATTGTTTCATTACAATTCTCCTTTTGAGAAACAAACATTTCCCAATATTTTTACTTAATATATTATACACAAATAGTCTATATTTGTAAACTAATACTCACAGTAGAGCATTTTACAATATTTTTTATCTAATATTTTTTGTTTACAATTTAGATGTTTTTAGGTAAAATATTTACACTTGCAATTGATAGTCAACAATATTAGAAATGTACAAATAGAGTACTTAAGATGGAAATTATAGTAACACCAAATTAAAATCGCTTGAATCATTTGGGGATTTAGGGGGATTCCCCAAATGCTTTTTTGGTTCTTTTTTGGCGTCAAAAAAGAATAATGTCTGTTTTGTTGATTGTTTGTATATTGTTAATATCCGCCCATGTACTCTCTCTATTTTTCATATACAATACTTATTGCCAAAATATGTAATTAATGATACAATATATTTGGGAGGTATCTTGTGCAACATACTGTAATATTTGGAATATTGGTCACTATACTCAACAACAAAAAAGTAACTAGAGAATATTTGAGTCAAAAATTTGAAATATCTATGCGTACAGTTGCACGCTATCTCAATGTATTGCTAGATGTAGGTATACCAATAGAGAGTATCATAGGTAGAAATGGTGGTATCTCCCTTAGAGATGACTATGCCCTTGCAAAAGGATTTTTGACGACGCAAGAGCGAGAAAGATTGATAGCATGTGTCAAAGCAACCGCACCTACATTTGATGACAATTTAAATTATCTAATAATCCAAAAACTAGAAGAGGCTCAAAAACGCACAAAACAAAACAAGAGTTTGGCAACACACCAAACTCTTTATATAGATGCAACAGGCACATACAATGACAAGTTCTATAAAGACAAAATATCTATTATCAATAGAGCAATACAAGATTGTACAATATTACAAATTGCACACTTAGAAAAATACGGCAATACTATTACGGATAAATTTGCACCATATTGCTTAGTGCTGACAGGTGGAAGTTGGTACTTGTATAGTATAAACCACAAAATTCAGGACTTTGTACTATTGAGATTGTCAAAAATACTCAATATTGTCAATACTCATGAGATATTTGAAAGACAAACAGTAAGCATAGATCAACACATGCTAGCTAGATTTGAAGAACCTACTATCAATCTTTGCATAGAATTTAGCAATCTAAGACTACAAGACATAACAGAGTGGATAGGGCAAGAAAATATCTCAACAGACCAACTATCGTATACCGCTCATGCCAAAGTACAAGGAGGCTCAACACTAATATCCAAGTTGCTATCGTTTGGAAGTGATATAAAAGTAATCTCGCCAACATGGCTAAGAGATGAAATGATGAGTGAGTGTAGAAGAATGATGGATTATTATAGTTTATAAAAATTGAGAAGCGTACAAATAGAGTACATTAAGATGTAAATTAAGTAACAACTATAATTAAAATCAACCTTAAAGAGTTATGGGGTTTGGGAAAATTCCCCGATAGCTTTTTTGATTCTTTTTTGTGTCAAAAAAGAATAATGCCTGTTTTGTTGATAATTTATATTACATTGTTAATAATATCTCATTGTACACTTTCAAAAATTGTTAGAAATCAAAAATCTCAAAAAATGATATTGATTGTTGTCACTCACTCCTAATCACATTCAATCCCAATTTTTTCAAATCATTTTCAATCCCAAAATATCCCCTATCTATAAAATGAACATTGTCAACTGTAGATAAACCATCTACCGCTAAGCCTGCAACAACCATTGCAGCACCACATCTCAAATCTGTAGCTTGAAGTTGTTGTGGAGCTAGTTTGCCAACGCCATTTATTATCAAAGAATTGTCTTTTATAGTTATGTCCGCCCCCATCTTGTTGAGTTGTGACACATGCCCAAATCTATTTTCAAACATATTTTCGTATACTATACTTTTGCCTTTAGCTAGGCTCAATACTACCACCAATTGAGCTTGCATGTCTGTAGCCAATCCGGGGAATGGGCGTGTCTTGATATGCCCTATACCCTGCAATCTACCATCACTTTGTACTCGCACCCAATCTTTGCCTACACCAATTTTGCAACCCATATCTTGAAGTATTTTGAGTGTAGCTTGACAATACATAGGATTGACTCCAACAGTAGTCACATCACCACCCAATCCCAAAGCACTAGTAAGTAGATAAGTACCTGCCACAATACGGTCACCAATAGGTGTGTATTGCCCACCATGTAGTTGTACTCCACCATCAATCACAATATTAGGCGTACCTGCCCCTGTTATATTACCTCCCATCAAATTGATAAAATCTGCAAGGTCTTGCACTTCGGGTTCGCAAGCGGCATTGAGTATAGTGGTTGTACCTTTTATACCACATGCTGCCATCATTAGATTTTGTGTTGCCCCAACACTAGGCATTGACAATTTTATAGTATTTGACTTTGGGGATTTAGGAATACATACTAGATTTTCTCCTTGCTCTACATCAAAACCCAATTTTTGCATTCCTGCTATATGTATATCTACTGGTCTTGCTCCAATATTGCATCCCCCCGGCAAAGCGATTTCTATAGTCTCACCATAAGTAGACAAAGGTCCTAGCAAGCATATACTAGCTCTAATACGATTGGCATAACTAGCATTGACTACCCACTTGTTGATACCGCTACAGTCAATAGTAGCAATACCGTTATCCCACTCTGCCTTAGCCCCCAAATCCTTTAGCAAAGATAACATGTTGAGTATATCCCCAAACGGGGCAATGTTATGTAGCACTACTGTACCCTTGCACATAGTACAACACGCAAGTATAGGTAGTACAGAATTCTTAGCTGCACTAATATCAATACTACCTCGTGGCGAAATCCCGCCATTTATCAAAAGTTGCATACTCCATTGTATGGAATTGATTGCAAAGTGTTACTTCTATATTTTAGGTGTTTGTATATAAACAAAATAGAGTGTACCACTAGGCAATTATTCACAATAAACAACAAACTTTCAACAAAACAGGCGTTATTCTTTTTTAACGCCAAAAAAGAACCCAGAAATCATTTAAGGAGATTCTCAACTCCACAAATTATTTAAGACTGTTTTTATTTGAGTGTTACTTTTTTCATACTAATGCACTCTATTTATATACTCCTAAACAAAAACTCAAAATTCGTTGAAAAACAAAATTTGTATTTTCTTTTACAAATAAATCTATTCGTCTCTTTGTTTTCGGCTCACAGTCAACAACTCATGATTGATTTTTATTTTTTGTATAATATTAGTAACTAGCAATTGAAGTTTGGAGTTTTTGCTATAGTTGGCTGAAGCAAAAAAGCTTATTCTCTTATGCTGCAAAAGTTGCTTTACCAAGTCTGTATTGGTAGTTTTTGTATTATATACCCCGATACTGTGTCCCCCTCTGTCTGTCACAATACTCATGGCAGGTATATCACTAAAACTATCACCTATATATATTATATTTTCAAATGGTATACGCCTAAGTTCGTGAGGCATGTGTGCATGTACAAGATGCTCATCACTTTCGTCTAGACAATTTTTGTTGATACGGTAGAGATACTGTGTCTTTTGAGTTGAGTTGACTACACGATTAGGCCAAACAGGTCTACCTTGTTGGTCATATACAAAACTAGAAGCGTATATAGCTTTAAAAAATTTTGCTATATGAGTTCCTTCAATAATCTCTTTTTGTCCTGCTGATATGATATAATGTTCTACAATCACACCACACTCATCAGCAAACTTATTTATTCTATCAAACCATGACAAGACTCCACTAAACAACTCTACCTTAGCACCCATATCCACAAAGTCCTGTCTAGTAATAGACAAATCAGGCGATTTTTTTGTAAAATCCACAATTAGCTTCATATAAGACAAAATTATATCCATACCATGTGCCTTAGCATAGTTGTTGGACATATCCCAAAATTCTACAGGTGTAGTTTTGAGTTTGTCAAATAAAGCATACTCTTGCATATCTTTAGGACTAAGAGTCTTGTCAAAGTCATAACAAATAGCAACTATTGGGTTGTCTGTGTTATTGTTTGTATCCATAATAAATAACAAATTAGGAGTATACAAATAGAGTACATTAAAATGAAAAATCTAATTAAAATCAACCTTAAATCGTTCGTGGAATTCATAATCCCAATAGATTTTTGGTTCTTTTTTGGCGTCAAAAATATCAACTACAAAGCTATCCCAAACAACTTACTAGCATTGTTGGTAGTTGCATTGTCTATTGCCTGCAATGACACTCTTCTCAAGTCTGCAACGAACTGAGCCGTATACTTTAAATTGGTAGGGTCATTTCTTTTGCCCCTATTGGGTACGGGTGACAAATATGGACAATCAGTCTCTATCAACATTCTGTCCAATGGTACAAATTTGGCAGCTTCTTGTATATTAGAAGCATTCTTGAATGTAACATTTCCACTAAAAGATATCATCATACCTATATCCAAAGCTTGTTTTGCCGTAGCTACATCACCACCAAAGCAATGCATGACCCCATTTTGCACTTTGTATTTATAAAGTATATCCATAGTCTCTTTAGTAGCATCTCTCATGTGTATTGCATATGGCAAATTTAATGACTTAGCCAACTGCAATTGATATTCAAAAGCCTCAACTTGAGCATTAAGACAGTAGTTGTCATAATGAAAATCTAGCCCAAATTCGGCAATTGCCACAATATTTGCCGTAGATGCCAAAGATTGTAGCCACGACAAATCTTGTCCACTGACACAATAATGTGGGTGTAATCCTACAGTAGGGTACAAAAGCTTGGGATACTTATTTGCAATAGCTATAGCAGCATTGCTAGAATCTTCGTTGGTCCCTATACAAATTACAGACTGTACTCCATTGTCTCTAAATGATGAAATAATATTGTCTCTATCTTGACTAAAATCATCATCTTGCAAATGTGCATGTGTATCTATCATATTATTTTTTGTTGCATTGCGAGTAAATTAAGTATATCAATTTTGTCAATTCAATCACATATCTACTTAATACTCTTTAGTTTTATTATCAAAGCATTGATATCACTTGGTGTAACGCCACTTATGCGTGAAGCTTGAGCTATATCTATTGGTTGAATTTTGTTTAGTTTTTCTATAGCTTCATTGGACAATCCAGGGATACCTGTATAGTCTGTTATAGTTATCTTTAAAATCTGTAAACGAGATATCTCTTTTAGTTCTCTATCCAATCTCTCTATATAACCTGCGTATTTGGTTTCGGCAACCAAAGTGTGTATTACTATTTTGTCATAATTTTGAAAAACTTTTAGCTTGCATACAGTTTGTGCATCTACTTCATTGATTTTTATAAAATTTTGTACAGTCAACACTGTAGATTGTGACAATGTCAATGCACCATTATCTATCAATGTAGATAATTCACTTAGTTCCAATCTATGACCAATCAATTTTCTAACTTTATCTAATTGTATCAACCTTGATTGATACAATTCTTTGCGTCTATCGCAAACCAAACCCAATTGTATGCCTATTGGAGTAAGTCTAAGCCAAGAATTGTCCTGTCGCAATCTCAACCTTTGTTCTGCTCTACTTGTCATCATACGATAAGGTTCTTGAGTACCTTGCGTAGTCAAATCATCTATCATCACACCTATATAGCTTTGATATCTATCAAATATAAGTGGTGGCTTTGACTTTATCCAAAGGCTAGCATTGATACCTGCTACTATACCTTGTGCGGCGGCTTCTTCGTATCCACTTGTACCATTGATTTGTCCTGCAAAAAACAGTCCTTTGATATTTTTTGACATCAAGCTAGGAGTAAGTTGAGTTGGGTCTATACAGTCGTACTCAATTGCATATGCATCTCTAAGTATTTCTACATTTTCCAACCCTTCAATACTACTATATACCTTTTGCTGTGCTTCTACGGGCAAACTTGTAGACAATCCTTGAACATACAACTCTTGAGTATCTTTACCTTCGTTTTCCAAAAAAAACTGATGTCGTTGCTTGTCAGCAAACTTTACTACCTTATCCTCAATACTTGGACAATATCTAGCCCCAACACTCAAATTGGTAGCATTCTTGCGATACTTAAATGTCTTGTGCAAATTTTGCCTAATTATATTATGGCTGTGAGTATTGGTGTGTCCCAAATAACATATTTGGGTATTTATTATAGGTTTGTCCGTTAAGTCACTAAAAGACAAAATATCATCATCACCCTTGTGTATCTCAAAGTGAGAAGTGTCTACACTGCGATGATGTATACGAGCAGGAGTACCTGTCTTGAACCTACGCATGACAAATCCCATCTTTTTAATGCTATCAGCCAATCCCAAAGAACGCATAAATCCGGCAGGTCCTTGAGGCAAACTTTGTTCTCCTATCAAAATTTGAGAATCCAAATACACCCCCGTAGCAATTACTACTACTTTTGCAACATATACTTGTTCTAGTTTGCTAGTCAATCTAAATCCATCGTCAGTCTGTACAATATCTACTATTTCGCACTGACGCAAAGATATGTTGTTATGTCTTTCTAATAGAGTTTTGGCAAAAGTATGATAATTGTATTTGTCAACTTGACTACGCAAAGATTGAACTGCCATACCTTTGGACGAATTGAGCATGCGAATTTGAGTAGCAGCAGCATCTGCTATCAAACCAATAACTCCCCCCAAAGCATCAGTCTCTCTCACCAAATGAGCCTTGGCAGTACCCCCAATACTAGGATTGCATGCAAGATATCCAATACTATCCAAATTGATACAACAAACAATCACACGATGTCCCAACTTAGCCAAAGCCAAAGCCGCCTCTATACCAGCGTGTCCTGCACCAACGATAGCTGCATCAAATGTAGTTGTATAGTTTGTCATTATTATTTATACTCAATTGATAAAATACTTAATATAAGACAATTTACAATCTTATAAATTTAAATGATTGTTGTTTGTAAAAATATTTCACTAATTATCAAAAATTTAATTACTTTTAAAAAGGAGTATACAATAGAGTTTATTAAGATAAAAAAGTAATGCGTAATTAAATAAAATCAACATTAAAGCGTAGGGGATTTTTTGTGGGGAATTACCACACAATAGCTTGTTGCACACTCTCATTTCAAAATATTATTTGCTATTGATAAAATCAATTCTTGAATATCCCTGTCAATCTATGCCACCAAAATCTGTGTGTAGTAACTACTGCCAAACTTGCTATCAACAAACCCAACATTATCCACGCACCACCACCAAAATAATCATCAATATTGCCACCTGACTTGACTTGTATCCACATCATATTTATATTTTCTTTAGCGTCACCCCAATCTTGATATGCCGCTACTCTATTGATAACATCATTAGGTGGAAAAAGAATATAAATATAATTTTGCAAAAAATCAATTTCTTCTAGCAATTCATCAATTTCTACTGACAGTACATCAATTTCTGTTAGCAATTCATCATAATCCCACTCTTCATCAAGCCAATCTTGATGTTGGTCATAGTATTCTTTTTGCTCTATCAAATATTGTACTTCATCTTCCAATCCTTGCATCTCATCTTCCAATCCTTGCATCTCATCTTCCAATTCTATACTATAATCATCATATACAGACTCAATTGGCGTTGTTGCTCCAATGTATTCCATATTGCTATATGCTATGTCATCTTTCAACAAAAATTGCAAAAAGTAGTTGGCAGCTTTAGGATTGCGTGCCGTCGTAGGTATTGCAAATGTATCTATCCAAGTATTGCTACCCTCATCAGGAACTACATATCTTAAGTCAGTATTGTCAAACATGGCATACCCTGCTTGAACACTCCACACCAAAGCCAACCACCCTGCCGTATCCGAAGCTGTTGCCAATCTTTCGTTGGCATCATCAACTGCATATGCCAACAAATTAGGTCTTTGGTCTATCAATGTCTGCCTAACTTTGTCTATATTTTGTTGACTTGTGTTGTTGATAGTGTTTTTTACCCACTTCACATGTTCTGGACTATTGAGTTCTATATTTTGTTCTTGCAACTCATGGCTATTTGCCCAAATACTACCTATGGCAAAAGCATCTGTCACACTGTCTTGCATATAAATCTTGCCTGAATATTCATTGCCAAAAATTGCATTCCAACTGTGTACATCATTGAGTGTATCAGGTCCTCGTACAGGGTCATAAAGTATTCCTACAGTTCCCCACAAATATGGTACACTATAATTCATTTGTGGGTCAAAGCTAGACTTGATTATATCTACTATATCACTATTATAGATTCCTTCTTCTATATCAAATGGACTATCCCACCCTTCATAAACAATATCCAAATCAAGAGGCATAAGCAAACCTTCTGTTTTCATTCGTGCTACCATGTAGTCAGATGGCACAATCAAATCGTAATCTGCTTTTTTGGATGCTATTTGAGTATACATTTGTTCGTTGGTACTAAATCCACTAGTCTCAACCCTAATTGGCTCTTGAGGAAATTTGTCATTATACCATTCTTCAAACTGGGGTATTACATCAGGAGATAGATAATCTTCCCAATTATAAATTCTCAACACTTGACTGCGTCCATTAGTACAACCAATAAGTGTAGTCAACCCAACAAACAAAACAATACAAGCTAATGATATATTTATTATTATTTTTTTCAATCTATTATCTCCAATTATTTAGTTTTATGTTGCCAATTTTTAATTAAACTATTGCTTTTTAAATAAAACCAACGATATAATCAAATACATTTATTTTACCGAATGCAATGCTCTTCTCAATCTTTCAGACAATTTTGCTCTTTGAGATGATACGGCATTAAATACCAACATTGCCACTAGTACAGTAACAAATACTATACTAGACAATGCCCTAAAAGTTGGATCTAATCCTCTAGAAATACTACTGTAGATAAGTGTGGATATAGTTTCTATACTCCCTTTATTGTACTGTGATACTATAAAGTCCTCTAGAGATAATGTAAATGCAATAGCAAACCCTGTTATCATACCTGTCAATAATTGAGGAAAAATCACTGTCCACATTGTACGCATATGTCCCGCCCCCAAGTCCAAACCTGCCTCGTATAGGTTGGGATTGAGTCTACGAAGTTTTGGGTTGACTGCCAAAATTACAAATGGAATAGTAAATACGGTATGTGCAATTATCAAAGTAGGATATCCATCAGGTAATGGTATCCCAATATTGGATATAGATATAAACAACAACATAAAAGCAATTGCAGTAACTATATCAGCATTTAGTATAGTTATTTGGCTACCTGCATTAACAATCTGTTTGAGTGGCTTTTTGAGATAAAAAATTCCAACTGATGCCAAAGTACCTATGAGAGTAGCAAGGGCAGCACTAGCTAGTGCAATAATAAGAGTATTTGTCAAAGCACTACTTATCTCTGGGTGAGTAAACACATTGCTAAACAACTGAGTACTAAAGCCTGACCATGTCATAGTATTGCTAGTAGTAAAGCTAAATACCAATATAACCAACAAAGGTAAATACAAAATAGCAATGCTAAGCCAAATAATTGTACGACCTACAACGACCTTTGTCTTTTTTTTGGCTACATTTGTCATTGTTTTGCCCCTCCCAAACTCCTGATATTTCTACGATTAAATCTATTTCCCACCAACATAACTAGCCCTACAAATATCAACATAATCATAGCCAAAGCACTAGCATAATTCCACATATTTAATCCATACAAATCATTTACCATATTTCCAAACAAAAAGAGATGTGCATCACCCAACATATCATTGATAGCAAAGCTAGACAGTGCAGGCATAAATGTCATCATAATACCACTTACTATACCAGGAACTGACAATGGCAATGTCACTCTTACAAAATTCTGCCACGAACTAGCCCCCAAATCACTACCTGCTTCTTTGTAGCTTTTATCCATACCTGACAATATAGTATACAAAGGCAATAACATAAAAGGGAAAAGATCATATACCATACCTATCAACACAGAAAAATATCCTTCACCCAAGCCAAGCATAGACAATAATTCTCTCAAAGCAAAAGTCCGCAACAAAAAATTGATCCACATAGGAATAATAAACAACAAAACAATAGTCCTACTTCTGTTTATACTAGCATTGGATAGAAGCAATGCTAGTGGGTATGCCAAAATTAGACAAATCAATGTCGTCAAAAATGACAACATTAAAGTCTGTCCAAATACCATATAGGTAGTTGCACTATTTAATAAATCAACAAAGTTGGACAAACTTAAGTTTCCATCACTATCTATCAAAGCATACCCTGCTAAAATAAACAATGGTATGACAACAAAGACAACACATATCACAATATATGGATAACTAAAGTGTTTTCGTTGAAATTGCAATTTTTTTATTTGTGTCATAATAATAGATTAGCAAACAGTCTACTAAGAAACTACTAATAATTAAGAAGTAAATTATGGATTATTTTTGATATTACTTTTTAAGTATACAACTATTTTTAACAATTGTATTTACAATTCTTCATCATTATTATCAATGTAATCATCTTCTTTTACAACTGCTGATAATTTGATTTTGTTTTTGTCAACTAATATGCCCACTCTATCCCCTATATCCCAATCATCTTCTGTATTGAGATAGATATCATTGTCATCATCAGTATATACTTGCACTTGATAGTGATTGCCTTTATAAAGAGATATAGCTATATTGCCACCTATTATACCATCTGCTTCATGGTCAGTTAGTATTACACTTTCAAAATCAAATTCAGCTTCTACTATTTGTCCATGTTCAAAACCTGTAGTATTGCATTCAAAGTATTCATCAAACAAAAGTATACTGTTATCGTCATGAATTAAAGCTTTGTATTTGTTAACAACTCTAGCTTTTTTCATGATATGAATTCCATTTGGTCTTATAGTAAGTGATACTCTTGTACCTATTGGACTACCCTCTACACTTTGTACACTAAACTCATAATCATCTACCACAACACGCATTTCATAATAATCACCCTTAAATATACTATCTATAACTTCTCCTACCAATCCACCCTTGTCAGGATTTTCCAACAAAATATCTTCGGGACGAATTACCAAATCTACCTTTTCTTCTTTAGCAAAACCTTTGTCACTACAATTGAGAATTCTTTCTAATACTCTTACTTTATAGTCTGCCACCATCTCACCTGACAATATATTGCTCTCCCCAATAAAGTCAGCTACAAAAGCATTCTTAGGTTCGTCATATATCTTTTTTGGAGTCCCTATCTGTTGAATAACTCCATCACGCATTACAACCACAGTGTCAGACATAGTCAATGCTTCTTCTTGATCATGGGTAACATACAAAAAAGTTATGCCCAAGTTGCGATGCATATTTTTTAATTCTATTTGCATCTCCTTACGCATCTTCAAATCTAAAGCCCCCAAAGGTTCATCTAACAACAATACCTTGGGTTCTAACACCAATGCCCTAGCTATAGCAACTCTCTGCTGTTGTCCACCCGATAGAGTGTCTATATCCCTATTGTCATATCCTTCAAGCCCTACCATACGCAAACCATAGTTGACTTTTTGGTCTATAACTTCACGAGAAAGCTTGGTAATTTTACCATCTATCTCTATCTTTTTAAGCTTTAATCCAAATGCAATATTATTGTAAACATTGAGATGAGGAAACAACGCATACTTTTGAAATACGGTATTTATACTGCGTTTGTTGGGAGGAATTTGTGTAACATCTACACCTTCAAGATATATCTTTCCCTCAGTACTAGTGTCAAATCCCGCTATCATTCTCAGCAAAGTAGTCTTGCCACAACCTGATGGTCCAAGCAATGTGACAAATTCACCTTTCCTTATCTTGAGATTGAGGTCATCTACAGCCGTCATATCTCCAAATCGTTTGGTAATATTCTTTACTTCTATTATAGTATCTTTGCGGTCAGGCTTCTTGATAGGATTTTGTATAGTTGATGTAGACATTTTTTGCTCCCATTCATTAAAAGTTTGGTGGACAACTCACCCATAATATTCTCAAATTGTCATCTGTATCATTTATCAAATAATGTATTTTATCAGCTTTATAATAAAAACTTTCACTTGCTTTTGCGATGTATTTTTTTTTACCCAAAACTACAGTAGCCTTTCCTTGCAACACATAACCAAACTCCTCCCCATCATGTGGGGTATCAAGCGGGGTACTAGAGTGAGGCGAAATAACTATTTCTATAGGCTCCAAACTATATTTTTGACTATTTGGAACTAACCAAATTGTAGTCAAATTATCAGCACACTTTTTTATATAATCATCATCACCAAAAACCACTTTGTCGTCATCTTCTATCTTGTCAAAAAAATCCGAAAGATTGCTACCCAATACCAATAAAATATCACTCAAAGTAGCAATAGATGGACTAGACAAGTCATTCTCCAACTGACTTATATATCCTTTTGTCAAATCACACCTATCTCCCAACTCTTCTTGAGTCAAATTTTTTTGTTGTCTCAATTCTCTTATCTTAGATCCAATTTCCATAATATACCACTAGATTTATACAAATTCCAATTCAATACATCCATTTTTACTCATCACCATTACAAACAAAATACTTTATTTTTATTGCAATTTTACTAAACTCAAAGTTTAATAAAATTAAACTTTGATACATTATATATTTTTTTTTATGTTATGTCAATAGATTTATAATAAAAAATTTGATGAAGTATTAAAAAATGTCAAATTGAAAAGACCATCACCAAACTTGCTAATTTGAATTTATATATATTAAAAAAATTTTATTATAAAACCTTAATTCTTTATTTATCAACAATATATTTATGTCAATACTTACAATTCATAGTATAGCACTTATTAAAAAAAGACACTTACTAAACTACTAATAAGTGTCTTTATATTTAATTTGCTTTACTCAACTCTGATTTTACATCTACCCTATCATACAACTTATCCAATGTTTGCAACCTATATACGCCATCACCAAATCCCAAAGCTTTCAAAACTTGTATTGGTTTTTCCGTCAAAAATGGCGACAACTGTTGACTTGATATTTTTATTGCTTGCAACAAATTGTACAGTACAACTTGAAGTCTAGCTTTGGATTGTTGTTGCTTAGCTAACAACCATGGCTTGGTTTCATCTATATACTTATTTGCAGATTGACAAAGATTGATTATACTTTCTAATGCTTTAGATAAGTTGAGATTGTCTACAAACTCGTCTACCAATTTAGGCAAGTTTTCTATCTGCTCTACCAATGCACTATCAATTGACTCACATTGACCATCATCTTTTGATATTATGCCATCAAAATTTTGATTCGCCATAGCAAATGTACGAGAAACAAGATTTCCATATGTGTTAACCAAATCTGTATTGTATCTATTAAGAAACATTTCCAAAGTATATGCACCATCTGCACCAAATGGAACTTCTCTCAAAAGATAGTATCTCACAGCATCTACACTGTACTTAGCAACCAAATCAAATGGATTGGCTGTATTGCCCTTAGACTTGGACATTTTATCTCCACCCAAAAGTAGCCAACCATGTCCATATACTTTTTTGGGCAAAGGTAATTTTAAAGCCATAAGTATACCTGGCCAAATTATTGTATGAAATCTTACAATTTCTTTACCTACTACTTGCAAATCAGCGGGCCAGAACTTATCAAATTTGGTAGTATCATCACTGCCATAGCCAAGCATAGTTATATAATTAGACAACGCATCTACCCATACATAGAGAGTATGTTTTTCGTCCCAAGGTACTGGTATCCCCCACTTGACATTGCTACGAGTTACCGCCAAGTCTTGCAACCCCTCCTTGATAAAATTGACCATCTCATTTACTCTAGATTGTGGTGCCAAAAAATCTGTATTTGATATCAAATCCAACAATCTATCTTGATACCTGGATAATCTAAAAAAATAACACTCCTCGCAAGAATCTATCACAGGGCGTTTGCAGTCAGGGCAACAGTCATCTACCAATTGTGCAGGTGTCCAAAAAGACTCGCATGGCGTACAGTATTTGCCTTCGTAGTTTGACTTGTATATATCTCCTTGATTGTATAATTGTAAAAATATTTCTTGAACTGCCTTGCAATGATAGTCGTCAGTAGTACGAATAAACATATCATACTCAATGTCAAGAATTTTCCAAAGTTGTTTGATATTTTCTGCTCTTTCATCTAAATGTGTCTGAGTACTTAATCCTTTAGACGCTGCTACATCAGCAACTTTTTGTCCATGTTCGTCTGTACCTGTACCAAATATTACTTGATACCCCTTACAACGCTTATATCTAGCTAGAGCATCACAGTTGACTGTAGTATAACAATGTCCTATATGCCAATCCCCACTTGGATAATATATAGGAGTAGTAATATAGTACGAATTTTTGCCATCATTAGGTGCAATCTCACACTCACACAATGAATTACTCTCACACAAATTTTCTTGTAGATTTTCCTTACTTTTACTCACCCAAGTTCCCCTTGTTTTGATACTATACTTTAATAAATTTTTCTAAACAAAATATTTTTCTTCCAATAATTTTAACTGTGACACAATTTTGTTGATTGACAAATGTGGTGCCGTTGCAAAATCACACAAAACATTGTATTTTACTCGTTTTGTCATAATATACACAGAAACAGTTACAATCAAGCTATCTCTACACAAAAACTTTGAACCACCACAATCAAAAAATCCAATCTCAAAATACAATTGAGGTCTGTACTTTTCTTCTTTACAACACCAAACATCATTGCATATCTCAATGTAATTATTAAAAAAAGTACAAATCCAACCCTCATCTTCTCTAAAGTTGAGAGTTAATAAATTTTCTAAAAGTTTCATTATAGAATTATTTTTTTCTATAGCCCTACATCGTTGTAATTCCAACTCTACAAAATTGCGAGTATAAAACTCTTCATCTAATTCCAATATCAAACTTGCCATCTCAAGACCCCTTTGTATTTTATCTATAAGTTGTTAGGTATGTTCATAGGTTTTTTGTAGACTTTGCAATACAACTTTTGATTAGCAAATATCTACACAACACTAATATATATTTTCATTGTATAATACAAATCAAAGAAAGTCAATAGGCATATTTAGATTTTGTATTGTCAATGATTTACATAGATATTTAATGTTTTTAATGCGTCTACAGTATTAATATTTAACTAAAAAAAAAGAAATTTTATTTAAATATTTTTTTTGAAATACAGTTTTTGGGAGTTAGTATTTTTCATAATTTGAACAATATTACAAAACACTTACAATTTATACTTTTCAATATTTATTGCTATTTTCTTACAATCCACTCTTACTACTTTTAATAGATCCAAATCTCTGTCCATAAACATTGTGTACATTTGACTGTATACTAAAAGAACATTCAAAGTCTCTCAACAACCTTTGCATATTTGGGATCTCTCTCTTTCTTACTATACATAATATAAGATGTCTTTCTGTATTAGAGTACGCTCCTTTGACTGGAATTATAGTTACTCCTCGTTCTACAATACTATATATAGCTTGTTTGACTTCCTCAGGCTTTTCGGTAATAATTTCAAACTTAGATGCTACCGTAAACCCTGCCATTATACTATCTACAACCTTACCAGATATAAATGTCATAATTATAGACAAAATTGCAGGTTCTATACCTCTTTTGTATACAAATATTGATACTAATGCAATCAAAACATTGATTGCAAATACAAACCATATAATATTTATTTGACTATTTTTCTTGTATATTACTGCAGCAACAAAGTCTGTCCCTCCAAGACTACCAGTCAACTTAAATATAAATGCCACAGCAAAACCATCTAGAACTCCCCCAACAACAACTGTCAATATGGATTGCTCAGGCTCGTATACAGGAAAATCTATATAATCCAATATCCAAAGACTAAATGAAAATGTCAAAACCCCCAATATAGACTTGACAGTAAACTCACCACCCAACAAAAATATAGACATTATACATAATGGAATATTGATAAGAAATACCAAAATCCCAGCATTTATACCCCATGCATATTGTATCATAGTAGCAATCCCACTGACCCCACCAGGAGCAAAATCTGTAGGAATAACAAAAGAGTGTATAACTATGCTAGACACCACACACAACAAAACAATAGCCGGATAACTGAGTATCCTTTTTTGCATACTTGATAAATTTTTTAGCATCTATTTGACTAAACTACAATATTCATCTTTTATTACTATATTTAAAATTGAAAATGTACAAACGGTTATTAACAATAAAATATAAACTATCAACAAAACTAGCGTTATTATTTTTTGACGCCAAAAAAGAATAAAAAAAAGCTTTTGGGTGGTTGCGAATTCTCCCCCGACCCTTGGTTGATTTTATTTAGGTGTTACTTCTTTTCATCTTAATCTACTGTATTTGTATACTACTTTTAAAGTTTTATACAACTATAGTATCAATCACACTACATTTCTAAGATAGTCCCAATTTGTCTAAATCTATTGTACCTTCCTTGCAACAAAGTCTTGTTGTCCAACAGTTGCAATGTCTCTAATTTTTCTATTATTTGTTTTTTGAGTTTTGGTAGCATGTCCTCTTCTTCTAATATAATATCATCTATTATACCATAATTAGCCAAATCTATAGCAGTAAGTTTAAGAGATTGAGCAGCTTGAGGAGCTTTAGAAACATCTTTAAATAAAATACTAGCACAACCCTCAGGAGAAATCACACTATATATAGAATTTTGCAACATCCATACTTCGTCAGCTACTGCCAAAGCCAATGCACCACCACTTCCACCTTCTCCCATCAAAATAGTAAGAATAGGAGTCTTGAGAGTCATCATATGCATTATATTTTGTGCTATTGCATAACCTTGTCCTCTCTCTTCTGCACCAATGCCACAGTATGCACCTGTAGTATCTACAAAACATATTATAGGTCTACCAAACTTTTCTGCTTGTTGCATCAATCTAAGTGCTTTTCTATATCCCTCAGGGTGAGCCGAACCAAAGTTGCGTGCTATGCGTTCTGCCGTAGTCTTACCCTTTTCTAGTACTATTGCAGTAACAGGGATATTTCCCAACCATCCAATTCCACCATTAATTGCTTTGTCATCTCCATAAGCTCTATCACCATGTAATTCTGTGTATTGCTCTATATAAGCGTTGACAAAATCACTGCCACTTATACGATTCTTAACATCTCTAGCCCTTGAAACTATCTCAAAAGCAGTCCCCTTAACTGCACCTAAACTAGTTAACTTAGCTTGCAATTGATTGGGAATCTGTGTAGGCTTTTTGTTTTTCTTATTATTTTTTTTGTATGTCTTGATTGTCTGTTGCATAATAAATAAGAGAGTGTACAATGAGCGGTTATTACAATAAAATACAGGCTATCAACAAAACTAGAATTATTATTTTTTGATGTCAAAAAATAACCAAAAAAGCTCTTGGGGGGTTGCGAATCCCCCCAACATTCCGAACGCTTTAAGGTTAATTTTAATTAAGTTGTTACTTCCATTCTATCTTAATGTACATTATCTGTACACTCCTAATGTGTACACTCCTATAAATAACAATAGATATAAAATATGTGAATCAACTTAAGGTATATCTTATTACATTAATCTCAAATACTGACAATTATGATGGATAATCAAACATAGCCAATAATCTACATATTTATATCCATTGGAATAGTATGAAGCTTTAGTAGCTTTGTAAGAGTATACTTCATTTCTACTCTTTTTACTATTATATCTACAAATCCTTTTTGCAATACAAACTCAGACAATTGAAATCCACTTGGAAGTTTTTTACGAATTGTTTGTTCTACTACTCTAGGACCTGCAAATGCTACAATACTTTTGGGTTCTGCAATTATTATGTCCCCAAGTGAAGCAAAACTAGCAGTCACTCCACCCGTCGTAGGATTTGTCAATACAGAAATATATAACAAACTGTTGTCACTATGCAATTTTATCGCACCACTTGTCTTTGCCATTTGCATTAGGCTAAATATTCCCTCTTGCATTCTAGCACCACCTGATGCACAAAATCCTACTACAGGAAGTTTGTGTTTTGTACAATATTCAAACAATCTAGTGATTTTTTCTCCAACCACTATCCCCATACTTCCCATAAAAAAGGCTGGTTCCATTACAAACAATCCACAATCATATCCTCCAATTTGTGCTTTCCCTGTAATTACCGCCTCTAACTCGCCACTTTTCTTTTTTGCGGCAATGAGCTTGGTATTGTAATCCACAAATTCAAGTACATCTAAAGATTGTACATTAGTATCAAACTCTACAAAACTATCTACATCTACCAAGTTATTCAATCTAGTGCGTGCGGCTATTGGGATAGATTTTCCACACTCACATTCATTGAGATTGCCTATAAATATTTCCATTGGAGTTCTCAATCCACAGTCTTCACACTTGTGATACTGTGCAACGACTGCTACCTCTAACTCTATATTTGGATTTTTATATACATGTCTCATAAACAATATTAAACATTATGTTGTTGTAGTTTGTTGTAATGATTATTCTACAAAATTGCAAATTACCCGTACTAATACAAAAGGAGAGTGTACAATTAGCGATATTAACAATCAAATACAAACTATCAACAAAACCAACTATATTCTTTTTTGACGCCAAAAAAGAACCAAAAAAGCTTTTTTTTGGGGGGGGTGCGAATCCCCCCCCCCC
>WRGC01000010.1 GCA_009787385.1 Bacillota bacterium
AAAGATGATGACTATGACAATATTGTTTGGGATTTTGCTAGTGTAGTAACACAAGACATGACTCTAACTGCTATGTGGGCTAATTACTTTAATGTAAAAATTGATCCAAATAATGGCACAAAAGAGTATACAAAAATAATTTATGAGGGTAAAATGCTTGGTACTCCCACTGATTCAAATCCTGGTTTTAGATTTAAGGAATATCAAGAAAGGGAAACAGGGGACATTATTTTGATTTCAACTTTAGTATATAGTGATCTAGAACTTGTCATTGTATGGGAATAGCGTAATTTGCTTTTGATTTAATAAAATATAATATTAGTTGCTTTGCAACAAGATGAGTTTATACAATATTTAACATCTAGGTAAAATATTTACATTTATAGTTTATTTGCAAATAATTTACTTTTATAACAAAAAAATGTATAATATATTAATAAATATACTAACATATAGGAAATAAAATCCATCTATAGTGGATGGTGTGTTTAAAAAGGGGAAAGTGGAGTAAAAAAGGTAAATGATAAAAAAGGATATAAGAATAAGTATAAGTAAGAGAGTGGCAGTATTGATGATGGTACTGATGATTTTTGCATTTGGGTTGGCATGTGCAAAGAAGAGTGATGAAGTAAGGGAGGAAGTGGTAAGGAAGTTTGTAGTAACATTTGATGCACAGAATGGGGAGAAGTATCAGAGAAGTGTGAGTGATGGTAGTATTGTGAGTAGACCGGAAGATCCTATTAAGGATATGTATGAGTTTATAGATTGGTATGAGAGTGATTTGGTGACAGAGTTTGCATTTGATAGCAAGCCTATTGTAAGAGATATAACAATATATGCGAAGTGGAATCGAGTAGCATTTGTATATAATAGAGTAGTATTTGACAGTTTGGGTGGAGAATTTGATGAATTTAATGATGGAGAATTGAGTGAGAGTAAAGATAAATTGGAAGTAGAAGTAATAGATGATGGTCAATTGGCAAGACCAAGGAATCCAAAGAAGAGTGGGTTTGCATTTTCGGGGTGGTTTAGAGATGAAAGTTTTGAGGATAGGTATGATTTTAATGTAGATATAGTAAGTGAAGATATGGTATTGTATGCTAAGTGGGTGGAAGAAGTAATTGTAGTAGATGAGGTAACAATAACATTTGACAGTCATGGTGGGAGTGAAGTTGAAACAAAGACAGTAGAGAAAGGTAGTATAATAGAAGAGCCACATACAAGTAGAGAACATTTTGTATTTAAGAGTTGGTATAGAGATAGTGCATTTTTGAATGAGTATGATTTTAGCCAACCAGTGATGTACAGTACTAAGTTGCATGCAAGGTGGGAAGCGATACAACATACAGTGACATTTGACAGTCGTGGTGGTAGTGAAGTAGAAAGTCAAGTTGTAGATGAGAATGAACTGGTAGTAGAGCCACAATCACCTACAAAGGCAAATAATACATTTGAGGGTTGGTATATAGACGAAGAGTATACAGAGTTGTGGGATTTTGAAAATGACAGGGTAGAGAGAGAGATAGAGATGTATGCGAAGTGGGAAGAGAAAGCAGCAATAATGTATAGAGTTGAGTTTGATGGCAATGGAGGAAAATTTAGCAATGGAAGTGAGACAAAGGAAATAGAAGTACAGGAGGGAAGCAAATTATCTCAACCGAGTGGAATATATAGAGAAGGGTATGAATTGAGTAAGTGGTATAGGGATAGAGAGTTGAGCATAGAATGGAATTTTTCTAGGGATGTTGTTAGGGTTGATATTACTTTGTATGCAGGTTGGGTAGAGATATTGCCAAATGAGTATATAGTCGTGTTTGATAGTCGTGGTGGGAGTGAAGTAGCTAGTGAGACAGTAGTAGAGGGTGGGAAGGTAACAAGACCGAAAGATCCCACAATGAAAGGGAATGATTTTGTGGGATGGTATATAGATGGGACTAATGAAGAGTGGGATTTTTCAAACGATACAGTACAAGGAAATACTATATTATATGCAAAGTGGGAAAAGTATTTTGTAGTAACATTTGATGCGAATGGAGGAGAGTTGCAAAGCAATGGAGAGGTTAAGGTGCGAGAGGGTGATAGAGTTGAGAGACCGGTAGTAAATCCACCATATGGACAAATAGACTTGTTGGGATGGCAAATAGTCAAAGATGATGACTATGACAATATTGTTTGGGATTTTGCTAGTGTAGTAACACAAGACATGACTCTAACTGCTATGTGGGCTAATTACTTTAATGTAACACTAAAAGCAGGTGGTGGAACATTTGCTGAGAATGGAACTGGTAGATTAGAATTGAAAATACAAGAAGGAAAGTTGATTCCAGAACCTATTGTTACAAAACCGGGATATAATCCTAGGAATTGGTATGAATATTCGGGCAGTACTCCTTGGAATTTCAAACAAGATACAGTGCAAAAAGATATGTCTCTAGAAGTCTCATGGTATGCTGGTGATACTAGCAGTACAACATGTACTGTATATTTTAACCTAGATGGTGGAAAAGTTGGTACAGGTGGTGATTTTAGCCAATCATATCCAGTAGGGGCAAAGGTATCTCAACCAAATGCAAAAAAAGATGGTTATAAGCTTGCACATTGGATTGTAGATGAGCCAGGAAATACACGAATATGGGACTTTGATAAAAATACAGTACAAACAAATATTACTCTTAAAGCTGTTTGGGAAAAGGTATCAACCCAACAAGAATATACTGTAACAATTTATGCAAATAATGGACTTGATTTAAATCCAGTAAGAAAGGACATAAAAACAGGAGCAACGCTAGGTCATCCATCTATTCATGGAATTAGAATCCCAGAAGGAAAGAAATTTGACAAATATAAGAATAAAAAAACAGGAGAATATCTTTCTTCTAGTGTGCTTGTATACGAAGATTTAGAACTTGAATGTGTGTGGATAAATATATAATCGCTTTAGTTTTGAAATACTGTTTGATGTAATATGTTGAGGTTGAATGAAGTTGTATAATTTCATTCAACCTTACAATTTTATAGTTATTTTTATAGTAGTGTGCAAGATAGAGTAGATTAATATGGAAATGAAGAAACATTTAAATAAAAACAACTTTAAAGTGTTATGTGATTTGTGGGATTTCCCAAATTCTTTTTGGTTCTTTTTTGGCGTCAAAAAATAATAATATTTGTTTTGTCGATATTTTGTATCTTATTTTTAATATCCAATAGTTGTACATTTCTAGTTTTAATCTAAAGATGTTATTCAAATTTCAATTATCATTTGCATCATAACTCAAGTTATTGTTTGAAAAGTATAAAAAATATGCTATAATATACAATATGAAGTGTCTCAAGTGTTCTTCATTTAAAGTTGTCAAAAATGGTACTAAGCATGGTGAACAGTACTATAAGTGCAATATATGTCATATTCAATTTAATGAGACTACTAGATTGGCAGGGCAACTAAAGCAGTATGCTATAGTTTTGTATTGTTATGGATTTAGTTTGCGTACTATTGGGCAAGCATTGGGATATAGCAATGTTGCAGTACTCAACTGGGTCAAAGAGTATGCCAATACTCGTGATAGTCAACAAATTACAAAGCAAGAAATACTAGATATACTAGGTTGTATGTCTAGCTTTTTGCATGCAAAAAGACAAGACCTGTTGAAGGAATTCAATAGGTCTATAGATTGTGAAAAATGCAAATTAGAAATGTGCCAAAATCATATGGAGCATGTTCATCATGATTGCGATGAGTGTTGTTTACCAACAATATACAAACCAAAGGATTGCAACGATTGCAATGTACATTATTGCAAAGAACACAATGGTTGTTTTAGATTGTTAAAAAAAATTGATGATATAATAAGTGGTAAGGCAGAATTTGAAATTCCAATAGCTTTACAAAATTATAAAGGAACAAACAAATGACAGCACAACAAAAGTACAAATTATGGTGTGACAGTGTAGATTCACAATACTTGTCACAATTGCAATCTATGCAAGGTGACAATCTTGCCATTGAAGATGCTTTTAGCAAGGACTTAGAATTTGGTACAGCAGGAATGCGTGGACTAATGGGTATGGGTAGCAATCGCATCAATGTATATACAATCAAAAAAGCAACTATTGGAATAGCAAAGTATCTACAACAAACCAATCAAGACAAAAATATAAAAGTAGTTGTATCGTATGACAATCGTAGAGATGGAAAATTGTTTGCTCAAATTGTATCTAGAGTATTAGAAAACAATAATATAAGTTGTCAAATATTTCAACAACCTACTCCTACTCCTATTTTGGTTTATGCTACTAGATACTTGGACTGTGATTTGGGTATTATGATTACAGCTAGTCACAACCCTAAAGAATACAATGGGTATAAGATATTTGAAAGAAGCGGTTCGCAGGTTATTGACACTACACTGATATCTCAGTTGATAGATGAAGTTGATGTCTTTCAAGATATAGTAGATGATATTGGTTTTGATGTAAAATATTTAGATGATAGTATTGTGCAACAGTACTTTCAAGAATTGAATAAAAAGTATGATAGTTTTAATGTTAGCTCAATAAAAGATATAAAGGTAGTTTATACACCGCTCAATGGTACTGGTAGTACAATTGTACCAGAACTTCTTGCTAGATATGGCAATTGTCCTTTTGTAGTGCCTGAACAGGGTTATTGCAATCCTGACTTTGAAACTTGCCCAAATCCTAATCCAGAACACCTAGATAGTTTTGAACTTGGCTTAAAATATGCCAAACTTAATGACGCAGATATAGTTGTAGCTACTGACCCTGATGCTGACAGAATTGGAGTTATGGTGCGACATGGTGATGGTTATGTGTATATCAATGGCAACCAAATGGGTATATTGTTGACAGAGTTTTTGTTGTCACAAAATGCTACTTCAAACAATAAAGTACTCAATCCAATAGTAGTGCGTACAATTGTGACAGGCAATTTGGTTGACAAAATAGCAGACAAATATGGGGCTACTATACGAGAAACTTTGACGGGATTTAAGTATATAGGCAATATTATTAGAGAGTTGAGAGAAAATAGTGAAGAGCATAGATATTTGATAGGCTTTGAAGAGAGTATGGGATACTTGATAGGTACTCATGTAGGTGACAAAGATGCAATGATAACAGTGCTTGCAATTATGCAGCTTATGGCATATTGCAAAGCTAAAAATATAAGTTTGATAGAAAAGTTAAATGAGATTTATAGTGAATTTGGATATTTTAGCAGTCAAACTTTGAGTTTGAGAATAGATACAAACAAGGTGCAATCCTATTTAAATAGCTTAAGGCAAGCTCCACCTACCAATTTTGCAAGTTATTTGATACAATCTTTTCAAGATTATTCTAATCATACCAACAAACTTATGTGTGCAAATGTACTATCTTATAAATTAGAAAATGGAGTCAGTGTGATATTGAGACCAAGTGGTACAGAACCATTGCTCAAAATATACCTAATGGCAAGCTTGACAGAAAATCAAAACAACAAAATAATTGGTGATTTAAAAACATATTTTAGCAATCTTAAAGCATTTGCTTAATCTCTTTAAATTTGATATAATATTGCAGTCAATCCATAGATGAATTGGATTGACTGCTAATTAAAATTTGGTAATATTATTGGAGGTAACTGTGGGAGAATCAGCAGAAATGTATCTTGAGACAATATATATATTACTCAATCAATTGGGTGAAGTAAGAGCTGTAGATATATCTAGGAAGATGAATTTTTCTAAGGCATCAGTTTCTAATGGTCTAAAAAAATTACTCAAACAAAATTTGATAGATAAAGATAAAAACGAATGTATTACATTGACAACTAAAGGGTTAGAAAAAGCCAAGATGTTGTTTGATAGATATAGTACTATAACTAGGTTTTTGGAGATTATTGGTGTACCTACCGAAGTAGCTCAACAAGATGCCTGCAAGATGGAACATACTTTGAGTGAAACTTCTTTTGAGTGTATAAAGCAACATGTATATCTCACTGATAATTTGGGAGAAAAAACTATAAGATGCATCATTTGAATTGTACATAACAATCAAGCAATTTATACCTTTTAGAAATTTACATATGGCAAATTTTATTGAAGAAGTTATTGAGAGAGACTTAGCTACCAAAAAACATACCAAAATAGCTTTGCGTTATCCGCCAGAACCCAATGGGTATTTGCATATTGGGCATGCTAAAGCTATACTTATCAATTATGGACTAGCGCAAAAGTACAATGGTACATGCAACCTTAGATTTGATGATACCAATCCTATAAAAGAAAACGACGAATATGTTCAAGCTATAATACAAGATATGAAGTGGCTTGGTTGGCAAGGAAATATTTATTATGCTTCTGACTACTTTGAAAAAACTCTAGAAATAGCAAAAAGCCTTATTTTGAAAGGTGTAGCTTATGTGGATTTGTCTACCCCTGAAGAGATAAAAGACATGCGTGGTACTCTAACTCAAGTTGGTAGAGAGTCTAAATATCGCAATACTAGTATAGATGACAATACAAAGTTGTTTCAAGATATGATTGATGGCAAATTTGAAGAAGGCAAAGCTGTATTGAGGGCAAAGATAGATATGTCTAGTCCAAATATGAATATGCGTGACCCTATAATTTATAGAGTATTAAATGCTCATCATTATAGACAAGGGGACAAGTATAAAGTATATCCAATGTATGATTTTGCTCATCCTATTCAAGATGCTATAGAGGGGATTACTCATAGTTGTTGTAGTCTAGAGTTTGAAAACAATAGACCACTCTATGATTGGGTAATACAACAAAGTGCATGTTTTGAGACAATTCCACATCAGTATGAGTTTGCTAGACTGAATATTGATGGATATAAATTGTCCAAAAGACATCTTATCAATTTGGTGCAAGACAATTTGGTGCAAGGTTGGGACGATCCTAGAATGCCTACACTAGTGGGTTTGCGTAGAAGAGGGTATACAGCAAATTCTATCAAGAAATTTTGCAATGATATTGGTGTATCTAAGTCCAATAGCACTGTGGACATAGCTATGCTAGAGAGTTGTATAAGAGATGAGCTCAATCATACTGCCCAAAGAGCAATGGTATCTATTGATCCTATAGAACTTGTTGTGATAGATAGAGATGACAATTGGACAGAAAATCTGGAGTTGGATACAGTAGTAGATGGACAAACTATAGACAATTCTTTTGTAAAAATTTCTAACAAGATATATATAGATAGAGCAGATTTTGCAATCAATCCGCCACCAAAATACAAAAGGTTGACTGTGGGTGGATTGGTGAGACTCAAAGCAGCATACATCGTCAAATGTGAAAAGTATGATACCGATTGCAACGGCAATGTAGTCAAAGTATATGTAAGTATTGTCCCAAATTCAAAGTCAGGACAAGACAAAAGTGGACTAAAGGGCGTAGGAGTCATACATTGGGTAGATGCCAAAAATAGTGTAGATATCAAAGTGAGACATTTTGATAAATTGCTTGATGAAAATGATAAATATAATCCAAATTCTATAGAGATATTAGAGGCTAAAATGGACAAAGATTTTGTAAATAAGGCAGAGAGATTTCAATTTTTGAGACATGGATACTATTGTATAGACAAACCTGTGGCAAATATACAACAAAGCAATACACAATCACAGTTGGTATTTAATAGAATAGTAGGTTTGAAAGATGGATTTAAGCATTAGGTATTATTTAGGAGAGATATTATGGCTTTTAGTATTTTAGCTATTATGTTTCCTGTACTCATTTTAGGAATATTTATCAAGGTAGTTCGTTGCTATAGGACATGCAAAAAATGTGGAAAATCTTTTTGGATAAGGTTTTCAATTTTTAAGAGTTCTATAGATCTCAACTATTGTGCCGAGTGCCAATGGAAACAAAAAGAAAACGCAATAAACAACAATTCAGGCAATCAATAAATTATTATGCATAAGATTACAACATCACAAAGCTTGCGACAAGCTTGGTACAATTTTTTTGAATCCAAGCAACATGCTATTATATCTGGAGCATCGCTTATACCACAAAATGACCCCACAGTATTGTTTACTACTGCGGGTATGCATCCGCTTGTACCATATCTTATGGGGCAAAAACACCCTGCAGGGGTACGACTTGCCAATGTGCAACGATGTGTGAGAACGGGCGATATAGAAGAAGTAGGTGATAGTAGTCACTGTACTTTTTTTGAAATGATGGGCAATTGGTCTTTGGGGGATTATTTTAAAAAGGAAAGCATTGCATTTAGTTTTGAATTTTTGACTAAAGTATTGGGATTAACTGTATCTCAACTTGCTGTATCTGTATTTGAAGGAGATATTGACGCTCCAAAAGATATAGAAAGTGCAGAAATTTGGGCTAGTCACGGTATACCAAAAGATAAAATATTTTATTTGCCAAAGTCAAACAATTGGTGGGGACCTGCTGGAATTACTGGACCGTGTGGACCTGATACAGAGATATTTTTGGATAATGGACAAATACCTTGTAGCCCAAATTGCAATCCTGCTTGTGATTGTGGAAAGTATTTAGAAATTTGGAACAATGTCTTTATGCAGTACAACAAGACTATTGATGGCAAATTTGAACAATTGTCGCAAAAGAATGTAGATACAGGTATGGGGCTAGAACGCACTCTTGTGGTATTGACAGGTGCAAATACAGTATATGATACAGATTTGTTTGTAGATGCTATTGCTATGGTGCAAAAATTGAGTGGTAAGGTATATGGCAACAATGATACAACGGATAGAGAGATAAGGATAGTTGTAGACCATATTAGGACGGCAACAATGATTGTAGGTGACGAGTTGGGGATTGTGCCAAGCAATACAGACCAAGGATATATTTTGCGTCGTCTATTGAGAAGAGCAATTAGGTATGCAATCAAGTTGAATTTGCCAAAAGCTAGTTTGTCTCAAATTTCACAATGTTTTGTAAATGTATACTCTATACAGTATCCACAATTGCTATCAAATCAAAAAAAGATAATACAAGAAATAGATGCAGAAGAAGAGAGATTTGTAAAGACTATTAGTCAAGGTATTGTGAGATTTGAAAAGTTGGTACAAAATTTGCAAGGTGATACAATTAGTGGTAAAGCAGCATTCAATTTGTATGATACTTATGGATTTCCGTTAGAAATGACACAAGAATTGGCTAAGGAAAATAATTTGAAAGTTAATGTAGATGGTTACTATCAATGTTTTGAACAACATCAATCCAAGAGTCAACAAGGAGCTACGCAAAAATTTAAGGGTGGATTGCAAGACAACAGTCAAGCAACTACACGCTTGCATACTGCAACACACTTGTTGCATAAGGCACTAAAGACAGTACTTAAAGATGAAAATTTAGGTCAAAAGGGAAGCAATATCACGGCAGAACGACTAAGATTTGATTTCAATTTTTCTAGACCTCTTTCTCAAGATGAAATTGATAAAGTACAAGAAATGGTCAACAATGCAATTCAAGATGATTTGCCAATAAGTTTTGATGAGATGACAGTACAACAAGCTAAGGATAGTGGGGCTATAGGATTGTTTGGTGATAGATATCAAGAGATAGTAAAAGTCTATTCTATTGGTGATTTTAGCTGTGAAATATGTGGTGGACCTCACGCCAACAGGACAAGTGAATTAGGTAAATTTGAAATAGTCAAAGAACAGTCATCTTCGTCAGGAGTAAGGCGTATTAAAGCAGTGTTAAAGTAATAATACTATGTGTGAAAAATCTCAATATTAATTTTTGTAAAATGTTTATATATGTCAATATATGTCTAAATATTTAATAAATTTCATAAAACAAAAAAAGTTACCGCATTCACAATTATTTAATAAATTTGACTTAATCATGAATATTTTGTATAATAATATATGTGTATATGATTATATAAAAGATTGAGATTAATATGAAACTTATAAAATATATTAGAATAAATTTAGTATTTACAATACTATTGTTGCTTTGTAGTGTTTTGTCATGTGCTTGTTATAGTAGAGTTATGCAATACACATTTCTAAAAGCTCAATTTTATGACATAAGTATAAGAGAAGTTTTTGACCCTACTCCAATTATTGTATTTGAGCCTGAATCTAATTATATTATTAAGCGTGGTGATGAGTTGATATTTTATGTTGAGTCAGAGCTTAATTTTGTAGATGTGCGCAAATTGTCTTATACTTGGAAACAATCATTAAATGAAAGTTTCCAAGATAGTGTAGATGTTGGTTCTTCACAAAGTTATACAGTACCTACGACTGAATATGGAAAATATTATTATCAATGTAGTATTGTCAATACTTATGCTGATAAAACATATGAAGCCAAAACAGGTGTTATTACAGTGCTAATAAATGAGTATGGGACTGAAGAACATGATATTCCACCTACTATTGACAAACAACCTAGTGATGACTTTGATGAAGAAATCAAAATTGATGTTGAGCAAAATAGCTTAGCAAAGTTGCAAGTTGTAGCAACTCCAAATGCTGAAAGCAATGGTACATTAAAGTTTGCATGGTATACTAAAGAAAATGGAAGTAGTGGAAGCGATGTCCCATTCATTGGAAATATAGAGAATACTCCAAATTCATCTACCTTAACTATACCAACAAAACAACTAGGTGTGTTTGTATATTTTGCAAGAGTTTCAAATGATGATACTCTAGGTAATTCATACAGTATTGATAGTTGTGTTATGACGATTAATATAATCAAGGATAGTAATACGGGTGGTGGAGATGGCGGTGATAATGGTTCAGGTGGAAGTGACGGAGGAGGAGAAGTAGGCGGAGGAGATATTGGCGGTGGTGGTGATGTAGATGTTGGGGGGGGAGATAATCCTACAGATGTTGATAATGGTGGTGGAATTAATATGATGCAAATGTTGGTTATTGGGGCGGTTGCATTGGCAATTGTATGTGGTGTAGTATGGGTTGTAGTAAAATTTGGTATTGGAAAAAAATCTAACGCCCCTATGCATAATCAACATCATATGAATTATGACAACCAAAATTATCTATCAACTTACAATAATTTTAACAATCAAAACCAAAATAATGATGATAGACTTACTAGGTATAGGCGTTATTAAAAGTTTTGCTAATTATAAAACACACACATAGCCTTTGCATGTGTGTGTTTTATAATTACAATTACCAATCTTGTATTTAGTTAAATCATAAGATAGAGTACAACGAGCTATTATTAACAATAAGATGCAAACAATCAACAAAAGTAGAATGGTTCTTTTTTGACGCCAAAAAAGAACCAAAAAAATATTGGTGGGGCGAATCCCCTACCCCCCAAAACGCTTTAAGGTTGTTTTTATTTTAATACTACTTCCTTTCCATCTTAATGTATTATATTTATACACTTCTAATCATAAGAGCAATTTTACTAACAACGATATTATTATTGATGACAATCCAAAAAAAATTGCAACAATTGAAATTGTTATAAATGATTTCAAAAATGTGGTATCACTTAAAAAATCTTCTTCTTCATAACTTGGTTTGTATGTTACGGGTGAACTTAGTTCGCTTTCTTGGTCTCCAACGAATGAGCTGACAACATACATAACTATATTGTCAGGGTCTATACGGTCTATAAAAGTTGTTTCTGTTTGTTGAGATTTTAGTACAAATCCTCCATTATTGATACTCTTGTATACATTGTATCCCTGTATTGCTCTTACAGGATCCCAAAATATATTGATTTGGTTGTCTTGTATTTGTAGATGCAAGCTTTCGGGTGATTGGGGCTTGGGTTGATCTTCTGTAGCTTCTATATCTTTTGCCCATGATTGTTGTTTATTAGGTGAATTGTGAAATAGTTCAGCTGATGGAGCAGAGTCAACAAATTCTAAGTACAATTTTTGATTTGGATAATTTATGCGTTGATACTCCCAAATATTATTGTCGTTTTGTGATTTTTCTTTGTTTTGTATAGTTGTAGTTTTTGAAGTATTGCAGTGCAGTGTTGTGTTGTGTATTTGAATATGTACAAAAAAAGATGCAATTATAGCAAATACACACAAGATAGATATACAATAAATATATACTCTAAAATACTTCATAGTTGTATTTTGTGCATATGTAGATGATATTATTGTTGTGATAAAGTATGAACTGAGATATTTATATTTAATGTATATCAACATATAGACTAATACAACAACCTTTGTATTGATAAATACACTAGCATTAATCAGCAATTTGTATTTAATGACAAATGCCTGATTTATCTAATCACAAATGTAGTTTGACAAAATTCCTAATTTGTGATATATTTTGATTGTGAAATACTTGTCCAATAGTGTACAAAATACAATTGATATTGGTAAAAATTTTTCCAAAAATATTCAAGGTGGTACTGTTGTTGCACTTGTGGGAGATTTGGGAGCTGGCAAGACTGCCTTTAGCAAGGGAGTTGCTTTGGGGCTAGGTGTGACAACAAACATAGTTAGCCCTACATTTGTATTGTGTTGCGAATATTTTGGAAGTAAGTACAATCTAGTCCATATAGATGCGTATAGACTAAAGGATATTAATCCGTATGAAACGGGTATTTTTGAAAAAATTGATGATATAGACAATATTATTATTGTAGAATGGGCTGAATATTTGAATGTTGTTTATCACTACAAAATAAATATTATCACAATTAGTGATAGTGAGAGAGAAATTAGTATTATAAAAATATAGAGGCATTATTATGTCAAATTGGCTATTTATCAATACAGCTCAAGGGTTGGAAGTTGCTTTATATTGGAATGAGAAATTGTATTATCAAACTAGTAGTGTTGCAAAAAATACAATGTCGTTGTTGTTGCCAATATGTGATCAGCTTATTGGCAATGCAAATACAAACTTGAATGAATTGGATACATTTGGTGTGTGTGTAGGTCCGGGGTCTTTTACTGGATTGCGTGTAGGTATAGGCACAATAAAGGCTTTTGCTCAAGTGTTGGATAAACCAATAATAACAGTAACTACTAATCAACTCAATGCATACAATGTTAGCAATGATGTTGACAAAACAATTGCAAGTTGTGTTGATGGGGGTAGTAGTGTTTGTTTTGTTGCCTTATATCAAGGCAATATAGTTTTGCAACCACCCACATGTATTTCTAAGTTAGAATTGCACAAATGGTTGAGTCTCAATCAACATAGCTATTTGATAACAGATTTTAGTATAGGGGACATACCTACATCAAATCTAATTCCAAATCGTATATTGATGGCTATGAAAAATACAAAAGATATAGTTGATTACCAAGCATTGCAACCATTGTATATTAGGCAACCTCAAGTTTTGAGAAAAATTGGTGAGGTGTAAGTTGTGTCTAATATAATTAGAATTGAAAAAGCCAATCAATTGCCATATTTGGCAAATATAGAAAAGGTAGTAGCACATTATCCGTGGGGAATAGCTAATATTACCAATGCATTTAATCATCAAGATACTTTTTTTGCTTTTGACGATTATTCGGGTTATTATTGTATAAGCTTGATAGGTGATACGGCAGAATTGAATAGTATTGCAATATTGCCAAAAGCTCAGGGTGATGGATTGGGTTTGAGACTTATCAATCATATGATATCATATTGCAAGTTACATCGTGTAAAAAATATATTTTTAGAAGTAGCTGTAGACAATGTTAAAGCCAAATCATTGTATACAAAAGTTGGATTTAGGCAGATAAATATAAGAAGCAATTATTATCAAGATGGCAAAGATGCACAAGTTATGAAATTGATATTGTAAATAGATGATGGATTTGGATAGCAATAATAGCACAAAAAATATATCAGCACCACACTATAGAATTACGCAAGGTGTTGGAGTCCCTATTGTATTGCTACATGGTTGGGGTGGCAGTATGATGAGTTGGGCTAGTTTAGAACAAAGATTGATTGATGTTGGACATACTGTCGTAGTGGTGGATTTTGCAGGATTTGGTATGACGCCTGAGCCACCTATCAATTGGGGAATATATGAATATGCTCAATCTATCAAAGTTTTGTTAGATGAATTGGGCTGTGATAAGTACAATTTGATTGGGCATAGTTTTGGTGGTAGAGTATGTTTGATATTGGGAAATGATAAACGAATTAACAATATTATATTATCTAATGCTGCGGGTATTAAGCCTAGGCGAGGTATAAAATATTATGCTAAAATATGGAGTTATAAATTTAAAAAAAAGTTAGAGATATCTACTTCTAAAGCAGGAAGTGCTGACTATAGAGCTTTGTCAACTACTATGCAAGCAGTTTTTGTAAAAATAGTCAATCAACATTTGCAATCACATTTGAATAGTATTAAAGCCAACACTCTTATTGTTTGGGGTGACAAGGATAAGACTACACCACTTTATATGGCAAAAAAGCTCAACAAGGGTATAAAGGGTAGCGGATTAATTGTATTAAAAAATGCTGGACATTATAGCTATATGGAGCATGGGGACAAATTTTTTGCAATTGTTGAGAGTTTCTTTGGGGATTAATTAATGAAATATATAGACTACACCGTTTGGGGAGTAGATGGGATTGAGTTGTTTTTTGTGATTTTGATGTTACTAACTACTGTCTTTCTACTTTCTGTTTTGTCATACAAAATATTGCAGATATTGCAACTTGGAGGTTATCGTCTAAAAGAATTTAAGTTGTGGTACAAAAGTTTTGGTTTTACTATATTTTTTAGATTTTGTTTTTTGAGTTTTTTGATTTGTTTAGGAAGTCTAATGTATATATCTGCTTTTGGTGACAAAGTAGGGTGGCGTTATTTGGGTTTTATATTTTTTGTAGTATTGTCTTTGTTGTTTATAAAATTTAGTACAAAGGACAATAAGACTCCACTCAAAAAAACACCTAGAATTGTAAGATTGTATATTACGACAGTTGTACTGTATGTAATTGTAGTTTTGATTTTTAGTTTTATTCCTACCGGAATATTGGAATATGCACATTTTGGTTTGTTGCCACTATTTATTATTCCTATTGTATTGTTAGCACATCTTATAAATAAACCAATTGAAATAAAAATAAATCAAGGATATATATATAGTGCTAAGTCAAAGTTGTCTACAATGCCAGATCTCACAATAGTGGGAATTACAGGCAGTTTTGGCAAAACTACTACAAAAAACATTTTGACTAGTTTGTTAAGTTTGAAATATAGGGTATGTAGTACTCCATCAAGTTTTAATACTCCTATGGGTATATGTAAGACTATCAATAATGACCTCAATGACAGTCATCAAGTTTTGATACTAGAAATGGGTGCTAGATATAAGGGAGATATTTTAGAATTATTAGAAATAGCTAGTCCTAAAATTGCAATTATCACTAGTATTGGAAATCAACATCTTACTACATTTGGCAACTATGATACTGTATTAGATACCAAATTTGAAATTGTTTCGCAATTGCCTCAAGATGGAATTGCAATTTTAGATGGAACGAATCCTGATATTGTAGCTAGATCTAGTGAGATAGAGCAAGCTATATTAGTGGGCAGTGACAATTCTCAATTCAAATGTGGCAATATAAATACAACACAATATGGTACAAGTTTTGAATTGCATTTACAAAATCAAGTTTTGCAACTATCTACTCAGATTCTTGGTAGACATGTACCCAACTTGATAGCATTATGTGTAGCTACATCTATTAGTATGGGAATAACAGATTTGAATTATATAGCAGATGCAATATCAAAACTTGAGCCTATACCGCATAGATTGCAACTGTTGCAAGGTGTCAATGATAATGTGATTATTGACAATGCATATAGTTCAAATCTGTGTGGAGCGACAAATGCATTAGAGATACTTTCTAGTTTTGCTGATAGAATTAAAATAATAATAACACCAGGTATAGTAGAACAAGGGGATAAGACACAAAACACTAATATTGAACTTGGAATAGAAATAGCTAAAGTATGTGACTATGCAATATTGATAGGTACAAACGCAACATATATCAAAAATGGGATAGAACAGTACTCTAATCATACCAAAATAATTTTGGTAGATACTCTCAAATTGGCTATAGATAGTTTAAGTAGTATTGTAGGCAAAAAGGCAACTCTATTTGAAAATGATTTACCTGACAATATGGTGTAGATTTATTAGCATTAGTAGGGAGTTCTATATTATATAGATGCACAAATATAGGCAAATAATCATAAATCTATCTCAGAATTTAGAGATAGATTTTTTTAGACTTTTTGCGGAATTTCCCAACTATGTAAGATTTGTTAAATATAAGAACTAATAAATTTTAATAGCATATATTGATTTTATTGAATTTTTTTGATATAATGATTTTGTGATGGAACAAAAATCAAAAATGTATGCTTTTATTCAAGTTCAAGCAGAAGATGCACTCAACTTAGCTAAAAGCAATGAGCGTGTTGGAAGTGCTATAAGTCATATGCTTGCTGCTTTTGCTTGTGAATTATACTTAAAGATTATTTTGGGATATTCAAATAAGATAAAGGGACATGATTTATACAAGCTTTTTAAAGATATAAATGAGGAAGATAGAAATTGTATTATTGACTTATACTCAAAAAAGAAAGGAGATGGATATTATGCATTGCTTGGAGATATATTGAACCTGAATATATTTACGCAATTTATGAATTCAAGTTACTTCTCTATTGAACAATCTTTGAATGATTTTATTCTAAAAGCAAGAGAATACGGTTTTGAAGAATATAAAAAAGTATTTAAAAAATTGGATGCTAGAGAAAGTTTTTTGATTTTGATTGAGAGAGATAAAAATATGTTTATTGATAGTAGATATTTTTATGAAAAATCAACAAGTTATCGCACAGATGAATTTATTGTAGAGTTTGCTGAGATTTTACAAGAATTTGTTAATAATAGCAAGTATAGACTTTTGTGGTAAATTATCTAATGGATAGAAAAATATATTTATTAAAAAAACATTTTGGTTATGATGTCTTTAGACAAGGGCAAGAGCAACTGATTGATTCTATATTGAATGAACAAGATTGCTTGGGAGTAATGCCAACAGGATCAGGTAAGTCATTGTGCTACCAGTTGCCTGCAATTTTGTCTAGTGGAATAACGCTAGTAGTATCCCCGTTAATATCCTTAATGAAAGACCAAGTAGATGCGTTGACGCAAAGTGGAATACAGTCAGCATATATCAATTCTAGTTTGAGCTATACACAAATAGATAAGGTGTTGAATAATGCAAGAGATGGTAGGTATAAGATAATCTATATAGCCCCCGAGCGATTAGAGATGGATAGTTTTGTTGAGTTTGCAAAACAAACAGAGATATTTATGGTGACAGTAGATGAGGCACATTGTGTATCACAGTGGGGACAAGATTTTAGACCGAGTTATCGTAAAATTGTAGAGTTTATAAAAAAGTTGCCTAGACGACCAGTAGTATCTGCATTTACGGCAACAGCTACTGATGATGTGCGAAGTGATATTATTGAGTTATTAGAGTTAAATAATCCAAATATAGTTATAACAGGATTTAATAGAGTAAACTTGTACTATGAAGTACAGAAGCCAAAAGATAAGTATTCTGCTTTAAAAGAGTATATTCAAAACAACAGTGACAAAAGTGGAATAGTCTATTGTTCTACAAGGGATAGCGTAGAGAGCATATCAACGCAGTTAGATAGAGATGGATACTTAGTTACGCTTTATCATGCAGGTTTAAGCGAAAAAGAAAGGGATATAAATCAAGACGACTTTTTGTATGATAGAAAAACAATATTTGTATGATAGAAAAACAATAATGGTAGCAACCAATGCATTTGGAATGGGAATAGACAAGAGCAATGTGTCTTTCGTAGTTCATTACAATATGCCAAAGAATATAGAGAGTTACTACCAAGAAGCAGGTAGGGCAGGACGAGATGGTAGCCAAGCGAATTGTCTATTGTTGTATGGTGCAAGAGATGAAATGACCAACAAGTATTTTGTAGAAAATATAAACAACAATAATGATTTGTCAAGTTTGGATATAGAGCAAATCAAGATAAAAAATAGAGAAAAATTAAAGTTAATGACTCAGTATTGTCATACAGCAAATTGCTTGAGAGAATATATTTTGCAATACTTTAAAGATGAAACAGGAATACAAAAAATAAAGGATACTAACAATAACTGTGGCAATTGTAGCAATTGTTTAAGTGTTTTTGAAGAGATAGATATCACAAAGTATGGACAAAAGATACTTTCATGCATAGCAAGAATGCAAGAAAAGTATGGAATTAGTCTAATAATAGATGTTTTGAAAGGTTCTAAGTCAAAAAAAGTATTTAGTTTAGGATTGGATTGTATTAGTACATATGGTATATTGCAAGAATTGTCTAATGATAAGATAAAAGATATTATCAATTATTTGGCTAGAGAAGGATACATTTTACTTACAACTACAGAATATCAAATAGTCAAGTTGACAGACAAATCAAGAGATGTTTTGTTTGGTGGCGAAAAGTTGTTTATTAGAGTACCAACACAAAACAATAATAAATTGTATGATAGTGATTGTATTGGAAGTTCGTTAATAAATAAGAAATACAATTATAGTAGAGATTATAAATCTAGTAATTTTAATAAAGATTTATTTAAAAAATTGAGAGAATTGAGATTGCAAATAGCTGCAGAACAAGGAGTTCCTGCTTTTGTAGTATTTTCAGATTCTACTTTGATAGATATGTGTAATAAGATGCCTAAGGGTAATCGTGAGTTATTGAATGTATCAGGAGTAGGTACATTTAAATTAGAAAAGTATGGGCAAAAATTTTTGCAAATAATAAATAATTTTAATAGAGATGACGAGACAAACTATGAAGTATCAAATAAAAATGTTAGCTATAGTGAATTGTTAGATTTTGTTAGAGATAATTTTGTATTAGACGAAAAGTATTTGACTTTGACATCTATTGCTGACAAAATCATTGCTTTAGTAATGCAAAAAAATGTAAGTAACTTTAGTAATAAAAGTATTAGAGACAATATAAAAGCAATACTTGTACAACATAGATTTATAGAAATAGAAAAGGTAAACAATAAGAGTCATATCGTTGCAACAGGCAAAGGTATACAAAATGGAGTGACTGTAGAAAATAGAATTGGAAAACAAGGTACAGAATATTTACAAGTACTATATGAGACTGATATACAATTGTTTTTATTGCAAAGGCTTGACATGATTATTTAGTATAGTTATTTTTTGTTTTTTTAACATATGTCCAAATATTATAAATGTAACAATGCTATCTATAGCTATACTTATAGCAAACATTAATGTTATGCTGATTAGTGTAGGATGAAATATTCCCAAAATATAAAAAATAAACACCCCGCCATACCATACTATATTGGTTATTATTGTTTGGTACAACATATATTTAGTTTTGCCAATTCCATAAAAAATACTGTCTATAACATTATTGAATGCAAATATAATATAGAATGGTATACTTATTATACATATAAAAAATATATCTTCATAAGAATTTAACTGTAAAACATCTCTCAAAAACAATTTCCACAAAGGTATACTGACAAACCAAAAAATCAAAAAAACTGTTGTCAAAGCAAAATAGCCTAACAAATTTTGTTGTATGGCATTTTTATTTTCTCCGCAATCACGCTTTATCAATTCACCCAATTGCAATATTGGAAGCAAAAGCCAGCCCCAAATAAAGTTGTTAGCTAGCCAAAATGTACCTTGTTCTCCTACTATATTTACCATTCTAACAACTATAAATATAAATAGAATATTTCTAATTAAGGATTCTATTCCAGAAATAGCCCCAATTTTTATCCATCCATTTATCCATTTAAATGATAATTTTGTCTTTTGAAATATAGTCAAGCTTTCTTTATGCAATATTATGATTGAGACAATAAAGAGTGTTAAATTTACTATAATGTTGGAAATAGCTATCCCATTTACTCCAATTTTAGCTGATATTGGAAGATTGGATAATAAAAATAAATCAAACAATATGCTAAGTACCATTTGTAAAGTGAGAATAATATAAAGATATTTTTCTTTTTTGAGTACTACTAGTACAATTACTACAAACTTTACTAATAAATCTACAAGTTTAGCTAAAGTTTCTAGTCTTATGTATGTAGCAGTCTGTTGTAAGATAGAGTAATCTTGTGCCATTAATTGCACTAATGGATTGGCAAAAATTATTAAAATTAAAGATATTACTGCAAACACACAAAAAACTATTATGAGTCCTGTTCTTATCATGTTGGCAATTTGACTATCTTTAAATAATTTACTACCACTTTCTTTAAAAGCTTTACCTATAAAAAAGAACAATGGCAAAATTGCAGCTTCTTGAACAACTTCATAAATTACCTCCACCCATTGCATTTGAGATGCTATAGAAAAACTAGAATCATCAGCTATTTGTCCTAATAAAAATATTCTAATAGTTTGATAAATTGTAGGGATAAAACCCATTAACAACAAACAAAGACACAATTTAAAATTTATATTTTTAAAAGATTGATATGCTTGTTTAAATAATAGTCTCATAATTTATAAATCCTTGTGTTTAAATATAAGGATTTTATTAACAAATGTCAACTTTATTTGTAATTATAAATATGAAAGTTTTTTGTTGAAATTTTGTCAAATATATGTTATAATTTGGTAATTATAAATGTGTTTAAACTTACAAATTGATACTTAAATTAGGAGAATAAATGAGTGATAAGGTAAGAGTAGTAGATTTATTTTGTGGTGTGGGTGGGTTGAGTTATGGATTTTATCACAACAAGAACTTTGATATTGTATTAGCTAATGATATAGATAAAGACGCAATACAAGCCTATCAATACAATCATCCCAATGTAAAAGTATTTCAATGTGATATTAAACATATTGATATTAAAATGATAGGTAAAGATATCAAATTGCCTATAGATGTGGTTGTAGGAGGACCCCCTTGTCAGTCATATTCTACATTAGGAAAACGAAGCAATGATGATAGAGCTAATTTGTTTAAAGAATATATTAGACTGATAAATATACTAGAACCCAAAATATTTATTTATGAAAATGTTACAGGTTTAGTTAGTATGTTGGGTGGGACACTGTTTCAAGATTTGACTGATAGTATGGTTGATTTGGGGTACAGTGTAGACTATAAGATACTTAATACAGTTCAGTATGGTATACCACAAATTAGGGAAAGAGTAATTGTGGTCGGTACAAAAATAAAGACAAAATTTGTTTTTCCTAACCGTACACATGGCAACAAGCCTTTAAAACCTTATATAACTATGAGAGATGCATTGAGTGACCTACCAATTTTGCAAAGTGGGGAAGAAAGTGATGAATATGATAATATACCACAAAATGATTATCAACAATTTTTGAGACAAAACAATCCTAAATTAACAGAACATCAATCTCCAAACAATGGCAAGCATTTAATCAAACTTATGCAATATCTTCCTGATGGAGGGACAAAAGATGATTTGCCACAAGATCTAAGACCTAAAAGTGGTTACAAAAACACTTATGCTAAACTATGGTGGGATAGACCAGTGCCGACAGTCACACGAAATTTTTCTTGTGTATCATCATCTAGATGTATACATCCAAGAGATAGCAGGGCATTGACTACTAGAGAAGGGGCAAGATTGCAAAGTTTTCCTGATGACTTTCAATTTTGTGGCAGTCGTTCTAAAAAGAACTTGCAAATAGGAAATGCAGTTCCACCATTATTGTCCATACAATTAGCCAAACAAGTACTGAGATACTTAAAAGAAAGTGAGAACAATAAAGATGTTTGATGCAAAAGATTTCAAAAAATATAGGCAACAAATTGGGATAATTTCACAAAAAGATTTAAAATTGTTTTTGTCTGCTAAAGATATTGTGGTGCAAATAAATTTTGAATATGTAGATAATTTGACTTTAAGGCTTAAAGATATTATTAAAAAAATAAATCAAACGGTGCATAATGAAATATCAACAACTAATATACAAGAGTTTATTGTAACAAATATAGATAATGTAAAGGATATCTTAAAGGAGAGTGGTATTATATCTAAATTAAATAATCAAGGTAGGAGACCTGAACAAGTTTATTTTAGTTGGATGAGAGGATTTGTAATTGCCAAGTATTTTGCAAAAGCGTTGTCTATTATATTTGGAGTTGAACAAAGTCAAATTGTATCAATAGGCAAAGATACTTTAGATAATCCTACATTATTTTCTAGACAACCAGATGCGGATTTTGAACTACAGTTGCAAAATCATATAATTAGATTTGAGATTCAATCAGGATATCAAGGTATAAATGATATAAAACAACATAAAGTAAGAGAGGCTAAAAAACAATATCTAGATAAAGGGATAATCACGGTAGCTATTCACTTTGATGTATTCAATGGACAAGTAGCATTTGTAAATATTTCAAGCATAGAAGATAGTGATATAAATTGGATTACAAGACAACAAATGGAAGGACAAACTGTGTTTAACATTAATCAACAATACTTTATTTGGAGATTGGTTGACAAACCTCCTAACATTAATGACATTAAAGATATAGTTTTTAATGATAAATAAAAAGTAATTAAAAATAAAATTGATAACAACAGTGATTTGCTTTAAACGAAAGAATTAGTTGTTAATTGTAAAGAAAAAAGCAACGATTGGTATAAGTAAGTTTGTTTTGTGATATCTCTCTATTAATATAAGGGACTAGTCCCTTATATTAATAGAGAGATATATTTTAAGAAAATAATTTTAGAAGTTCTTCTTCAAATAATTGATTGGGTGTTTGTAATTGTGTCTTTTTCGTGGGGTGTAATCTATTATATTGTATATACGATCCAAGTCTTGTTGTGTTAGTTTACTTATGTCTTTACCTTTTGGAATATAACGCCTTAGTATATTGTTGTAATTCTCGTTTATCCCACGCTCATATGCACTGTATGGGTGTGCAAAGTATACTTGTATCCCATAATCACTACTAAACTTGTAACACTCAGCAAACTCACTACCATTGTCATAGGTTATTGTCTTAAACAAGTGTGTGCCTTTACATAATGCAAACAATCTCTCAAATGCTTTTATAATATCTCGTGCCTTTGTGCTATCTACTTGTAAGATAAAACTTTTGTTTGTCTTTCTCTCTACCAATGTCAATACACTGCTCTTGTTGTCTTTGCCTTTTATATTGTCAGCTTCCCAATGCCCAAACTCTTGTCTATCATCTACAACACTAGGGCGTAGCTCTATACTTTGTCCTAATTGCCTTTTATGTTGTCGCAATCTCTTTGTTTTAGTCTTTAAACTGGGTTTTAGTACCAAATCTATATTCCTACAAAACAAATGTCCTTTGTCTATGTTGTTGTATAGTGTCTTTGTACATATCATTGTCTTGTAACTATGTCTATTGACTCTAAGCCCACCTAGTATACTGTCAGGGGAGCGTTTGTATACTAGTATTTGTTGCTCTATATATCTCATCAAAGTACTATCCAAAAACAACTTATATTTTCCACCACGCCTTGATAGATTGGCTTGTGCTATTCTTTGACCACTGTTAGCTTTGTATACTTATATTTGAGTGTAAGGTGTCCAATTATCTAGTTTGTCTTTCTTGATAGGTACATAACTTTTCTTTTTGCGTTGCACTACTATATCACGCTTTATCTCTCTACTAATACTACTTTTGTTACGGTTAAGCATTCTAGCAATACTAGATATACTTGCACTCGCATCTAACGCTTTTTCAATTTCTTGTCTTTCAAACAAACATAAGTGTTTGCCTTTTCTCTTTTGTGTGCTATAATATTTTTGCCCCATAGTTTGTCCTTGTGTTTGTAGTTTTGTTGTTAAACCTATTATACCACAAGTCCCTCTCTATGGGGCTTTTTTATTACCATTAGCTACTGCAATGGTATTCATACCGTTGCTTTTCATTCTACAATGCTCCGTTTTATTACACTTCACTTTTCTATTTACCATGAGCAAACAATATTAAAAAATATACAATATTTGGTTGCTTAAATTGTTAAACAATGGTATACTAATGTAGTCAAGTTGTAGCAAATTTTGTTTGCTAGTTTTTTGATAGTTAATAATACAACAAAATTCGTAATTAGATGCATAATCAAGTATGCACTGTTTTGTGACTAGTTTGTGAAGTTGCAAATTGTGTTGGCATCTAGTGAGAACCCCAAGGGAGGTAAAATACTATGAGTGAAAAAGTGGAAGTTGCATTAGATAATTCGTTGCAAACTGCCAACGCTGTTTCTATGAAGCAGTTGTTGGAGGCAGGTGTGCATTTTGGACATCCAACTAGGAAGTGGAATCCAAAGATGAAAAGATATATCTATATGGCACGCAATGATATTTATATCATTAATTTAGAAAAAACTGTAGGCTTGATAGATGATGCATATGCTGCTGTAAAAAAAATTGCTCAAAGTGGCAAATCTGTATTGTTTGTAGGAACAAAAAAACAAGCACAAGAAGCTATCAAATATGAAGCAGAAAAGTGTGGTATGTACTATGTCAACTCTAGATGGTTGGGTGGTACTCTTACCAACTTTGTTACTATTCGTAGTCGTGTAGAGAGATTGAACAAGCTCAATCAAATGGAAAAATTGGGAGAGTTTGCATTGCTACCCAAAAAAGAAGTCATCAAGCTTAAGGACGAAAGAGATAAACTTGAATACAACTTGGGTGGTATCAAGGAAATGCGTAGTCTACCTGGGGCTTTGTTTGTGGTAGATCCTAAAAAGGAACATTTGGCTATTGCAGAAGCTAGGGCTTTAAGAATTCCAGTAATAGGTATGGTAGATACCAATTGTGATCCAGATGATTGCGACTATGTTATACCAAGCAATGATGATGCAATTAGAGCAATAAAACTTATAGCAGGTGCTATGGCTGATGCAATCATAGAAGCTAATGAGGGGACAGAAGCATTGGTAGCACGCCGTGCCAAAGAGGCAGAAGCATTGAAACAAATAGAACATATTATGGCAGAACAAGAAGACGAAATTATTGAATAATTTTGTTGGAAATTGGCAATTTAAAATTTTGTTGTTCTAAGTTTTAGACATGCAAATTGCCAAAATAAAATCATTGCAAATTAGATGCAAATTGAATTAAATTTTATTAAGGAGATATAATGAGTTTTTCAGCACAAGAAGTGGGAAAGTTGAGAGAAATTACAGGTGCGGGATTGATGGATTGCAAAAAAGCACTTGTAGCTACCAATGGAGATATAGACAAAGCTATTGCACACTTGCGTGAACAGGGTATAGTATCTGCAGCTAAAAAGGCTGGGAGAGTAGCTAGTGAGGGAGCTGTTTGTAGCTATATTCACATGGGTGGAAAGTTGGGTGTATTGGTAGAACTCAATTGTGAGACAGATTTTGTTGCTAAAAATGCAGAGTTTTTGGAATTAGGTAAAGATATAGCTATGCATATAGCAGCATATTCACCACTATATGTAAGTCAAGATGAAGTTCCTTCAAAAGATATAGAATCTGAGAGAGAAATATACAAAGCAAAGGCATTAGCAGAGGGCAAACCAAGTGCAGTAGCTGAAAAAATAGTAGAGAGTGGTATTAAAAAATATTTTTCAGAGATATGCTTATTGAATCAAGGATTTGTTAAAGATACTAATATTACGGTACAACAACATATCAACAACAAGATTGTTACTATTGGTGAAAAAATTACTGTAAGAAGATTTGTAAAATTTATTATGGGTGAGGGGTTAGAAAAAAAGGTAGAAGCAAATTTGGCAGAAGAAGTGGCAAAATTACAAAAGTAAAATAAAAGTTTGATAACAATGGGCTTGATGGCATATATTTTTGCATATCAAGTCTATGGTATATTTTAATAAGGGATAAATTGTGTCGTATAAGAGAGTGTTAATAAAGCTTAGTGGTGAGGCATTATCGGGTGATAATGAACATGGTATTGACCCTATTACAATTAGCAATATTGCTTCTCAAATTGTAGCTATACATAATAGTGGTGTACAGGTTGCAATTGTTGTGGGTGGAGGCAATTTTTGGCGTGGGCGTCAAGGACAGCAGATGGATAGAGTTACAGCAGACCAAATGGGTATGCTTGCTACTTTGATGAATTCTATGGCATTGCAAGATAGTCTATGTTCTAAAGGTGCTACAGTGAGAGTGCAGAGTGCGTTGTCTATACCTAGTGTTGCCGAACCTGTTGTTCTTAGAAAGGCTAAGGAGCATTTTTTGTCAGGGCATATAGTTGTGTTTGCGTGTGGCACAGGTCAACCATATTTTAGTACTGATACAGGTGCAGCTTTGAGAGCTGCAGAGATAGGTGCAGATGTTTTGCTTATGGCAAAAAATATTGATGGAGTGTATGATTGTGACCCTAAGAAGAATAAGAATGCCAAGAGATATGATGAGATATCATATCTAGATATAGTAAACAAAAAACTAGAATTGATGGATACTACCGCTGTTACTCTATGTATGGAAAATAATATTAAAATAATAGCATTTGGATTGGACAGTAAAGATAGTATAGTTAGGGCAGCAACAGGAGAAAAAATAGGTACACTTATTAAGTAAAATTGTTTGCTTATGTCAATAATTTGGGATTGAGAGTGGTTGTTTTTAATGTTTTTAATTATACATTAAACAACAATATAAACTGAAGTATACAATCTTATGGAGTTTATTATGGAAGAGAATGTTGAAGTCAAGCGTTCTATAGACAACTTTAATGCAAAGATGCAAAAGGCAATTGACTTTTTTGTAGCAGAATTACAAAATATCCGTGCAGGTAGAGTGAGTGCTAATTTGCTCAACAAGATAGTAGTTGACTATTATGGTACACCTACACCTATACCTCAAATGGCAAATGTGTCTATACCTGATGCTAGAACGATGCTAGTATCAGTTTGGGATACAAGTGCCATAAAAGCAGTATCAAAAGCAATTTTGCAATCTGATTTGGGGCTAAATCCTAGTGATGATGGCAAGGTTATTAGATTGAGTTTTCCACAATTGACGCAAGAAAAGCGAAAAGAGCTAGCAAAGAGTATAAAGAAGATAAGTGACGATTCTAAAGTTGTATTACGCAACGAACGAAGAGATGTTATAGATGCATTTAAGAAATATGAAAAAGACAATATAATAACCAAAGATGATTTGGAAAGTCTAGAAAAAGATATACAAAAAATGCTAGACAAAAATATAGAGCTTTTGGATAAACTTACAAAGGACAAAGAGAAAGAGTTGATGGAAATATGATGATATTGATTGTCTTAGTTTGGTATTGTTTGTATATATGTGAGAAATGCTTATAAAACAAAATTTACAGCTATAGTTAAAATAATATTTCTTATAAATTTGAGGAAGTTGATATATGTCAAACTTGTGCCATATTGCATTTATTATGGACGGCAATGGGCGATGGGCTCAACGCAAAGGCAAAAAACGCAGTGATGGACATAGGGCGGGTGCAGACACCATGCAAGATATTGTCAACATATGTTTTGACAAAGGTATCAAGCATGTCACTGTATATGCTTTAAGTACAGAAAATTTTATTCAAAGACCCAAAGATGAGATAGATGAGTTGTTGGTATTGGTGCGTCAACATCTAAAGCATAGCTCTAAGCATTTTAATAGATTGTTAAACAAAGGTATCAAGGTGGAATTTTTGGGTGATCTTACCGTCTTTGACAACGAAATTTTGGATACAATCAAAAAAGTAAGACAAGATACATTGGACTGTAGCAATGGGCAGTTTAATATTGCACTCAACTATGGTAGTAGAGATGAGATTATCAATGCTGTCAATCTTTGTGTAGATAGCAATACCAAAGTTACGCAAGAAAGTTTTAATAGATATCTTTATACCAAAAATATACCTGACCCAGATCTTATTATAAGGACGGGAGGGGATATTAGACTTAGCAATTTTTTGTTGTATCAAGCAGCATACTCCGAATTATATTTTAGCAATACACTTTGGCCAGATTTTAGCAAAAAAGAATTAGATGACATAATATCCAATTACAGTTCTCGCAAACGCAATTTTGGTAGTGTATAAATAAATATTATCTTTACTTATTACAATCATACTTAATGAAATCAAGAGTAATTACAGGCATTTTTATATTAGCAACTTATTTGTTGTTTTTGTCTCTAGCAATTTATGTTCCTGACCAATTGGGTGAGGTGCTTTTTGATTTTTTTATTGTAGCTATTATGGTTGTAGGTGGTATAGAAATGTCAATAGCTGTTTCTGCAAGGTTTGGCAAACCACTTGTATTGGTATTGATATTAAATGTATTGTTAGGGTATTTGGCATTTAGTATTGTCAATAATACGACGGTTTTGGGTGGATTAGGAAGTGGAGGTATTACAGCTTTTTTTGGACAATTCTTTGTTGTTTTTTTGATTTGTATGTTGTATTGCATGATTGCAAAGAAGGATATTCAAAGTGTTCTTAGTACTTTGTTTGTTACGGTATATCCAATCACTTTGATGGTATATATGATTGCAATCAATCACATGGATTTGCGTATCATGGCAATTTTCTTGATGTTTGCAGTGTCTAGTGGTACGGATATTTTTGCCTATTTTATAGGGCGTTCTGTTGGTGGTCCCAAATTAGCACCGCATATAAGCCCCAAAAAGACTATTAGCGGAGCTGTTGGGGGTATTATCGGTGGTATAGTAGGGGCTATTGTAGTGCTTTTATTTGGAATGGCTGGGTGGTTTAAAATAGAGTCATTTAGCACAAATTTGTCTATAAATATATTGCACTATACTATAATTGGTATACTCGGTGCAGTAGTGAATCAGTTTGGAGATTTGGTTGCTAGTTATGTCAAAAGAGCATGTGGAGCTAAGGATTATGGTAGCTTTATGCCAGGGCATGGTGGTGTATTGGATAGGGTAGATGGCATGATGTTGGTAGCTATATTTTTGTTTGTATATTTGTCAGTATTTAACTTGTTTGTCGTTGTATAAAAGTTTGATTGACTGATTTTTATAAAGTAATAATTGAATTTAATAGAAGTTTGCAACTAGATTACGCTAGTAAATTTAAAATTATCCTAACCAAATACTGAAATAATTAATAGGAGAATAAAACTAATGAGTAAAACAAAACTTTTTATAATAGGTAGTACGGGGAGTGTGGGGACACAAACTCTCAATATAGTTAGACGACACCCTGACAAGTTTAGTGTAATTGGATTGTCTGCAGGTAGTGATTGGAAATTGTTGGCAGAACAAGCAAAGGAATTTAAGGTAAGAACAATAGGCATAGCTAGTGAGGAATTTGCATCAGACTTGCAAAAAGAATTGCCACAAGCATCTATATATACAAGGGCAGAAGCTCAAACAATATGTGGCAATACCAATGCCGATGTGGTAGTTGCCGCAGCAGCAGGTGTCGTTGGTATATATGGTGTGGTTGCAGCATTGCAAGCAGGCAAGAGAGTCGCATTGGCCAACAAAGAAGTCTTGGTTTCGGCGGGAAATGCTTTGATGAAACTTGCCAATGAATGCAATACAGAGATTGTCCCAATAGATAGCGAACATAGTGCAATCAAAGAGTGCTTGCAAGGACACAAAAAACGAGATGTAAAAAGATTAATACTTACTGCAAGTGGTGGAAGTTTCTTTTTTCAAACTCAAGAGCAACTTGAAAAGATTACACCCGAGCAGGCAATAGTACACCCAAATTGGAAAATGGGACGCAAGATAAGTGTAGATAGCAGTACTCTTTTTAATAAGGGATTAGAACTTATAGAGGCTAGATGGCTATATGATACTACTGCTGTAGACTATATAATACACAGAGAAAGTGTAATACATAGTATGGTAGAGTATATAGATGGCAGTATAATAGCTCAACTTTCTAGTCCTGATATGGAATTGCCAATACAACAGGCAATAAGCAATCACAAGCTAGAAAGGCAACAAGTTACTGACTTTATAGAAATGTCTCCTATGTCATTTTATCCAAAACCAGAAGATAGGTTTAAAGCTCCCAAACTAGCTCAAGATTTGATAGCAATGGGTGATACTATTTTGCCATGTGTGTATAGTAGTGCTAATGAGATGGCAGTTCAATTGTTTTTGGAACGCAAAATAGGATTTTGTGACATCTATGATATAGTGGAGAGAACAGTCCATAACTTTAAAGAAAGTATAGTACCTACCATAGACAATATTATTGATGTTGATACTCAAGTCAAGGCAAATATTTTGAAAGGTGTTTAACTATCATACAATTGTTGGTATAGACATATAATTAAGACAATGGATATGTACCAAATATTTGGCTTTATCCAAATGTTAAGTGTTGGAGTTGTATGTTTGTTTTTTATGTTGTAATAGCTATAGTTATACTTTTGTTAATGATAGTAATCCATGAGTTTGGACATTATCTAGCAGGAAAAGCTTTGGGGTTTAAGATTACTGAATTTAGTATTGGTTTTGGACCTATTGTATTTAGTCGTACTCTCAAAAATGGTGAAAAATTTTCTTTGAGAGCTTTTCCGTTGGGTGGATTTTGTGCTTTTTATGACGAAGATGGAACTATCAAAGAGACAAAAAAATTTAAATCTTTTGTAGAACATGCCCCATACAAACGCATAGTTGTTTTGTTTGCTGGTGCGGCGTTCAATTTTTTGTCTGCATTTGTTTTTTGTTTTATATTCATTGGTGTAGTTGGATTTAGTGTACCTACTGTCAATCATTTGAGTATTGATCCGATGACACAACAACCATATGCAGTTCAACTCAAAGAAGGTGACAGAGTTATTGCCGTAAATGGAAAAGAATTGAGTGTACTGTATAGTTGGAGTGATGCAATGTCTATGGACAGTAGTCCCAATGCTAGCTTTGAACTGACTGTATTGAGAAATATTGACAACGAAATACAATCTTTAATTGTATCAGTAAAGAGACAAAGCATATATGACCAAAATACCAAAACAAGTCACAACGGTATAGGCTTCAATGCAGGGTCTCAACAAATCAAAGTGGGCTTTGGACAGGCGGCATTGGACACTGTGCCATTGACACTCAAATTTGGTAGTATGATATTGGGGTCGTTTGGTGATTTGGTATCAGGCAAAGTACCATTGTCCCAACTTTCGGGTCCAATTAGCACTGTGACAGGTATAGCCGAATCAGCTTCGCTCAATGCCCAAGTACTATTGCTAATGTTGCCACTCATTGCTGCCAACTTGGCAATATTCAATTTGTTGCCAATACCTGCCTTAGATGGCAGTCGTATAGTTTTTGCTACAATAGAGTGGATAAGACGCAAGCCAATCAAGAGAGAAATTGAGACGACTATACATTTTGTAGGTTTTGTAGTTTTGATTGGTGGAGTATTGTTGTTGGAGTTGTTTAGAGTATTTTCTTGATTAATTTTATGGAGTGTACAAGTAGCTCATATTAACAATAGAATAGAAACAATCAACAAAAGTAGCATGATTCTTTTTTGACGCCAAAAAAGAATCAAAAAAGCATTTGAGGGGTTGCGAATTCAAACCCCGAACGCTTTAAGGTTGATTTTATCTAAGTGGTTACTTCATTTTCATCTTAATGTACTCTATTTGTACACTACTTAATTTTATTGGACTATACTTGATTTGCATTATATAAGTATATCAATAAATTTTATTTTTAAATAAGATTTGTATTGATGTACAAATGATTTTATTATGAATAATGATTTGAAAATTGGTGTTGTACAAAGAAAAGCGACCAAAAAAGTGCTTGTACATCATCACGCCAATCCGTTATATATTGGTGGAGATAGTCCTATATCAGTACAGTCCATGACTACAACTGATACAAGTGACTATGAATCTACTATACAACAAATAAATGATTTGGCAAATGCAGGTTGTCAACTAGTTCGTTTGGCAGTAGAAAACAACGACCAATTGGACAATGTGGCAAAATTGGTACAAGCTAGTACAGTTCCTTTGGTTGCTGACATACAGTTTGATTATAGATTGGCTATAGCTTGTTGTGATTTGGGTTGTGCCAAAATTAGATTCAATCCTGGCAATGTAGGTGGTATTGCAAAAGTAAAAGAAATTGCAACAGCAGCAAAACGCAATGGTACAATAATCAGAGTTGGAGCAAATAGTGGCAGTGTAGAAAAAAAATTTTTGAATGATGCAAACGGCAATCATGCGGTAGCTTTGTGCAATTCTGCCGTGTCTAGCGTTAGAGTATTAGAAGATTGCGGGTTTGACAACATAGTAGTATCACTCAAGTGCAGCAATGCTACACTCAATCTTTTTGCCAATAGATTGTTGTCCAATATTATAGATTATCCACTACATATAGGAGTGACAGAAAGTGGAGTACCAAAATCAGGTTTGCCAAAATCATTTGCAGGACTAGGGGCATTGCTTGTAGACGGCATAGGTGATACTATGCGTATATCATTGACCGCTGACCCTGTTCAAGAAGTCACAGCAGGGATTGACTTGCTCAAGGCATTGGATTTGAGACAGTGTGTAGAAGTTGTGTCTTGTCCAACATGTTCTAGATGCAAGTATGATATGATTGACTTAGCCAATCGTGTGCAAAACAAAGTAGAAAACCTTGCCAATCCACTCAAAATTGCTGTGATGGGGTGTGTAGTCAATGGACCCGGCGAAGCCAAGCACGCTGACCTAGGTATAGCAGGTGGAGATGGCAAAGCTGTAGTCTTTGAAAAAGGTGAAGTAATATATACCGCTAGTGATGTAGATGCCGAGAAGTATTTTTTGGAAAAATTAGATAAATTAATCAAATAATTTTTTGTATAAAATGAGAGATAAGATACAACTTTTAGCCGAATTTGACTTGCTTACCAACAATCAATTTGACTACATTAGGCTTAGTGTGGTCAATTTTGATATTTATCACAATTTGGCAGAATATGTATTTTTGTACCCCGAACAACATCACAACGAAATCACACAGTACAAAGGTGCTATTGTAGGACATTTGTCAAAATTGTTGAGTAGTCAGTTTGAAACTACTATAGTACTCAAACCTAGTCACTTAGATGTAGATTTGCTCAAACTTGATATACTCAAGATTTGTCACAAGCACAAATTGCTTCAATCTTTTGTCCAAGCTAAAGATATAGAGATAATTGACAAGTCAGGGGACAAGTATACAATTGTAGTCAGTATGCCCGAAACAGTATCAGATTTTGTACAACAATCTACTATAAGACAAAATTTGCAAGACTATTTGTATTACAATTTTACTCATACAATTGAAATAAATTTTGTTGCAATTGCTACGACTTCTCAACAAAAGCAAGAGATGAAAGACAGAGAAGATGCATTGCAATCTACTCACACTGTCAAGTTGGAAAATGAAATGCAAGATAGGACAATCACAGTCACCAATATCCGTTGTCATATAGGTAGACCAATAGATACGGATACGGTAGGTTATATTGTAGACAACAAGACCCCATGCAACGAAGCAATTTTGTGTGGAGAGTTGAAGCAGTACGATAAGCTAGTTGCCAAGTCTACTCAAAAGCCATATTACAAGTTTGTGTTACAAGACCCTACGGGGGAGATTGGTGGTGTATTATTTTCTACCAAAGATACCGAAAGCATGTTGCCAAAGCTTGTAGTAGGTGATACCATTTTGGCTAGAGGCAAGATAGACAATGATAGATTTGGCAATAGTGGGGTACAATTCAATCCCAAAGATATATCATACTGTGATATACCAAAAGATTTTTCAATCAATCGCATGATAATGCAAGTGCCAAAATATTATACAACTATCAAGCCAAAGCCATTTGTTGACAATACGCAACAAGCTCAAGAACTTAATTTTTTTGATTTAAACACTCAAGACAATAATACCAACAAAATACTTGACAATTTGTTAGACAAAGATATAGTTGTGTTTGATATAGAGACTACAGGTTTGGACGAAAAACAGTGTACAATAATAGAAATAGCAGCTGTCAAAATACGCAATGGTACAATAATAGAGACATTTGATACACTCATTGACCCACAAACTGAGATACCACTCAATATTGTTGAACTAACAGGTATAACTCAAGACATGACAAAAGGCAAACCAATATTAGATACTGTCTTGCCTGACTTTTTTAAATTTTGTGAAAATGCTACAATTGTAGCACACAATATTGAGTTTGATTTTAGATTTGTATCTTACTATGGTGCAAAACAAAATATATACTTTGACAATCCAAGGCAAGATACTCTAGCTATTGCAAGACAAAAAGTAAAGGGACTCAAGAATTATAAGTTGGGTACAATCTGTAGTCACTTTGGTATAATCAATAACGAAGCTCACAGAGCATTGGCTGATACTGTGGCTACCGCCAAGTTGTATTTGAAGTTGTGTGAGTTGTAAAAATAAATTTGACAAATTATAAAAGAGAATGGTGCAACAAATTGCCATTCTTTTTTTGTTGTTTTGCATGTATAGTATCAATATGAATAAGGTATTGTTTGTAGATGAGCTATGCAAAAGAAATTTGTCTGTACTTTTTGGACGCCCAAAAAGTACCAAAAAAGCATTTGGGGGGGTGCGATCCCCCCAAACCCCCGAACGCTTTTTGGATTTCTTTATTTTTTTAAGTTATTTTCTAAACAGCTTTTGTTGATTAACTTTTATTTATAAGTATTGTAATCTCTTTTTTGTTGTTTTTAATGTATAGTTTTTATATAAGTATGGTATTGCTTGTTGAAATAGATATTCATAAAGATTGTATCTGTACTTTTTGGGCGTCCAAAAAGTACAGACACCATTCTTTTGTTAAGATATTTATTTATAATATCAAATTTTATACTATTATATAGTTATTATATAATTATTGATGTTGCAAAAAATACATAGTTTTTATAATAAATTCATAAATTATTAATAAATTACACAAATATATGTCAAAAATTGTTGACATATATACAAAATTGTGCTAAAATATACACAATTGATTTGCAAACAGTCTATATTTGTGTGTGATTGTAATTGCAAACAACTTATGTTTTTGAGATAAGACATATAATGTACGCAAAGATGGTACCCTTTGTATATAAAATATGATTGTTACTCAAACTAAGTATAATAATGTTATAATAACAAAACAAGGAGAAACATACTTAATGAACAATATTAAAAAACATTCCAAAGGCATAAAGTGGATGTTGGCTATTTCTGCTATATTGATTATCAATCTTTTGATATCAGTTTTGGCAGCGACCGGTCTTGTTTATGCTTTCAATCCTGGAGTTCATGACAATTTTGGTGATGGTGATCAGGATGTGTGGGGATATGAGCATATAAGAAATGGAGATGTAATAGAGACATCTCAAGGGGCTTTTGTAGTAATAGATAAAGAAGCAAGAGGTACTGTATCAGAAAATGGATTCAATAAAGCAACAGATGAGATTGGTATCTTGGTACGCTATGTTGGTGATTCAACAGGTATGACTGCTCAATTTTCTAAAGATGATATAAAAGTTGAAGATGATGATGGGCTTGAAACCAAAAATGGATATATCAACAACTTAGTTACTCTTGTAGTTGTGAGTGATGAACAAGGTACACAAAACCAAGCTAATGGTAATAATAGAAGAAATTTTCTTGGTACAAATTTGTGGGAAGAGGCAACTATAAGAGATACACTTAATGATTTTTATGATGGGTTTGATGACGCTGAAAAAAGTCTCACAATGAGTATGCCACAACAACAGCTATTGTGGTGGGGTGATGGTGAAGCTAATATATATGGTAGTACTGATAATGCAGTTTCTTATGATTCAAACAGTCAAAATCAAGCAAAGATACCGTTTGTAGGTCAATACAAAAATGCATTGGGAACTTCAATAGCAAAATGGTCAGAACATACAAGTTTTGCTGATATTAATGATACTGTAGTTCAAGGAAGAGCTGACATTCTTGATGAGAATGATTCATCTGCTTTGAGATATACTATCGATGATAAAGTTTTCTTACCTACACTGCAACAAGCTACATTATTTGCAACTACTAGTCCTGGGTATTATAAACAAACTTTTACTCGTACACCTGTAGTTGATGGTGATATGGGTGGTAGCCAAGTGTATGCTATTACTGAAAATGGTAGTAAGCCAATGGATGCAAAAGAGACTTTTTCAATATCTCCAATGTTGTATTTTAGCAAAGATATTTTGTTTGGACATGCTACTCAAATACAAGACAAACGCACTTTTAGCGATATCATCAAGAAAGATGGTGACTATAGTGTAGCTGACCTATATGTAGGTGACTACATCACAATGGGTGGTACTGAGTATCGTGTACTTGGCAAAGACAACAATGGTGTGATGATTAGAGCAGACAAGGCTGTAGATGTTAGAGCTTTTGACGAAGTTAGACCTTTTGATGCCGAGCATATGGATGTCAATAGAGCTCCATGGAATTCTACATTTAGTTTATACAATGGTAGCTCAACTGCAGACCCAGATCTAACTAGACAAAATCTTGGTAGCAATTTCTATCTAGAGTCTAGTGTTAGAGAATATTTGTTGGATGATTATTATACTAGACTAAGTAGTACTGAGACTAGTGCTATCAAGACTGTTACTCAAGGTGTCAATTTTTGGACAGGTGAACACTTTAGAATATTCACTGTTGCAAACGAATCACAAGCTTTGGTTCAAACAAATCCTCTTGTTATAATAATGGCAGGTATTAATTCTGGTGGAAATGTACAGCATGTGGATAGATTGGCAAACTTTGATTTACAATCTGGTACAATCAAACAACCTTTAGACATCAAGACAGGTTGGACATCTAAGAGTGCTAGAAATGTTGTAGGTTTTGATCTAAAAGACAAGCTTGCTCTAGATGAACATGCAGGTGAAAATCTACAAATGAACGAAGTAACTAATGATAATACTGATCTTAATTGGAAAGATGTAATTTATACATCTCTAAAAGAAGCAAATTATGATAATTCAGGTAATATTATGAAATTGCCAGAAATATTGTTTGAAGATCCAATATTCATACAAAGCTATGCACAAGTTATGGCTATGCAAAAAGGTCCACTTCGCAATGCTGCAGGTGGTAAGTATGCACAAGTACTAAAAGACAATTGGCAAGGTGAAGACGGTCTAATCTCAGAAACAGGCGTCCAAAGAGTTATGACTCGTACTCCGGTAATGTACCATGGTACCAATGCAACAACTCAATCAGGTGCAGGTGTAGTGGATTATGCTCCTACTGTTGGGACTTATTCTGGTACAAACGGTGGTTCTTATACTGGCGAACAAGGTGGTTGGACTGGTGACAATATCTTTATTGGTGGTAATTGGGCTAATAATGAGAGTGGTGTTTTGCCTACAATGTATTTGAGACATGATACTAGATTTGTGACTGATGGTGCAGTAGAATTTAATCCAGGTGAGACTGCAACAACTTTGTTTGGTAGTGAGGGTGTAAGAAGAACAGCTATAGATGGAAACAGAACTCAACTAGCAAGCTTTAAGATTCAAAGCAATGGTCTAGATATAAGTGGTGGTAATGCGGTAGATGAAGTTAAAAAAGCATTGCAAGGTACTAAGGTTGGTATAAGTGTCGCTAATATAGAATTTGCAACAGCAATAACTAATGTAGAAGGTATAAAAGGACTTGAAGCAAAAGACGGAACAATTGTAGGTATACCTGAAGTAGCTGGTAAACAAACTCTTAAATTAACAGATGATGCAGGACATACTCTAGAAGTAGAGATTGAAGTTGCTAAGGGTGATGCAAGTATTAAAACTAATCCAGCATTTGACTCATCAGGACTTGTTGCTGGGGATATAGGTGATGATTTGAGCAAGCATAATGACAAGCTTACAAAAACACCAGAATTTAATGAAGTTGGTGGTTTAACACCAAACAAAGCACACTTTGAATTTGTAGAAGATCAACAAATAGTTCCAGGTCAACAAACAGTATCAGTTAAACTTGTTATAGAAGATGACAATTGGAATGAGTATTTGAATAGATTTACTGTAACTTTTACTATTGACACAGAAGGTGGTTTGGGTCTAGGTGATGCTACTCCAATCAATGTGGTATATGGAGTAACTTGGGAAAAAATTCTTGCAGATAACCCAAGTATGGGTGTAGATGTAAGCCATCCTGACGACGAGATAGTTAAAATTTCTTTATTAGATACTGATATTACTGAAGTTCCTACAGTAGGAGAACATAAAGTAGAGGTCCAATTTACTGGAAAGAGTACAGTCCAAATTGTGGAAGCTACAGTAATAGTAGCTCAAAAAGAGAGTACATTCCCTAATATTAATGATGCAGATGGCAATCCAGCAGTGTTGACAGCCATATTTGGCGACAAAGTAAGTGATCTAAGAGGGCAGTTGGCTAATATAAATAGTTCATTGTCTGATGGTCAAATTGCAATTGCAGACGAAGATAAGGACAAGACTGTAGGCGATGTGACTAGCACTGGTAATACAATCAATGTTGTGTTTACACCAAATAGTGATCAATATACTACAGCAAAAGGTACTATCAAAGTAATAGTAAGCAAAGCCGTTAGAGATATAAAAGGACAGGAGGCTATATCAACTAGACTTTCAACTTTCTTGGATAGATCTAGTCAAGTTGTTACTAAAGCTAAACTAGGCGATATAGATTTGCCACAAGGTCTAGCATGGAAAAATCCAGACGAAGCTATTGTTGCAACAAAAGGTGAGAAATTGACTAAGGAAATAGTAGTAGGTGGTAAGGTAAGCAATGACAGTGAAACCAACTATAGTGTAGACAACTATGAAGAAGTTACAATATCTGTAACATTCACAGTAGGTGGAGAGGATGCTGCACCTGAAGGACCAAATATGGTACTAATCATAGTGTTGGTAGTTGTAGGTCTTGCAGCGGTTGGTGGAGTTGTGTTCTTTGTATTGAAGAAAAAACAATCATCAGGTAGCAAATTCTAATCCTAAAATAATCAAAAGTATTGAATAAACAAAATTGATTGGACACAAGTCGGGGAGTGTATGCGTCAATCCAGCGTAATTGCTCTCGTGACTTACAATCAAAATCAAATCCCTTATATTTATTGTTTTGACAGTAAACAATAAATCATCGCTTGTAAAGTATTTGACTGTCAAAGCAAATTTGCATAAGTCTATGTGTAATCACACAGGACGAAGCTTAAATAAAAAATTAAGGAGACTAATCAAAATATGACTTGTCCGGGATGCAACAACGAAGTCAAAGGCAATTATTGCCCGACTTGCAAAAAGTCCTTGAGTCTAGGTGGAATCAATCCCGCCGCAGTCAACAAGGCAGGTCCTAGTAGCAGTACTGCACATCTCAACAGAAGTGCAGCAATGGAACAAAAAGGTACAGGCCCAAAGGTCAAAGACAAAACTATAGATGGTTTTGAAAAATCAAATGCAGTTCAATCCAAGTATTCAAGTCACCTAGTAGCCAAAGACAGGGCTAGTGACTTTGGAAATATGACTAGATCCAATAGGTGGAGATTGGCAGAAACTATAGCTTTAGCATTGCTAGCTCTATCTACAATAATAGGTCTTGTATCTATGTTTATGCCTTTTTTTAGCGGTTTCACTACTTCTGGAGACCAAACAATAACAGGTATGGGTAGTATAGGATTTGATTATATGGGTGATGCTGGTGCTAGTATTGGTACTATGGCTATGTTGAGTATGATTTGCTTTGGTGTGACGCTAGTTTTGTCATTAATCAAGTTGGCAGCAATGGTTGTTCCTGCTCTTGGTTTTATGAACAAAACACCTGTGGCGATTGCCTATGCTGTATTGGCAGTATTATCACTAGTGTTTGCTATTCTTGTCTTTAGTAGTGTATCAGCTTTCGTAGCTAAAGAGATAATTACTGATTTGATCTTATTTGAAGGTGGTAGCGGTATAGGTACACTCTTGCTATTGATAGCAGGTATAGGTGCTACAGTAGCAGGTATTGCAGGAGCATTGACTAGACTAAAACTAAATTCACTTCAAACTAGTGTAAGTGGTGGCAAAACTAAGCAAGCTAGTGGACCTATGGTATAGTCCAACAATAGTTATTGTTGTACAAAATTAATATCAAAGAGTATTGTAACATTAAGTATGTGAATATATACAAAGATTGTCTTGTAGATATCTATCTATAAGACAGTCTTTTTTGTTGATATTTTGTATCAAGCACAACTTTGTGTATTGTAATGTGAAATGTACAACGAGTGCTTATTACAATAAGATACAAACAATCAACAAGACAAACATTATTATTTTTTGACGCCAAAAAAGAACCAAAAAAAGATATTGTGGAATCCCCCCAACTCCTTGAACGCTTTAAGGTTGATTTTATTTGATATCTTACATCTTAATGCACCATACTTGCACACGCTTTGTACATTCCTATTGACTTATTCAATTAGTGCAATCACAATTGGTACTCATAGTAGTGAGTATAGCATTAGAATGTATTATTTTGATTGATATTGTCCAAAATATTGTAGAGAGGATTAATGTATGTCAAATGACAATCAATGCCAAAATTGTGGAGTTGTGTACTATAGCAATAGTTGTCCGCACTGTGGAAGTGAGAATGGTAGTACTGACAACAAGTTGCAATACAATATGGAGACAAGTGCTGACACTGTTATTGCCAATCCTACAATGGATATGGCTACAGTAGTACCCAATCCTACCATAACAATAGAGTATGTAGATGTCACTCAAGCTGTGTACAAGGTACTTTCGTGGCTAGCAATGTTGCTAAGCTTGGGGCTTGTGGGGACATTTGTTTTGCCATTTTTGGAGTTTAGAAGTGTTTATGGTGGGGTGAGTACTGTCAGTGGACTAAAGAGTGTAGATATAGATTTTGGGGCTTCCAATAGTCTTATACCTACCTTGTGTTTTATGGTATTGGTCATGAGTGTATTCTTGACTATGATATTTGGTGTCCATATTGTACGCAACTACAGAATGTTTGAATATAGGGCATTGGTTGGGTGTTGTATTGTCATGTCATTGCTTTGTGTTGTATTGAGTGCCGTAGCTATGGGACTTATCAATATTGCTCTCAATGGTGGTGTGGGTATAGGTGTAGCTATCAATGTATGCTTGAGTACTGTACTGAGTTGTGTAGTTGTGGCAATGTGGTATCTATCTTCAAAACAAAAAAGAGTTGCATAAAATACACCGTTGTGATATACTATAATAGTATTACAATTCAAATGATAGGAGGAATAAAATTATGATGAGATATAGGTCTTCTAATTATGTAATTGGCGGCTTAGAAAAACAAGAATTTGTTGCTACAGGTGACAGAGCATCATACAAAGGTGTTGGACTAAAGACTCTATACATGGCTATTGTCACATTGGCTAGTGCTATTGTGTTTGCAATACTGTTGCTCAACAATGCCACAACTGATTTTGTATATTGGGTATTGCCTTTGTCAGCTATTTTGGCGTTTGTGTGTGCTATGCTAGCTATCATAATGCCTAGGCTTGTGCCTATGTTTGGATCTATGTATTGCGTGTTGCAAGGCGTTGTTGTGGGGGCGGTATCGGCATTGATAGAAGCTTATTTCCCTGGTGCGGCTATGATGGCACTGCTATCTACAATGGGTGTATTTGGGGTATTGGTTGTATTGTATTCTAGTGGTATAATCAAAGTAGGCATAAAAATGCAGACTTTTATATTGGGATTTTTGATATCATTTTTGGTATTTAGTATTGTGACTACGCTAGTTGCGATGTTCAACCAAGCGGCTAGAGAGACATTGTTTGGTGACAGTATATTTGCACTAATAATATCAGGTATTGCTGTATTGCTTGCTAGTATGGTAATATTGCTAGACTTATCTAGAGTAGATGCAATAGTCAAGCAGGGTTTGCACAAAGATTATGAGTGGACGGCAGCATTTGGACTCATAGTTACACTTATATGGTTGTATATGGAATTTTTGAGATTTTTTATGATTGTGTATAGTAGATCTAGCAAGTAGATATTTGAATAACAAAACAGCATAACTCTTACATTGTATTAATATAATGTAAGAGTTATTTTTATTTTGACAGTAATATACAATTTTACAATAAAAGAGAATATCAAAACAAACTTATTTATATCAATTGTTGCTTTTTATTTTACAATTGACAAGTTTTTATTTCAACAAAATAGCCAAGACTAATCAGCAATTTGTGTAGTTGATTGTATTATGAGCATACAAATAGAGTGCATTAAGATGGAGGAAGTAACAACTTAAATAAAAACAACCATAAAGCGTTTGTGGGTTTGGGGGGATTCGCAACCCCCCAAAAGCTTTTTTGATTCTTTTTGAGCGTCAAAAAAGAAAAACGCTGGTTTTGTTGATTGTTAATATTCACTCGTTGTACACTCTCATTGTATAAAAAGGGGAAACTTATGCTAAAAAAAATATACTCACTTTGTATTTTTGCTATAGGATTGTTGATTATTGGGGTGTTTGTTGGTTGTGCTAGTGACAGTGTAAATGCAACACTACCACAGTATACTATACGAGCTACACTGCAAGGAGATAGTATTGTAGCCAATCAGACTGTACAACTTGTCAACAACACTCAAGAGAGCTTGGACTATGTGTTGTTCAACCTATATCCTAATGCATATAGGTTGGGGGCAAAGTATCCTGCAATTGCTAGCAACGAAATTGCCAATGCTTGGATAGATGGAGAGAGTTATGGTAGTATAGATATAGAAAGTGTTAGAGTTAATAATACACAAGTTGCACACACTATACAAGGTATAGACAACAATATCCTGTCTGTCCCTACAACACTTCAACCAAATGATGTAGTGTTGATAGATATAGACTTTGTACTACACTTGCCCAAAATTAGGTTTAGAATGGGTATAACCAACAATACAATCAACCTAGGACAGTGGTATCCTAGCCTTGTAGTAGTGCAAGATGGCAAGTATTTGAATGACCCATACTATTTTGTAGGTGACCCTTTTGTCAATCAAATGGCAAATTTTCAAGTTTTGATTACTACTGAACTTGGGTACGATATGGTGAGTTCGGGTGACTATAAGAGTAATGTAAATCTAGACAATACCAAGACATTTGAGAGTAATGCAAACAACATAAGAGAGTTTGCTATTGTACTATCCAAAAGTTTTCAAAAAAAATTTGAAAATGTAGGAAAAACCAAATTGGTATATGCATACTACAATGACAAAAATGCAAATGCGTCATTTGAAATTGCCAAAAAGGCATTGATATTTTTCAATAACAAGTTTGGCAAATATCCCTATAGTCAGTTGAGTGTAGCACAGACAGGTTTTGTATATGGGGGAATGGAGTATTCTAGTTTGGCAATGATATCTGATACACTTAGACAAGATAGATACAATGAGGCTATAGTGCATGAAATTGCACACCAGTGGTGGTACAACATAGTTGGCAACAATCAAGTAGAGCATGCTTGGCTAGATGAATCTATGGCAGAATATAGTACAACAGTATTTTATGAATATCATCCCGAATATGGTATAAATAGGAGAGACAAAATAGGGCGTTCTATCACTACTCTAAGTATATTTGGTGATATGTATGGCAACACAAAAAAGCCTACAATTATGGAGAAATCACTAGACAAATTTGATAGTAATCTAGAATATGTAGCTATGGTTTATGCTAAGGGAAATATTATGATGGATTGTTTGAGAGATTTGTTGGGTGACAAGATTTTTTTTGAAAGTATAAATGATTATTTTCAATCCAATGCCTATAGTATTGCTAGTCCTGATGACTTTGTCAAAGCATTCAAAAGACATTCTAATCAAGATATCAAGTTGTGGATTGACAAATGGTTGCAGGGTGAGGTTATTCTTTGGAGTTGACACAGTGATACAAAATAAAGTTATGAATAAATTTTTTTATAAATACAATATTTTTAAGTTGATAGTAGTGTGTATACTGTTGTCTCTTGTGGTATTGTCGTTGTCAAATGCTATATCCAACAATATAGTTGCAAGAGCTAGTACACCCAATATTACAATTGTCATAGATGCAGGGCATGGGGGGATAGATGGTGGTGTGGTAGGCAAAACTACCAAAGTAAAGGAGTCAGATTTGAATTTGTTGGTTTCTCAAAAATTGCAAAAATTTCTAACTGATGATGGATACACTGTGGTGATGACTAGAGAGACAGAAGATGGGTTGTATGGTAGTCTAAAGCGAGGTCGCAAGATGAGAGATTTGCGTGCAAGAGAGAATATAATCAATCAAGCTAGACCTACCTTGGTTGTCAGTATACATCACAATAGTTTTAGTCGCAGTCCAGAAAGAGGAGCTCAAGTATTTTATAGTATAGGATGTACTCAATCCAACAGTCCTAGTCAACTTATAGCACGCAATATTCAGGCTACACTCAATTCTAGCTTGCCTGAAAGTGACAGAGTTGCAAAAAAGGGAGATTTTTATATTATCAATTGTACAGAGTTTGCATCTGTATTGGTTGAGTGTGGTTTTTTGAGTACCCCTGAAGAAGAAGCTTTGTTGATAACAGATGAGTACCAAACACAAATTGCCAAGGCATTAGTAAATGGTATACAACAGTCATTTGGAAAAATTTAAAAATAAAATAACAATTGTGTATTTTATGAACTAGTTAAATATTGAGAATGTACAATAAGTTATTATTAACAATAAGAAACAAGCAATCAATAAAACCAACAAAAATTTTTTTTGATGCCAAAAAAGAATCAAAAAAGCTATTGGGGGTGCTTGCGAATTCCAAAACTCCCGAATGCTTTAATGTTGATTTTATTCTATATGTTACTTTTCATACAATATTTTACACTATTAAAATATTGACTAGTTTGAATTATTATTAACAATTTGTAAATAAATACACAAAATAACTTGACAAAACAACAGATATTGTGTATAATTATAATGTATTATTGTTTATATAATGTTTGCATTGTAGATTGTGTACACATTTATATAAATCAAATTTAATTATTACTAATGACTGATCAAGAGTTTTTTAATGTAATCGTCGGCATTTATAGCAAGCTAGGAAATAATGTTGGCGACGGAGTAGTGCAAAACATATGGGAAAGTATTTTTAATAAGATTTTGGGTTACAATACCAATGGGGAAGATTTTGTCAAGACAATAGCCCCCAATCATATGAGTTATGGATCTAATTCTATTGATTTTTTGTTGATGCACAACAAAATGGCAACATGTAGAATTAGTTTTTGCAAACCCGAAGATTTTAAAATTGCACAGAATTATTTTTTGCAGGTACTATTAGAAAGTCAATTGACACTTGGAGTGTTGATTGGCAAGTCTATTTATGTATATTGCTATAATAATGACAAAAAAGCTTTTGATTTTAAAGAAATTGAAATAACACAAAGCAATCCAATTGGGACTTGGTGGGTAAGTGCATTCAAAAAAAATACTTTTGACCACCAACAAATAGCAGACTATATAATTGTAAAACCAAAACCTAATGTAGACTTGTCAAAAGTTATTGCAGACATCACGCCCGAACTTCTATACGAAATATTGCGTGTGCATTTATCCAAAACTATAGATCTTCATCAATGGGAGCAAATTAGCAAAACTGTTAAGATTAGTGTGCTTGCCAATAAAGTTGGCACTAGTGATTGGTTGACAAGAATGGATACTATGCAAAACAACAATGCTGTTGCTACAGTTCCTATCAATCCAATGCGTCAACCAATGCAACCACGCCCACCTATAGATAGAGTAAGTAGTGCTATTGTATCCAATACTATACAACAACACAAAACACAATCTCAATTAGATAATGGAATAATACAAAGACAAACTGCTGTGAGATTGGTTCTCAATGAGAAAATAGGACACGGTGCTAATATAAGTTTCTTGTTAGAAAATAAGTCACTCAACAAATATTTTGCTACAGTTCCTATGGATTATTTAAAACAAGATTGGGTGCTTATATTCAATGATAGCGTCAAGCGACAAATCAATGTTTTTTTAGTACCTGCTAAGGCTTTAAATAAAAAGCAATTTATGTCAGTTGACAAATTACACTTCAATATTCAAGTTAGATGCAAGGATATGGCATTTCAAGACGAATACAACAAGTTAAGATTTGACAGATATTTTGTCAAAGCAATTTATTATTAAATACAAAAAAGCCCAGTGCAACAATAAGTCGCACTGGGTTGTTTAAATGTATTTTCTCTTATCAAAATAATACTTGCCCGATTTTTATTTAAGTGTTATAATATTTGCATCAAAAAGTCATTTTGGAGATTTGCAAATGTTAGATATAAAATATATTATAGAAAATTTAGATGCAACAAAACTTGCAATGAGCAACCGCAATACTATTGTGGATTTGGATAGTGTTGTGAAATGCTATAATGATTTGCGAATCGCTTTAAAGCAAGTGGAAGAACTAAAGGCATTTGTCAACAAGAGTAGTAGTGAATTTGCTAAACTCAAAAAGATTGGCAAAGATACTAGTAATTTGCAAATAGAGATATCTCAACATAAAGAAAAAATAAAGATTTTGGACGGACAAGTATCCGAGTTGGAAACTGATTTAAAAACAAAACTTGCATATATTCCTAATATTGTACATGAGAGTGTTCCAATTGGAAAAACAGAAGCTGACAATGTAGAAATATTAAAGCATGGACAAGTCCCAAAGTTTGATTTTGATATCAAACCACATTGGGAAATAGGTCTCAATTTGGATATTTTGGATCAAGAGAGAGCGGCTAGTATCACGGGTAGTAGATTTTGTGTATATAAGGGATTGGGGGCAAAACTAGAACGCAGTCTTATCAATTTTATGTTGGATACTCACTCTGCCAATGGATATACAGAGATATTTGCACCATTTATGGTTAACTCTGATAGCATGATGGGTACTGGTCAGTTGCCTAAGTTTGAAGAGGATATGTATAGAGTTGTGGATACCAATTATTATTTAATCCCAACTGCAGAAGTCTCTGTAACCAATTTGCATAAGCAAGAGATAGTTGCTAGTTTGCCATTGAATTATTGTGCTTATAGTGCTTGCTTTAGAAAAGAAGGTGGAAGTGCAGGTAGAGATACTAGAGGACTAATTAGACAACACCAGTTTAATAAAATAGAATTGGTTAAAATAGTTAAACCGCAAGATAGTATGCAACAATTGGAGAAGCTTTGCAACGATGCTCAGAAAATATTGCAATTGTTGGAATTGCCATATAGAGTAGTTGCTTTGTGTAGTGGTGATTTGGGGTTTAGTAGTTGCAAGACTTATGATATAGAAGTATGGATGCCTAGTTATGATAGATTTGTAGAAATTTCATCTTGTAGCAACTTTGTTGATTTTCAGGCAAGGCGAGCAAATATTAGATTTAGAGAAGAAAACAAAGTTCATTTTGCACACACTCTCAACGGTAGTGGCTTGGCAGTTGGTAGGACAGTTGCCGCAATTTTAGAAAATTTTCAAAATGCAGATGGAAGCGTATTTGTACCTAAAGTATTGCAAAAGTATTTGGGCGTAGATTGTATTAGGAATAGGGATTGATTTGTTGTATCAATTTACTTTATATGTTTGTTATAAATACAAAATATCAAGGCAAACTTCCTTGGTGTTTTTTTATTACATTTTTGCTTTAAATGTGACAAAAGTTTTCAAAATTTGCTATTCAAAATAGTATATAATAGTTGTGTGAAAATCTTACATTTTATAAAAGATAATACACTATTTATACAGTTGAATGGCGAGTTGGACGAATATACAGCCAACATAACTCGCAACTATATGGATAGTATGATTAGTACTGATGGATGGCAACAAGTAGTTTTGCAACTACAGGATCTTTCTTTTATGGATAGTACAGGCATAGGTGTGCTATTGGGAAGGTACAAAAAGCTTAAGACTAGAGGTTGCAATGCTTATATTTCTTCACCATCTAGTCAAGTGGACAAATTATTGCAATTGAGTGGAGTATACAACATAATGCCCAAAATTAGCTAACATTATAGTTGTTAGTCAAAAATTTTGATTTAAGAGCATCTATTTTGTATTAATTGTAATATTCAAAACAAATCTTACCAAAGATTGCGTTGCAACAAAACAGGAGATAAAATGAAACTAGAAAACAATATACAACCAATTAATTATATGAGTATTAGTGTGCAAGCTTTGCCTATCAACGAAAGTTTTTTGCGTAGTAGTGTTGCGGCATTTTGTACTCAGTTAGACCCAACAGTTGATCAGCTTAACGATATAAAGACGGCATTGAGCGAGGCAATCAACAATGCTATTATACATGGTTGTGACAACAATCCAAATTTGAGTATTACTGTATCAACTAGAATTTCGGCTAACACTGTACATATCACGGTGAGTGATCAAGGCAATGGAATTGCAGACATTAATCAAGCCAAGCAACCTTTTTATACAACCAAGCCAGAACTAGAACGCAGTGGTATGGGTTTTGTTGTTATGGAAAGTTATATGGATACTGTTAATATAATTAGTGACAAAAATGGTACAACAGTTGAGTTGACCAAAGTGCTTAAATAAGGAGGTACAAGCTATGCTAGAGCAAGCACAAGTATTATCTCTATTAGTAAGTGCAAAATTGGGTGACAACTTAGCTAAGGAACAACTTTTGCAACACAATTCACCATTGATAAAGAGTGTTATACGACGCTTTAAAAATAAGGGAGTAGAGTATGATGATTTGTATCAATTGGGTTGTATAGGTTTTTTGAAAGCTATAACCAATTTTGATAAGGATTTTGGTGTCAAATTTAGTACTTATGCTGTTCCTATGATAGCGGGAGAAGTTAAGAGATTTTTGAGAGATGATGGTTTTATCAAAGTTAGTAGGCAAACCAAGTCACTGTCAATACGCATAGCTAGATTTGTAGAAGAATACAAAAAAGCTCACAGTGATAGTCCCAAAATAGAACTTATAGCTAAGCAGTTTGAAATAGATCCTCAAGATGTAGTTTTTGCTATGGATAGTGGAAAAATGCCAGTGTCCATATATGGAGACAGAGATGAAGATGGCATGGGTGCTATAGATACATTAGCTTGTCCACAAGCATCTCAATCAGTAGATAGAATTATTTTAAAAGACTTAATAAGTGGACTAAGTGAAAGAGAGCAAAAGATTGTTATTCTTAGGTTTTTTAGAGACAAAACCCAAGCTGAAGTAGCGAGTGTCTTAAAAGTAAGTCAAGTACAAATATCTAGATTGGAAAGTAAGATAATGAAAAAGTTGAGAAAAGAATTGGTAGTAGATTAAAAAGATAGTATGTATAAATGGAATGAAACAACAAATATATTAAATTATAAAAAATATCTACACTGCAAATTAATCAGTGTGGATATTTTTTATATTGTATAGATAAAACAATAACAATCCATATGCAAATTGTGTATAGTTTGTTATTTAGTACCAATTCCTATTATTAAAATTTGTATATCTTATTGTTGCTATAATGTAAATTTAGTGTTATACTATATTAGTAATTTGTTTTGTTGGATGTCATAGAAGTGTATTTGTGTATTAAACCAATAAGTTTTTTATGTTATTAAATTAAGTAATCCAACTTAATTTGATTTGTATATATTAGTAGTCTAGTGTATGTATAAAATATTTACACTTAGCAACAATAAGGAGAATTTATGGCTGAGACAAAGGTTTTGGAAAAAACTGATAAGAGTGTGAAAGAAATTGATAAATTGGTATCAAATGCAGAACTCGCACTCAAGGCGTACATGCAAATGACGCAAGAACAAGTTGATAAAATTGTAAAAGCAATGACTTTATCGGGTGTTGCCAATCACATGTCTCTTGCAATGCATGCAGTACAAGAGACAGGGCGAGGTATTGTAGAAGATAAGGTTATTAAGAATTTGTTTGCTACAGAGTATATCTACCATCATATCAAAAAAATCAAGACCGTTGGTGTAGTAGAAGACAATGAGCAAGAGGGGTTTGTAGAAATTGCAGAACCCGTAGGAATTGTAGCAGGTGTGACACCTGTAACCAACCCAACTTCTACTACTTGTTTTAAGAGTATAATTAGTGTCAAGACTCGCAATCCAATTATATTCGCATTTCACCCATCTGCCCAAGCTTGTAGTGTAGAAGCTGCAAAAATTTTGCGTGATGCAGCCATAAAGGCTGGTGCTCCCGAATACTGTATACAATGGATAACTCAACCATCTATAGAAGCTACAAGTGAGTTGATGAATCATACAGGAGTTTCTCTTATTTTGGCTACAGGTGGTCCAGGATTGGTCAAAGCAGCATACAGTGCAGGCAAGCCTGCTTTGGGTGTTGGAGCGGGAAATGTTCCGTGCTATATCAACAAGAATGTAGATTTGGGTAGAGCATGTACAGACTTGATGATAAGCAAGACTTTTGACAATGGTATGATATGTGCTAGTGAGCAGAGTGTAATTGTAGATGAAGTTATTTCTAAAGATTTTGAAAAGTACATGAAAGCCAACAATTGTTACTTTTTGAATGCTGATGAAACCAAAAAATTGGAAGAATTTTTGGTAGACAAAATAAAAGGTAGCATCAATCCCAAAGCAGTAGGTCAAACTGCCGAATGGATAGCCGAACAATCAGGTATCAAAGTACCATCAAAGACCAAGATATTGTTGTCCAAGACACCAGAGCCTAGTACTAAATATCCACTGTGCTTTGAAACTCTCATGCCTGTGTTGGCATACTTTGTAGTCAAAGATGACAAGCAAGGTTTTGATTATGCTAATAGAATATTGGATTTGGGTGGTTTGGGGCATAGTGCTGTTATACACAGTAATGATGAAGAGTTGTGTGTAAAGTACGGTCAAGAATGCAAGGTAGGTAGAGTTATAGTCAACTCACCGTCATCACAAGGTGCTGTAGGAGACCTATACAATACAAATACACCATCTCTCACTTTGGGTTGTGGTAGTTATGGTAGAAACTCTACAACAGCAAATGTAAGTTCTATAAATCTCATCAACAAAAAGCGAATTGCTAAGAGGAGAACAAACATGCAGTGGTTTAAGATTCCACCAAAGATGTATTTTGAAAATGGTGCAATACAGTACTTAGAAAAAATGCCAAATATCAAGCGAGCATTTATAGTAACTGACCCTGGTATTCTCAAGCTTGGCTATGTAGATAAGGCACTGTATTATTTGAGAAAACGCCGTGACAGAGTTCATGCAGAGATATTTAGTGCAGTAGAACCTGACCCTAGTGTAGAAACAATAATGAACGGTGTTCAAATGATGAAAAATTTTGACCCTGATGTTATTATTGCAATAGGTGGCGGAAGTGCTATAGATGCCGCTAAAGGTATGTGGTTGTTTTACGAAAATGAAGATACTGATTTTGATGGTTTAAAGCTCAAATTTTTGGATATTCGTAAACGCTCTTTTGCTTTTCCTAATTTAGGGAAAAAGGCACAATTTGTGGCTGTTCCTACTACTAGTGGTACAGGTAGCGAAGTTACTGCATTTAGTGTTATAACTGACAAGAAAAATGGCAATATAAAGTATCCATTAGCTGATTACGAACTTACTCCCGATGTGGCAATTATAGACCCACAATTTGTTTCATCTTTGCCTAAGGTTATTGTTGGTGATACGGGTATGGATGTTCTTACTCATGCTATAGAGGCATTTGTATCTGTATTGGCAAGTGACTATACTGATGGTTTGGCTTTCAAATCTATAGAATTAGTTTTTGAAAATTTGTTAAATAGCTACGAAAAAGGTGACTCTGTTTCTAGAGAAAAAATGCACAATGCTAGTGCAATAGCTGGTATGGCGTTTACCAATGCCTTTCTTGGTATCAATCACTCTTTGGCACACAAATTGGGTGGTGAGTTCCACATTTCACACGGTAGAGCAAATGCAATACTTTTGCCTTATATTATAGCTTACAATGGAAGCAAGCCAGACAAGTTTACTATTTTCCCTAAATATGGCGAATTTATAGCAGACAAGAGATACGCCCAAATTGCCGCTAAGTTGTTTGGAGCTACAGGTACTGATGTGCAAAAGATTCAGGTTTTGATAAAAGAAATACAAAAGCTAATGAAATCACTAAATATGCCTTCTAGTATCAAAGAGTGTGGCGTAGACGAAAAACTATTCTTGGCAAAGGTAAGAACAATGGCAGAAAATGCATTTGAAGACCAATGTACTACGGCAAATCCTAGATATCCATTGATAACTGATATAGAAGAAATATACAAAAACGCATATTATGGAAATCCAATTCAACTCAATTAGTTGATATTGATACAAATTTTAAAAGCAAGATTGGTATTTGTCAATCTTGCTTTTTTTGTTATTTGATTTTTGTGCTAACAAAGTTGAGAGAGAGTAACGGCTATTATTAACAACAAATACAAACAATCAACAAAACCAATGATATTCTTTTTTGACGCCAAAAAAGAACCAAAAAAGCATTTGGGGGGTTGCGAATCCCCCCAAACCCCCGAACGCTTTATGGTTAATTTTATTTATTTAAGTGGTTACTTCCTTTCCATCTTGATAGACTTTATTTTTATACTCACAAATTTGATGAATGTCAATAATAAATTGACATTTTTTTAAAAATATATTAATATAAAATAGGTATGGATATTTTTCAAGCCTTTATTTTGGGTATAGTACAGGGGTTGACAGAATTTTTACCAGTGAGTAGTAGTGGACACTTGTTGTTGGTACGGGATATTATGGGAATAACGGGTGACTATATATTTTTTGACTTGATGTTGCATGTGGGTAGTTTGTTGGCTATATTGATAACTATGTACAATCCTATAGTAAAGTTGTTCAAACCTCCGTTTGGACAAGCAATACTAATTGCTATAGCAAGTATACCTGCTATAATCTTGGGTTTTTGTATGCGTAGTACAATATCTACAGTTTTTGGTGACGCTAAGTATTTGACATTCTTTTTTATGTTTACTGCTATTATGTTGCTTGTGTGTCAATGGCTTTCTAACAAAATAGGAGATAAAGGCAAACAAGAAGTAGATATCAAGACTGCAGTGTGTATGGGATTAGCTCAAGGTGTGGCAATATTCCCCGGTATATCTCGTAGCGGTAGTACAATCACAGGCGGAATAGCACGAGGTGCAAATAGACAAGCTGTAGCTATATTTAGTTTTTTGATGTCTATTCCTATCATATTGGGCGGAGCTTTGGTAGAAGCTATGGGAGATGGAGTGCTAGACAATATTGCTATATCTCAAATAATAGTTGGTGGCATGTCAAGCTTTGCAAGTGGATTTTTGGCAATCAAAGTAATGCTCAAGTTGATAGCCAAAGCCGACTTTAAGTGGTTTAGTTTGTATTTAGCTATATTGAGTATAATCTGTTTTTTTGTATATTTTTTGTAGATAACTTAATTTAATGCAACTAAATTAGTATGATTTTGACAAACACCCTTGAGATTTTTGTAAAAAATAATCATTAAAGTATTTCAAATTATACCAAATTTTACAATATTACAAAGGATTTTGTTCTAATGAATAAGATAGACCAATTAATCAAACAATTTTGTCCTAATGGTATTGAGTACAAAATGTTGGGAGAGATTGCCGAATTTAAGAACAATGGTGTAGATAAGAAAAGTATTGAAGGGCAAAATGCAGTTATGTTGCTTAATTTTGTTGATGTTTTTCGCAACAAATATTTGTACAAAAATACTTTGACAATGCAAGTTACAGCAAATGAGAGACAGATTGTGGATTGCAATATAAAGGTTGGGGATATATTTATAACGCCAAGCTCTGAGATACTTAATGAAATTGGGCGGGCGGCAGTAGCGAAAGAAGATATAGTTGATGGGGTATATAGTTATCATATTGCAAGAATAAGGTTGTTTGATAAGTCTAAAATAAATCCAGAATTTATTAGATATTTGTTTGAAAGTCAACAAATACAATCTCAAATCAATCAAAAAGCACAAGGATTGACAAGATTTGGTCTTACAAAACCTAAGTGGGAAAGTTTGAATTTCCCGCTACCACCGTTACCGATCCAACAATCTATAGTAAGTATACTAGACAAGTTTACAGAGCTAACAGCAGAGCTAACAGCAGAGCTAGAGGCGCGTAGGAAGCAGTATGAATATTATAGGGATAGATTATTAACATT
>WRGC01000011.1 GCA_009787385.1 Bacillota bacterium
GTATAGAGTATAGAGTATAGAGTATAGAGTATAGAGTATAGAGTATAGAGTATAGAGTATTTATATAACTTAAAAACTATATTTTACTAATTTTTTATCAGTATTGTGTTGTTATTAATAAAATAACAAACACTAATAATAAGTTGGATATTTAATCAAATTAAAATCTCAATATTTTATATGAAAACAAAAAAAAATTTTATATCAACAGTAATATTATTGATTATAATAGCATGTACAATATCTATGATTTTTTCAAATGTAAACACAGTTGATTTGATAGGCAAAAAAAATGATTATTGTATTAATAATACTAACAAACTTGTTGATACTAATTGCAATACTAAAATACATAGTGACAATTTTACTAAACAAGATATCAATAAAATTCACTCTATAGGATTAGATGGATATATAGAATTAGAAATAAATTCTCCATCTAACAAAAACTATACTCCACTAGAAAGTTTGCCTTTTCAAAAAACTGCCGTTTTGAATAGTGGGTTACCAGATGAACAAAGTATAGTTATTGTTTTGATGGGTGATGGATATACATCTAATCAACAAGATTTGTTTATTGAGAGAGCTACAAGTTTTGGAAATTTTCTTACTAACTTTTATCCATATAATTTGTTTAGTAAATACTTTACAGTATATGCTATACAAGTAGTTAGCAATCAATCTGGAGTTAGCAAAGATTATGGTAAAGGAGAATCAAATAAAATTGTAGATAATTATTTTGGAAGTTCTTTTTATTATGATAGCGTTACAGATAGATTGCTATTCATATCACCTGAAGGAATGACTAAAGCTAGAAACTTGATGAAACTAGCAACTCCATATGGACGAATGATAGGAGTTTTAGCTAATTCTGATACTTATGGTGGAGCAGGATTGATGCCTACACAAGATGAACCCGTTGGTATAGCAGTGACTTCTGTGTCAGATTTAGATGATGCTTATTACAATTATAGGCGTATGTTAACTCATGAGTTTGGACATTCTTTTGGTAGTTTGGCAGATGAATATTTTAGTGGACAAGTTGATAATGAACATCCAAATATATCATCTGAGTCTAATTCAAATACAATAAAATGGTCTCATTGGATTGGATATGAATCAGTTGGAGTGTACCCAATTGGACAGAGTGTAAATTTTTATATACCTCATAAAAATTGTCACATGATGAGCCAAGCCAATCCTTATTGTATGGTATGTGCATCCGAACTTTTGAGACGCCTATCACTCATATCAAATGAGATTTATCAAGGTAAAGATACTAATCCTGGAGCTATTCAACCTAGCATGCAAGAAGTTGTAATTCCTACTACAGCTAATAGGATTTTGCCACATAGCTTTGCTGGCAATAAAAATATAAAAAAAATTACAATTTCTAGCAATATCAATTCTATTGGAGACTATGCTTTTTTGAATGCTGAATCGCTTAGAGATATAGTTTTTACAAAAATAATGAATGATGAAATATCAATCAACTCTACTGTTTTTTCTGGAATAGATAAGAGTAAAATAACATTACACTTACCCAAAGGAGGGGCGAGTGATAGTCAATGGAATAATGCAGGTTGGAATGGAGTTAATTTTGTTAGAATAGACGATGAAATTGAGCAATCAATAAAAATAACAATTATTGATGTAAAGGCAATATCTCGTGAGTACAATGGGACAAATTTAGTTGAGTTAACGGGGGGAAGATTGGTTGGAATAAAAGACAACGACAATGTTAACTTTATACTTGGAAATGGCACAATGAAAAATAGTGATGTAGGACAAAACAAAGAAGTAACAACCAATATACAGTTGACAGGCATAAATGCGTCTAATTATATACTAATACAACCAAATGATATAACAGTAAATATTATTCAAAATATACAACCGCCACCTATTGTAGAAGAAATTACAGGGTTAAGATTGACAGAAGTAGGTGATAATTTACAACTTAATTGGAATAATTCACAACAAGCTACAGAGTATAGAGTTTATAAATCCTTAAATGATGAAGCTTATTATTTGGAAGCTGAATTGTCTAAAACCTTGTATGTTGATAATGGTGCTATTAATTATAAAAATGTTAAATATTTCGTACGAGCAGTCAATAATGGCATAGAAAGTAAAGATGGAAGCATAGTAGAACACAGTTCTACTGATAGCGATACAACTAATCCATATAGCAACAATGAAATGTTGTTGCCTATAATTATAATTGTGTCTACCATCCTATTTATAGTAATATGTAGTATAATAGCAATAATAATTATGAAAAAACATTAGATAAAATTTAATATGAGCAACTTTGATATTTATTGATATAATTATTGTATATGTTGAAAATAAATAGCAATTTTTTAGTATACTTTTATAATAGAATTTTTGTTGAAAATTATTGTTTTTTAATTATTCAAACATATTTAATAATAGAATTAAAATACTTGATAACACATATCAAGTATTTTGCATATATTGATTACATGGTTAGGACTATATATTTGGACAATATTAAATCCAATGCTAAAGCAATAAAGCAAAAATCTAAAACAAAATTGTGTGCAGTAGTAAAATGCAATGCTTATGGACATGGAATTAAGCAAGTTGCTAAATCTATTAAAAATATAGTAGATTGTTTTGCAATATCTAATCTAGATGAGGCAAAAGAGTTGAAAAAAATAGATATACATAATCCAATTATAAATATAGGGACATTTGTACCACAGCAATTGGATAATATTATTAAGTTGAAAATTATTCAAACTATACATAATTTAGATGATTTAAAATACATATACAATTATACAAATACTAACCAATCAAATATAAATATAGATATTAATATAAATAGCGGTTTTAATAGGTTGGGATTAAATCTAGAAGAATGTAAAGTTGCTATCAAACTTTTATTTAATAATCAATATATAAAATTGCATGGTATTTACACTCACTTTTGTGATTATTCGGACAAAAAGTTTTGTAAAATGCAATATGATTATTTTAGAAAATGTGCTATTGTATTTGATGTACTTCAACCTATATTGCACTGTATAAGTTCTAATGGACTTAATGAGTATCAACACTACAATTTGGATATGGTTAGATGTGGAATTGCTTTGTATGGCTTTAATGACGGATTGATGCAAGCAATGCAAATTAGCAGTAAAATTATACAAATAAATTTCGTAACTAAAGGGCAAAGAGTAGGTTACAACAACCATACAGTAAACAATGACTGTGTAATAGCAACTGTGCAAGGAGGTTATGGGCAGGGACTGTTGAGAGGGTTCTACAAGCATGTCATAGTCAACAATAATATTTGTCCAATAATTGGTGATGTATGTATGGATTTTTTTATGATAGATGTAACTGCTATTGTCAATCCCAAAATACTTATAGGAAATAAAGTGATAATAAGCAATCAAAATCTTTCGTTAGAAAAAATAGCAAAAAATGCAGGTACAATACCATACCAGTTATTGACAGCTACAAATATCAAAGGAATAAAAACTATTTATATACAACAATAATTATATCAAAGCTTGACAATTATATTTATCAACTCTATACTTATAATGTGAGAATCATCGCTGGAAAATACAAAGGTACAAAGTTGGAAAGACCAAAGGATGTTACCATTAGACCTACTACTGATAGAATAAAAGAAACTATTTTTAATATTTTACAAAGTAGGCGAGCTATAAGTGGAGCTAAGGTATTGGACTTGTTTTGTGGTAGTGGGGCATTGGGTTGTGAGGCGGCAAGTAGAGGCGCTAAAAAAATTTATTTTGTAGACAACTCAAAAAAAAGTATTGAATTGTTGAAGCAAAATTTGTCAAAACTCAAACTTGACTGCCAATATTATTGTACAAATTTTGATACGGCTTTAAAAAGTTTTTACAACAATAATATACAATTTGACTTAATACTACTAGATCCGCCATACAATAAAGAACTAGAATACAAGGCTGTTGATATAATAATAAATTATCAATTACTAAACAAAAATGGCTATATAGTAATAGAAACAGACAAAGAAAATAAATTGCAAGATTTTGTATCACAATTATTACTACAACACAAACTTTATAAATGTGGCAATACAATGCTACATCTTATATCTCAAATATGAAACACAAAAGCAATTTGAAATTAGGAATATTTCCAGGTACATTTGATCCATTTAGTTTTGGACATCTAGATATTGCCACTAGAGCTAGCAAACTTGTAGATGAATTGTATATTGCTATAGGAATAAATGAGCAAAAACAACCATTGTATTCTGTAGAGCAAAGAATAAATATGATAAACTTATCTACTCAAAATTTATCTAATATTAAGGTAGTTTTTTTTGATGGACTTTTAACAGAATATTGTAAATTAAATAATATAAATACTATTTTTAGAGGCTTAAGAAGTATTCAAGAATTTGAAGTAGAAAAATCTCTACAAGTAGTATATAAATCATTAACCAAAAATACAATAGAGTGTGTATATCTTATGTGCGATCCCAAATTTGTTCATATAAGTAGCACAACAATCAAACAATTGCAATTTCACAACTGCCAGTTGCATGACTATGTGCCTAAGCCTGTACTTTCTATAATCAACCAAATAGGCAACAATAACATGCAATAAAAAAACTAACAACAATAAATATGGAACAGTCTGCAGACAACAAAAATCAAAATATTGTCTTCAAAATACTAGGACAACTAGAATATGAATTGCAAGACAAACGAGGGCTATTTGGTAAAAAAGTAGACATAGATAGATGTTGGCAATTAGTGCTACAGCTCAAACAAAATCTACCATTGTCTTTACAAGAAGCACAAAACATTGTACAAGACAAAGAAAATTTGCTAAAAAATGCTGACAATATAGCTCAAAATATGATTAATGAAGCTGAGAGTAGAATATCTAGCATGCTAGATAGAGCTAGTCTACAACGCAGAGCTGAAATAGAAAGCCAAAAAATTATAAGCGATACAAACAAAAAGTGCGACCAAATAATACTATCTACAAAGCAGCATATTGATATGATATTTAATCATACCGAACAATACTTGCAAGGCTTGATGGGGAATATACAAGCTAGTAGAATAGAGCTTAATGACAATATGAAATAAAGTGTTAGTTGGAGTTGTAGTAAATGGTGAAAAAGACGGTTACGCTAATAATGCAAATTTTGTAAATGGAGGTTCTGGAATTGATGGTAAAAGTGGGACTAATGGAAACAACGGAAAAGTTGTATAAATAAACTTGTAACAATAACTAGAAATGTCTATCTTACTTTGTCATGTAAGGTAGACATTTGTTTTGCCAAAATTGATTTTGAATATACTTTTAATTTGTAAAAAAATACCAAAAAATTTATCTATATACAAAATTTTATTTCCATATTTTTCTGTATACACAACTATATTTATTCATTTGAAAAATATTTTTAAATTATTTAATACAAATTTTGAAATATTTGAATTTTTTAAATATTTAACATTTATATTCTCTAAAAATTTTTATTTTAGTTGTTGTATTTTTACAACATTTGTATTATTATCTAATAAGTATAATTGTATTACCATAGGAGAATTATATGTCTACAAAAGTCAAAAAGTCTATATTCCTAATATTTATTGCATTTGCACTATCATGCATAGTTATTGCTTGCACTAATGCCAACAATATTATTGAAGATGATGAATCATCTAAAAGACTTCAAAAAGAACTTATTATTGATGGTATTGTAGATAGTATAAATCTACAAGATGAGTTTTTGCAAGTAGAAGCTCATGGCGGTAGTACAAAAAATGATATAGTATGGAATCTAGTACAAGCATCTCCCGTAGCTTCAATTGATTCTAATGGAAAAATAAAACTTTTGAATATAGGTAAATTCAAAATACAAGCAGTAAGACCGGGTGACTATCTCTACAATGATGTCACAGCAGTAAGCCAAACAATACAAATTTTGGACGAATCAACAGATACAGGTGGAAATGGTGATGGTGAAAATACAATTGATACTGAAAAAAAGGAACAAGATGAGTTGGTATTTAATGATTTTGATTTGGAATACATATACGGAGATCCTGGATTTGTAATAAAAGCAACTGGGGGTAGTGTAAAGGGCAATGTAGAATTGAGTATAGTTGGTAGTGATAGTGTTGCAATAATAGAAAATAATAGAGTAAAATTTGTTGGAGTAGGAACATTTCAAATAGAAGCATTTTTGAAAGGCAATGATGAGTATGAAGATATAACAGCATTGAGTAATGAAATTGTAGTATTGCCTTATACAGTTGCAGTTGTAGATATAGAAACTGAAGATAAGATATATGACGGAAATACTACTGTAGAAGTATCTGGTGGAAAACTAGACAAAAACATAAAAGACCTAGACTTTGAAATAATAAGTGCTGACACTGTTACGGTAGATATGGGGACAGACATAGAAGTAAATATAGTTGTAAAACTAATTGGCAACGAGGTTGGATTGTACAAATTAGAAAGTGATATAATCAAATCTAGCATAGATATTGAAGCATATCAATTGGACAAGCCTATAATTAGTCATCAAAAAGATAGTAGAGTGGTAGAGTGGGAACTCATAGAATTTGCCAATGGCTATGACATAATGGTCAATGATGAACATTTTGAAACATTGGATAATCAAACATTGTCATGGCGATTACCAAATGAATTTGATACTAAACTTACACACAAAATAAGCATTGCATCTATTCATGAAAGCAACAACTATATAGATAGTGATTATGTAACCACTTCAATTACTCTAGTACAATTGGCAAATCCTACTATTGAGTTTGATAAGACAACTAGAATTGTCAGTATAGATGCTCCAGAATACAGTATTGTAGAGTGGAGTATATACAACAAAAATTTTAGTACTAATAATCTTGATGCATTGCATGATACCACTACAGTTTATGCTAGACTGTTGCCATTATCTATTGATAGTGTATATTTAGAGTCGGGCACAAGTAGTCAACTTATTGTATTCTTGCAAGAAGTAATAGATTTAAACTACACTCAAACAGGCAATACATTTGCTATACAATGGAATGAGATAGATGGAGCAGAATACTATCAAATTTATATAAATGGCATAATACAAAATGATGAGCCACAAAATAACTACACAAATATAACCAACAAAGATAGCTTTAGCATAAGCATTGTAGCTATCGGAGATGAATTCTGTGTTTCATCTCAATCTAAACAATTTTTTGTAGATTGGGAAAATCTAAAGGGTGATGGGACTATAGACAATCCATATAAAATCAACTATGCAGATGACTTGTTGCAAATACCTAGCTTTAGTTCTAGCTATTTTGTACTAACAAAATCTATATCCTTACCTGATGAATTTGAAAGTTTGTTTTATATGGATAGTGATGGATTTATTGGATATTTTGATGGTGGCAACAATACTATTAGCAACATAACTAGTCCTTTGGGTCTTTTTGGAATAATAGGAAACAACGGCATTGTAACCAATCTAAAGCTTGAAGTGAATATAAAAAGTGATATTGCCCAATCTGTTGGCGGATTGGCGAGTATATCAAAAGGCAAAATAAGCAATGTTGATGTTGTTGGAACTATTTCTACTGACAAAGCAAATCAAGTTGGTGGCATTGTAGGAAAACTTATTGATGGCACAATCACTCAATCTAGCAACAATGCTTGTATTGTAGGAGATGAAAAAGTGGGTGGAATAGTAGGACAATCTAGTAATAGTACGATAGCATTTTCAACCAATCATGGATATATTGTCGGAAACCACATTGTTGGTGGATTGATTGGTAGTGATATTGATAGTATAATAATAGGAAACTACAATAATGGGAATATTAAATACTTAGACAAAGCAAACTTTGTTGGTGGCATTGTGGGGCAAGTAGAAAACAATACTTGTGTTGTTGGCAATTATAATCTTGGACAAATCATCAAAGAGAAAGAAGTAGAGTACAAAAATGGTGGCATTGCAGGTGCAAATAATACAAAAGGAACTATCAAGTATAATATGTTTTTTTATCAAAATTATGGAATAAGAGAAGGTATAGAAGAAGATGAAAGCTACAATGAATTTTATCACGCATCAACAGAAAATATGATAAAATCTTCCTTATATAAAGTTAATAATGCAATTAAAGATTTTGATAATCCAAACTTTGATATACAAAAACCTACAGAAGATTGCTTTAACCTAAAGACTTATAAATTATGGTGGGAAAAATTTAATAATTAATAAAAATCTACAACTAATTTGATAAATAGATTAAACTACTTTATTAAAACTAAAATTTTTCAACAACTCTAAGATCAACTTTTTATAAAAATTTAAAATATCTAACTTTTTGTCTATATTTATATATGATTTGTCTTGTTAAATCGTATATAAAGTTGTATAATATGTTGGTATTGGAGACAGTAAACTGTTTTATTTAGGAGTGCTTTATGTCTAATATAGGAACTATCAAGTACGAGGGTGCTAAGAGTACCAATCCGTTGAGCTTTAAGTTTTACAATCCAACTCAAGTGGTTGGTGGCAAAACAATGAGAGAACAACTTAAGTTTGCAATGTCTTATTGGCATACACTGTGTAGTGGACTTCCCGATATATTTGGTGAGGGAACTATAGATAAAAGTTTTGGCAAAACTGCTCCCATGGATATTTTTAAGGCTAAAGCAGATTTTGGTTTTGAGTTTATGAAAAACTTGGGTGTAGACTACTATTGCTTTCATGACAACGACATAGCACCACATGGCAAAAACCTTACTGAAACATTGGACAACATACAACACATGGCTGAGTACTTGAAGTCCAAACAAAAAGAATCAGGTATCAAGCTATTGTGGGGAACAGCAAACAACTTTAGCGAAAAAATGTTTATGTCAGGGGCGGCAACTAGTCCAAATGCCGATGTATTTGCAATAGCAGCAGCCAAAGTCAAAACTGCAATAGATTGCACAATATTGCTAGGTGGCACTGGATATGTATTTTGGGGTGGAAGAGAAGGATATGACTCATTACTCAATACAAATCTCAAATTAGAGTTGGACAATTTAGCCAAATTCTTGACTATGGCTAGGGATTATGCTAGAGCCAATGGCTTTAATGGTGACTTTTATATAGAACCCAAACCCAAAGAACCTACCAAACATCAGTATGATTTTGATGTAGCAACATGTATAGGATTCTTGAGACAATATGGTTTGGACAAAGACTTCAAACTCAATATAGAAGGCAATCACGCAACACTAGCAGGACATACATTTGAACACGAACTAGCACTTGCTCGTATCAATGGTATGTTTGGCAGTATAGATGCCAATGAGGGTGATTATTTGTTGGGTTGGGATACTGATTGTTTTCCTAAAGATGTTTTGACTTCTACCTATGTTTGTTTAGACATAATTAGAGCAGGTGGCTTTACCAACGGTGGTCTCAACTTTGATGCAAAATGTCGTAGACAGTCCAATACTATAGAAGATTTGTACATTGCCTATATTTTGGGTATGGACACATATGCTTTGGGATTGCTAGCAGCTGACAAAATAATCAAAGACGGTAGAATAGACAACAATCTCAAAACTCGTTATGCTAGCTATACTACGGGTATTGGCAAACAAATTGTAGACAACAAGATTGATTTGGCAACTCTTGCAAAATATGCTAGAGATTTGAAGAGTATTGATGTACAAAGTGGCAAGCAAGAGTATTTGGAAAGCGTTATAAATAATATAATTTATGGTGGGATTTAGATATTAAACGATTATAGTATTAGTATCATTTGCAAATAATTACTCCAATACTATAAAATACAATTTATCTAATAAAATAACAAAAAGGAGTTGTTGATATATGATGACAACAAGAAAAAAAATAATCACATTAGCACTAAGTGTAGTGTTAATTGTATTTGCTATGGCTACACTTGTAGCATGCACAGGCAAAGATGCTGGTGCACCTTACAATATTATTATCTCAAATAATGATGATATGGCATTAGGGGCTGTGGCAGCATTGGGAGATCAAGCAAGCGGTATTCCAATTATAGGTGTGGATGCTACTACTCCTGCTGTAGAAGCTATAAAAAATGGTAAGATGTATGGGACTGTAAAACAAGAAGTTGCAGGTATGGCTGACGCAATCTTGGATATAGCGTCTAATTTCTTGTCAGCTAGAAAAGACGATCCTACTATAAATATTATTGATTCTCTTGAAAATACAAAATGGAATGGTGATAAATATAAAGATGTAGATGTAACTGTTGGAGTTGACGAATACAATTATAAAGCAAAACCTAATAAGGTACGATTACCTTATACTGAGTTTGATATAAATGACGATACTGTTGAGAATTTTCCTAATAAAACTTTAGATGGGACTGTTCAAGTAGTTTTGTATAGTGATACTGATGCGTTTATTAATACAGTTGCAACAGCAATGCAAAATCAATCAAGTGGAGCTTTAAACACAGATAGATTTATTAAAGGTGATGGAAAAGATCAAGCTAACCAAACAACAAAAATAGAGGCAGCATTGGTTGAAAAACCTGATTTACTTATTGTAAATCTTGTAGATCCAAAAGCTACTGATGATGTTGTAAAAAAATGTGATGCGGCTAATGTACCTGTAATTTTCTTCAATAAAGAAGATAGGGATTTTGATTATAAAGGACACAATACTTTGTATATAGGTAGCGACTTGGACGGTGGTGGTCATATACAAGGTGAAATGGTTGCTAATCTCTTAAAAGAAGGACCTTTTAAAGTAGAATCTGGAACAGTTATAAGACCACTAATCTTGTATGGACAACAAGACCATGCTGACGCATTGTATAGAACATTATCATGGATTACATTTGCTAATAAGGGACTAGAAGGAACTGGTATAAAAATAGACTTTGAACAAAAAATAAATGGAAATGTAAATGTAATACACCCTGAAACAGATTGGAACTTAGGTGCAGCTCAAAAGTTGGTAGAAGGGCTTATGACATCTCCTGGATTTAAGTCTATAAAGAAATAGTATAAATATTTAAAATTACAATTGATAGATTTTATTAAATAATAATTTTTGTTATAAAAATCTGTCAATTGTGTTACATAAGCAATATATTAACAAATTAGGTAGAATTTATGACAACAAGAAAAAAAATAATCGCATTAGCACTAAGTGTAGTGTTAATCATATTTGCTATGGCCACACTTATAGCATGTACAGGACAAGATGCTGGAGCACCTTACAATATTATTATTGCAAATAATGATAATATGGCTGTTGGAGCAGCTAATGGATTAAAAGAATTGGCAAAAGATATTCCTATCATTGGAGTAGATGCAACAGATGAAGCTATAGAAAAAATTGAAACTGGTGAAATTTTTGGAACAGTAAAACAAGAAATTGCTGGCATGGCAGATGTGATTTTAGACATATCTGCCAACTTCCTAAAAGATAAATTTGTTGGTACACCCGAAACTGAAGAACAACCAGAAATACCTGCTAACCCTAATATCACAATCACTGAATCATTTCAAAAGACAAAGTGGTATAATGATGAACAATATCATGATACTGATTTAGATTTGGGTGACCCAGATTATAATTATACTAAAAAACAAAATAAAGTAAGAATGCAATATAGTGAATATGATGGAACTCCTGAAAAGGAATTTGACAAAAAAGATTTGCATGGCAAAAAGATAAAGGTGTTTTTGATGGAAGCTGCAAATGCATACCTTGGTAGAGTACAAGCTGCAATGGTGCAACAATCTTCACTTACAGAAAATGACTTTATTCCATCATTAAAACAAGAACAAACAGAGCAAGATAATCAAATTGAAACAGAATTAAACAAATCTGACAAACCTGATCTTCTGTTGGTAAATCCTGTAGAACCTGAACAAACAGAAAATATAGTAAAAAAGTGTAAAGATGCTGGTGTTCCTGTAATTTTCTTTAACAAAGAAAATAGAACTTATGATTATTCTAAAAATGATACCTTATATATAGGAAGTGGACTCGATGGCGGTGGGATAATACAAGGTGAAATGGTAGCAAGAATGCTAACTGACCAAAATAGTCCATATAAGGTAGAAGCGGGTACTACTGTAAGACCAGTCTTGTTGTATGGTGACCCTGGGCATGCTGATGCTTTGTTTAGAACATTGACATGGATAAGATCAGCCAACAAATTGCTAGAAGGTAAAGAGATAAAAATAGATTTTGATTTACAAATAAATGGAAATGTAAATATTAAGTATATGCCTAGCAAAGAGTTGAATTGGTCAGCAGATGGGGCAAGAGCAGTAATAGAAACATTAATAACTTCACCTGGATTTAAAACACTAAGAAAAAGTGCGTAGAGTTGAGTTGAATTGTTTGATTTATAATAAAAACACTTTAAGAACATTGGAGTGTTTTTGATTATTAAGGATATAATATTTACAAAAGGGAGAATAAAAATGAATGTAGAAAGTCCTGTTGATGACAATAGAAAAGGTACTAATATTCCTGTAATTGGTGGAATAGTGTCTTGGTGGTACAGTGTAGTGGATAGATGGAAAAATTTTTTGACACTTAGTGGTAGAGAAAAGGGTATTGTTGTTAGAGAAGCTTTGCTAAATAAAGGGCTAATAATAATCTTGTTGTTGTTGGCAGTTTACACGGCTTTTGTCAATCCTACTTTTGTTTCTCTACCAAGTATTGTTAATATCATTACGCAAACTTCACTTGCTTTATTTATGGCACTTGGTGTAGCAGGAATAATATTGTTGACAGGTACAGACTTGAGTGCTGGTAGAATTGCAGCATTTCTTACTATAATCATAGTCTCATTAATGCAAGTCAACAAAAGACTTTTCCCTGATATGCCTAATTTACCTTGGATTGTACCTTTGCTTATTGTAATGATAGTAGGTGCTGCTATTGGATTTATCAATGGATTCTTTGTTGCCAAATTTAGACTACACTCTTTTATTGTTACTCTTTCAATGCAATTTGTATTGGTATCTATTATACTTATTTACTTGGGTATAAACAACAACAATGGTCAAAGTTTGTCAAATGTTGATAGTGCATTTCAAGAGATTATGCAGGGTGGATTTATGTTATCGGGCGTCAAAATAAGGTGGATTATATTTTATGCTATTGCAATGGCTATAATAATGTGGTTTGTTTGGAATAAAACTAAATTGGGCAAAAACATGTATGCTGTAGGAAGCAATCCCGAAGCTGCTACTGTGTCTGGTATAAGTGTATTTTGGACTACAATTATTGTTTTTAGTATGGCAGGATTGTTGTATGCCATTTCTGCATTTGCATCGGCAAGTTATAGTGGAAATGCTGGTGCTAGTACTGCTACAAATAGTGAATTATATGCTATTGCTGCTTGTGTCATAGGTGGTGTATCATTTAGTGGTGGTGTAGGAAAAATTAGTGGAGTAGTTTTGGGTGTATTTATGATATCCATGATTCAAGTATCTTTGCAGTTTTTGCAAAGTGCTGGTATTGTTAATTCAAATATGATGTCTCTTATTCTTGGTTTGATAGTATTGCTCGCTGTTGTACTTGATATAAGAAAATACTTGGTAAAAAGATAAACTAAGTACAATTTATTGTAACAACTATAAATAATTCCTATACTACTGTATATTTTTATAATCAATTCACATGATACAGCACTAAAAATATCACGGAGATATCATGAATATGGATATAGACAATCAAACTACTACAAACACTACAACTAATCATGATGAATACTTGCTTAGGTTGGTAAATATTAGCAAAAGTTTTGGTGAAGTTAAGGCTCTTCAAGGAGTTTCTCTCAATGTGAGACCTGGGACTGTTCATGCTTTGATGGGTGAAAATGGTGCAGGAAAATCTACTCTCATGAAATGCCTATTTGGATTGTATAAAAAAGATGATGGTGAGATGTACCTTGATGGCAAACCTATCAACTTTGTCAATCCCAAACAAGCACTAGAAAATGGTGTCGCTATGGTTCATCAAGAATTGAATCAAGTAACCAAACGCAATATAGTAGACAACCTGTATTTGGGAAGATACAAGACTAAGTTTGGAATAATTAGCGAACGAGAAATGCTAATTAGGACAAAAGGGCTTCTTCAAAAGTTGGGTATAAATACTAATCCTAAAAAGATTTTGAGTGAATTGAGCGTAAGTGAACGACAAATGGTTGAAATAGCCAAGGCATATAGTTATAATTCTAAAATACTTGTATTAGACGAGCCTACTAGTAGTTTGTCTACAAAAGAAGTAGAACATTTGTTTGGCATCATAGACATGCTCAAAAAAGATGGTTGTGGAATTGTTTATATTTCTCATAAAATGGACGAGATATTGCGAATAAGCGATGATGTTACTGTTATGAGAGATGGTAAGTGGATAGCAACTACGCCAGCTAAAGACCTCACCATGGATATAATTATCAAACAAATGGTGGGTAGAGAGTTGTCTAATCGTTTTCCACCAAAGCAAAATACAATAGGTGAAACTGTACTAAAAGTCAACAATCTTACAGGCAAATATAGTCCAACTATCAAAGATGTGTCTTTTGAACTCAAAAGGGGAGAAATATTGGGAGTAGCTGGATTGCAAGGCAGTAGAAGAACAGAGTTGCTTGAGACATTGTTTGCTCTACGCAAAATTGAAAGTGGTGAAGTAATATATGATGGCAAAGTTTTGCCAAACAATCGTACCCCAAAACAAACTATCAAAAAAGGATTTGCTTTGCTGACAGAAGAGCGAAAAGCTACAGGAATATTTGGAATTCTTCCTATAAAGTTTAATAGTACTATTGCCAATCTAAATGATTATAGAACAGCTAGAGTCTTTTTGAATGATGGCAAAATGAGTAAAGACAGTGAACATGTAGTCAAAAGCATGCGAGTTAAAACACCAAATATAAAAACTCACATAGGTAGTCTAAGTGGTGGAAATCAACAAAAGGTAATAATAGGTAGATGGTTGCTTACAAAACCTAAAGTCTTGCTACTAGATGAACCTACTAGAGGTATAGATGTAGGTGCAAAATACGAAATTTATCAACTGATAAATGAGTTAGCAGAAAAGGGAAATAGTATTATGGTTATCTCTAGTGAAATGGAGGAGCTATTTGGCATAACTGATAGAATGCTAGTAATGAGTAATGGACGACTTGCAGGAATAGTCAATACCAAAGAAAGTAGTCAAGAAGAAGTTATGGAATTGTCAGCAAAATTTGTATAAATAATTTTTGTAATATCTTTTAAAATTATCAACAATAAATATCCTAGTGTAGGAGAAAATATGTATTTAGGCGTAGATTTGGGGACTTCGTCTCTAAAAGTGTTGTTGTGTGACAACCAGGGTTTGGTATTGGACACAGCAAAAAAAGAGTATGAGTCTAGTTTTCCAAATATAGGATACAGCGAACAAAATCCACAAGAGTGGTTGAATGCATTTGTAGATACATTGAAAGAACTCTCTACAAGAAATGACATATCACAAATTAAAGCTATTAGCTTTTGTGGGCATATGCATGGCTTGGTTATGTTGGACTCTCAAGATAATGTTATTAGACCTTGTCTAATGTGGAACGACACTCGTAGCATAGTAGAGACTGATTTTATCAACAACTACTTTGGTGAAAAGTTGCTTGATATGGTTGGCAATATTGCTTTTGCAGGCTTTACAGCACCAAAATTGTTGTGGATAAAAAATAATGAACCTGAAAATTTTAAAAAAATTGCCAAAATAATGTTGCCAAAGGATTACTTGTTGTATGCTAGTACTGGCATATTTGCAAGTGATGTGAGTGACAACTCTGGGACTTTATACTTTGATGTACAAAACAAATCTTGGCAACAAGATATGTTGTCACTATTGGGTATAAACCAAGGTCAACTACCAAAGATTTTTGAAAGTTATCAAGTTGTAGGCAATGTTTGTAGCAAATTTGCAAAAATTTCAGGTTTGTCAATTAATACAAAGATAGTTGCAGGAGGCGGTGATCAAGCTGTTGGAGCTATTGGTACAGGGACTGTAGGCGATGGTAATATAAATATTAGCTTAGGGACTAGTGGTGTAGTTTTTGCAAGTTGCAACAATTATGCACATAGTGATGTCAAAGGATTACATAGTTTTGCCCACAGTGATGGCAAATATCACTTCATGGGGTGTACTCTTGGTTGTGCTGCTAGTGTAGACTTTTGGTTGCAAAATGTTTTGAATATAAAAGATTATAATACTCAATTTGAAGCATGCAAAAACATAGAACCCACACAAATTGTATACCTACCATATATATCAGGAGAACGCTCACCTATAAATAACCCTATTGCCAAAGGGACTATACATGGCTTGCAAATTTCTCATACTAGACATGACATAACTAGGGCTGTAGTAGAGGGAGTTTGCTTTTCTCTCAAAGATTGCCTAGTAGAAATGCAACGATTGGGAATAAATGCTAAGCAATCAACGGCAATAGGTGGATTGACTCAAAATCCATGGATACTTCAAATACTCTCTACTATCCTAAATTTGGAAATAAGAACACTACAAGCTAGTCAAGGCGGAGCATTCGGGGCTGTAATACTAGCAATGGTAGGAGATGAATTGTACAATTCAGTCAAAGAAGCTTGCAAAGAATTGGTAAAACTAAACGATGCCATTGTACCTGACACAACACAAGTAGAGTTTTATAATGCAAAATTTGCCAAATACAAAGAGTTGTACAAAAATATTAAGATGACATATTAATATAATTGCAAAACTTTAAACAAATAATAGGAGAACTTATGGTAAAAAAAAGCTATTTTAAAATAATCATAGCATTTGTTGCTATTTGTTTGTTATCAATAACATTGATGGCTTGCAATGCTAGCAAAGATATTGGTGTCGGGATTTATATTACAGATGCTGGAGACGCATTTAGAAATGATGTTGGAATAGAGTTGGTAAAAATTTTTGGTGATGAAGCCACTCGCCGTGATGCGGGTGGAAATCAAACCACTCAAAATGAACAAATTCAAAATGACCTAAACAAAGGTTTGAAAGGAATTTTGGCTACTCTTCCCAATCCTGATGACACTCTCAACTTGATTAATACTGCTAAAGATAAAGATCTTCCACTAATTACATTTAGCAGTGAACCTTCAAAATTAGAAGTATTTGAACAATATGACAAGGTCTATTTGGTATCATCTAATTCTAAAGATGCGGGTGTTATTGATGCACAAATACTAGAAAGAGGTTTGTTTGGACTTAGTGAAGGAATGCTCAAAGATGGTAAATTTGATGGCTTACATTCAAGCCAAATTACCCCTCAATATGTGAAAAAAGAAATTGAAGAAGGAAAGTTGGTAAACAACATTGAGAAGTGGAAGAAATCTACAATAGATGTAAATGGAGTACCCGTACTTGAGACTTTGCTTGTAGAGGGAGATGCTGACAATTGGGGTAGCACTGATAGGACAAGAGCTGCGTTGTTGGCTGTAAATATATTTTATGATGTTATATCAAAAGCTGAATCAGAAATAACTAATCCTGAAAATAAAAATGAGGAATTTTATGACGAAGATTGGACGCCAATTTTCCCAAATGTTCCACTAACAGAATTAAAGAATACCCAATCTGGGCTTAATGGGGGGGCAATCTTTAGTGGTGCTGAAGGCTCTACAGGATTCTTTTCATACTTCACAACTGATATAAATGAGAGTGGAAATCCTGATATGGACAATATTCATATTTATAAATATTCTTATTCAGGTATACTACAATACAAACATTCTGCTGCTAGCAATCATGGTGGCGGAGCTGCTTGGAGTGATACTGGAAGTGAAGCTGCTGTTAAAAATTGGCTTGGAACAAATGGTGTACCTGATATCTTGATTGGTGCATCTGATCAAGTTACGGCAGGTGCAGTGAGAGCATTGAATAGTATTCAGTACAATGAAGCCAACAGTAATGACAATGCTAAAATCATACCAATTGTATCTACAGATGGATCTGCTTATGGAGTAACTCTACTAAAAAACAATCAAATATGGGGAACAGCTGAACAATCTCCAACCAAAATGGCTGAATATGTATCTACCATGATGAAAAATCTATTGCAAGGAAATGGAGTATTGGATGGTACAAGTTGGCAATTTGATGATAGTCCCAATGTAAACAGTAGTGGAACAAATGGCGATAAGGAACATAAAGTTTTAAATAAAATTATAAGGATACCTTATTCAGAATTCCATTTGCCCACAATGTAATTTAAATTAAAACTTATTATTTTTGTTAGGGCAACACTAGTTGTCCTAACAACGATATTACATATTGTAAAACAACAAGCAAACTAATAAGGTAGGAGTAAAGATGTTAAACGACTTACCACAACTTAATAATCAAAATCAAACTAATACTACAAAAAAATCAAATTTTTTTGAGAATATCTTATATAGTATTTGTAATTATTTTAAAAGTATTACACAGTGGTTTAAAGACTTTAAACAAGCTAATTTGAAATCAAAGTGGAGAATGATTGGAAAGTTTTTAATAAACTATGCACTAGTTTTGTTTATAATAATTTATGTTGTTATAGTAGCTATTATAGAACCTAGATTTGTAAACTTGACTTCTATTGTAGATATTATTACACAGTCAAGTTTGCTATTGATGGTATCTCTTGGTATGGCTGGTATAATTGTATTGTCTGGTGCAGACTTGAGTGCTAGTAGCATTGTATTTTTTGTTGTTGCAATTGTATCAACTTTGATACCCAATATTACAACAAAAGGTGCGGGGGCAGGTAGTGGAATATATCTAATCAATGGTCTAGTATTGCCTCTTGCCGTTGCTTTTGTTGTTGCACTAATACTAGGGGGAGGGGTTGGAGCAATAAATGGGACACTAACGGCCAAGTTTAAAGTACATCCATTTATTGGGACGATGGCTACCAATTTTATATTTGGCGGTTCAGCTTTAGTACTTCTTGTAATGACAGGATTAGGTGCTTCAAGTAGCACAATACAAATTGACCCAAGTAGTGATTTGGTAAAATTTGTTAGATCTGGATTTAAAATAGGTAATGTAACAGTACCAAACATTGTTTGGTTTGCTTTTATAGCTGTTTTTGTTATTTCAATAATTTGGAACAAAACTAAATTTGGCAAACACATGTTTGCTGTAGGTTGCAATACAGAAGCTGCTAAAGTATCTGGGATAAATGTAACTTTTACAACTATATCAGTCTTTGTTTTGTCTGGAATTATGTATGGATATGCTGCATTTTTTGGAATGGGACAAAATAACGGCGGTGGGGAAAATTCTTATAGTTTGTTAGGTCTTTATGCAATTGCAAGCTGTGTTATTGGTGGGGTTTCATTTAGTGGTGGAGTAGGAAAAATTAGAGGTGTCGTATTTGGGGTTATTCTTTTTCAATTGATTAGAAATTCTACAGGATATATTGGACTTACAACTTCTGTTGGAAATGTTTTTATAGGAATAGTTGTAGCCTTTGCAGTAGTGTTTGATATGCTTAAATATAGACAACGAAGTTGATTGTTTTGAATTGTAATAATATAAATATTTATTGTGATAATTTTATTTAACAAACAAAATTGATTGAATGATAGTGGAGAAAATAAATAATGAAAATTCAAAATCCAATTTTATCAGGATTTAATGCTGATCCAAGTATAATATTTGTTGAACCTTATTATTATATTGCTAATTCTACATTTGAATATTACCCTGGGGTACAAATACACAGATCTTTGGATTTAGTCAACTGGGAAACAGTAGCTCGTCCTATAGATGATAGCAAAATAGCTATGAGAGGAATTACTGCTAGTTGTGGAGTTTGGGCACCTTGTCTAAGTTATTGTAATGGAATATTCTATTTGGTATATTCTAATGTAACACTGTGGACTAATTCCCCTTTTAAGGATGTTTGTAATTATATTATATCTACAACTGATGTGACAGGAGAATGGAGTAATCCTGTGTATATCAACAGCAGTGGATTTGATGCTTCTTTGTTTCATGACTTCGATGGCAAAAGTTATTTTGTCAATATGGAGTGGGATTTTAGAAATCCTGAAGCTGATGCTTTTACAGGTATTATATTGCAAGAAATTGATCGCAAAACATTTAAACTAAAAGGAGAACCCAAGACAATTTTTTGTGGAACTGATAGAAAGTTGGTAGAAGGTCCACACATATACAAAAAAGGCGAATACTATTATTTGTTAACTGCTGAGGGTGGTACAGTACTAGAACATGCGGCAACAATTGCAAGAAGCAAAAATATTTGGGGAGACTACGAAATACATCCAAACAAACATGTTGTAAGCTCTTGGGGGCATGATTGTTATCTCAAAAAGGCTGGGCATGCTAGTCTGTGTGTAGACAGTCACGGTGAATGGTATATGGCTCACCTGTCAGGAAGACACTTGATATATGATAGGTGTCCTCTAGGTAGAGAAACTTCTATACAAAATATTGAGTGGATAAATGATTGGCCTTATATAACTAGTGAAAATAAAGATCTTAGTTCAACTAATAGACAGGCTCCTAGAGATTTTTTTGAAATCAAAAATGAAGTTGCATTTAAACCAAAATCAGCCAAAATTCTGTTTGATGTTAATAGTCTAAGATTGCGTTGGCAGTCTTTACGCAATAGTATAGAACACAAGTATACTATACTAGATAATGGCAAAAGACTTGAATTGCGTGGTGGTGCAAGCTATATGAATACACAAGAGCAGAGTATGTTAGCATATAGGCAACAAGATTTTGTATTTGAAGCATCTGTAAAATTAACATACAAACCTGAATGTTTTCAACACTTAGCTGGAATGACTTATAGATACAATGAACACAATCAATATCTAATTTTGTTGACACAAAACAACAACAAAAGATATCTAACTATGCACAGTGTAATAAACAACAATCATAGCATTGTAAATTTAGATGAAATAAATACTAATGATATATATATTAAGTTAAAGGTTGACAATACTATTGGTCAATACTATTATTCGGTAGACAATATATCTTTTAAAAAAATTGGGAATCAAATAGATGTATCTACTCTTTCAGATGAAATAGCTACACCTCAATACAAAGACAACGCTGCAGGTCTAGGATTTACTGGTGCATTTGTAGGCATATACTGTGGAGACTTTAAATTTAACAATCATTTTGCAGTTTTTAGCGACTTTGAGTATAGGTCTGAAAGCCACAAATAAAACAAAAATAATATATTTTTAGAGCTACATTTGTTTGGAGAAAAATAATAATGGAAAAAACATCTAAAACTACTGCTAAAATACAATTTGATGATATAGATCAACTTTGTGCTAATACACTTAGAGTGCTGGGTATAGAAGCTATACAACAAGCAAATAGTGGACATCCTGGAATTGTATTGGGGGCAGCACCATTGGCTTATGCATTGTGGTCCAAAGCAATGTCACACAATCCAAAAGATAGTAAATGGCAAAATAGAGATAGATTCGTACTATCTGCAGGTCATGGAAGTGCATTATTGTATAGTTTACTTTGTGTATTTGATTATGATGTAAGTTTAGATGATTTAAAATCTTTTAGACAACTTGGTTCAAAAACACCAGGACATCCTGAGTTTGGGCATACTGACGGTGTAGAAACTAGCACAGGACCCTTGGGACAAGGATTTTGTAATGCAGTAGGAATGGCTCAAGCAGAAAGTATATTGGCAGCTAAGTTCAACAAGACTAATGCAAATATTGTAGATCATTATACCTACTGTATAGCAGGTGATGGTTGTTTGATGGAAGGGATATCCTATGAAGCAGCAAGCTTGGCTGGTTTGTGGAAACTCAACAAGCTAATTGTATTGTATGATAGCAACAACATATCAATTGAAGGCAACACAAACATAGCATTTAAAGATGATGTTAAGACAAGATTTGAGTCTATGGGTTGGTTTGTACAAAGTATAGATGGTTTTGATATGAATCAAGTATTGCAAGCTATCAAAAAATCTAAATCTCAAAATGACAAACCTAGTATTATCATATGTAAGACTATAATAGGTTGGGGTAGTGCAAAAGAAAATAGTGAAAAAAGTCATGGTTCTCCATTAGGTGTACAAGGGGTAATTGATTTCAAACAAAAAATAAACTGGCAAACTCCAGAATTCACAATTCCAAAAGTTGTTAAAGAAAGAATAAAACAACTAAATTTGCAATCAACATACAAAAAATGGATTACAACACTAAAAAAATATGAAGAAGAATTTCCACAAGAATATCTAGAATATTGCCGTTGGATGCAAGGAAAAGATAACTTCAATTTATATGAAGATTTGGATAACTATAACCATACTATGGATTCTACTCGCAATGTCAGTGGAAAAATACTCAATATATTAGCAAAATCTATTCCAAATTTATATGGTGGCTCTGCCGATTTGGCATCATCTAACAAAACAACTCTAGTAGGTTTTGATAGTTATCAAGCAAATAATAGATTAGGAAGAAACTTTCATTATGGAGTAAGAGAACATGCTATGATTGCTATATCCAATGGTATGATACTACATGGTGGAATAGTTAATTATGTTTCTACATTTTTGGTATTTAGCGACTATGCCAAGGGCGCTATTAGAATGGCTAGCATAATGAACTTGCCATCATTGTTTATATTTACTCATGACAGTATTGGTGTAGGGGAAGATGGTGGAACTCACCAACCTATAGAGCATTTGGCATCGTTGAGAAGCATCCCAAACCTAAAAGTATTTAGACCATGCGACAGTAGAGAGACAGTAGTAGCATACAAGTCATGGTTGAAAGATAATTCTCCATATGCACTTATATTGTCTAGACAAGATTTGCCATTGATTGAAGGAAGTAGTGATGAAGCTGTTCATGGAGGATATGTAATATCACAATCTTTGTCAACACCGACAGCATTGTTGTTGGCAACAGGTAGTGAAGTGCAAATTGCAATTCAAGCACAAAAAATCTTAGAACAAAATGGTATATATACAAGTGTAATCTCTATGCCTTGTCAAGAGCTATTTGACTTGCAAGCCGATGAATACAAAAGTAAAGTATTACCAAACAACATTCGTGCAAGAATTGCTATAGAGAGTGCTAGTAGTATGAGTTGGTACAAATATGTAGGTTTGGATGGCAAAATAATAGGATTGGATAGTTTTGGATTGAGTGGCAAAGACAATGATTTGTTTAAATATTTTGGTTTTACTATCAAAAATATTGTAGACACAACTACTGATTTGGTAAATACTATATTTAAAAAATATTAAATACAGTAATTAATTTATTAAATATATTTATGATAACTACACGACAATTTGGACAACTATTTGATGGTAGTATGGTATATTTGTATACTATTAAAAATAGTCAAGGAAATAATATCACAATAACAAACTTTGGTGGTAGAATTGTTTCTTTAAATGTATATGACCGTAATAAAATAAAAAGAGATATTGTTTTAGGATATGATAATTTGGAACAATATATAAAAGATAACATATTTTTGGGTGGAATAATAGGACGCTATGCAGGTAGATTGTCTAATAGTTGTTATACTCTAGATAATAAAAAATATAAAGTAAATAGCACTTCCAATATTAGTGCTTTGCACGGGGGAGTTATTGGTTTTGACAAAGTACTTTGGCAAGCAGAAACTTCAAATATTGATAACAACAGTATTTTGCTAAAATACTGTAGCCCTCACAATCAAGAAGGTTTTGTTGGAAATCTAAATATTAGTGTACAATATAAATGGGATGATTGCAATCAATTAACTATGAATATAACAGCTGTAAGTGACCAAGATACGATATGCAACATAACAAATCATGCATATTTCAATCTAGATGGACATAACAGTGGACATCTCAATAATCACACTATTCAAATAAAATCCACAAAAATATTGGATATAGACAAAAATAACTTACCTACGGGCAACTTTATTTCTGTAAAAAATACAGATTTGGATCTAAACCAACCTAAGCAACTAGACAACTTAAATCTACCACATAGATTGATACAACAATGTAGTGGATATGATTTTTCTTATTGTTTAAACAATAATGACTTTACAAAATCAATTCAACCAAAACATATAGCTACAGCACAATCAATGACAAGTGGTATAAGCTTACAACTATATACTACCAAGCCAACTGTACAGTTTTATACAGGAAACTCTATTCAACAAAACACAAAAGGGAAGAGTGGTATAAATTATGAAAAATACTCTGCTTTTTGCTTAGAGCCACAATTTTGTCCAGATGCCCCCAATCATAAAAATTTAGGTGATACTATTTTGAGAGTAGGTAAAGAATATAGTCATTGCAATATATACAAAATTGGAATAACTTAATTTTAATAATTCAAATCCAATTGTCCAAGAATGGGATTCTTTCGGTATTCAGTTGGTGATATATTACACTTTTCTTTAAAACATCTATTAAAATTGCGAATTGATCCAAATCCATTGTTGAGTGCAATTTGAGTTATACTTTCTGTAGAATTTCTCAAATCTTTTTGAGCATTGTATAATCTTACTAGTGTAAGATAGTCCACAATATTAATACCTAGATTGCAACTAAAACAACTACTCAAATATTTGTGATTATAATTAAACTTTTTTGACAAATCTAATATATTTATTTTTTTAGAATAATTTAGATGTATATAATCTAATATAATACTTGACAATCTATCATTCTTTTTATTCACTCTATTGTAGCCTGCTGAAATAGCAAAACTACAAACCTTGTATAAAAAAGATTTTTTGAGATAAAAACAATCAGTTTGTTTAAATTCATATATATCAGAAACTTTTAAATTTGAAAATACTGGATTTGAAAATTGTATAGAGTGATTTGAATTTATAAATATACCATTAAAGCTATTTACAAAGTCTTGAGAAAAAACACATAAATAACTTTTTGAAAATTTTGTAGTAGTATATGAATGTAACTCATTTGGAAGTATAAGAGAACTATCACCAGACCTTAAAGTATAAATCCTATCTTCACAATCCACAACCAACTCTCCATCATATACATGAATAAACTCTAAGTTGGTATGCAAATGTTTTTCAAAATTTAGATTGGTATCTTCTTGATGATGTATAGTATTGTTTTTAGAGTGATTAAATTCATACTTTTTCATTCAATTTGACCTCCAATATATTGACAATCTTCAAAAATAATTATACAATTTTTTAATAAAATTTGCAAGTAAATAAGTACTTTCAAATACTAGGACAAAAAGGAGCTAAATAATGAAATCAATCAAAATCAAACTTGATAAACTTGAAAATATCCATACTTTTGTAAAAATTGTGGAAAAATTTCCATTTGATATAGACCTTAAAAGTGGTAGATATGTAATAGATGCAAAATCATTGCTAGGAGTATGCAGTTTAGACACTAGCCAAGAAATAATAATGGAGATACACTCCGAACAATATGACAAACTTTTGCAGGAATTGAATGATTATATAATAAAATAAAGTTTTTTCGTTGCAGTACATTGTTTTTGTGTTTATTAATACAAATACAAAAAGTGACAAAAAAGAAATTTGTGTAGCGATGAAATGCTTAAGTTGCAATATGCTCTAGCTAAGGAATAGGAAATTAATACAAATGACTTAAGGAATTAGAAAAATGAGCAGAACTATTATAAATGTTAATAGAAAATAAGTAAACCGTTAGATTTATATAACATAATTTTTTTGTGTTATTTTTGTAACATTACCCCCTACTATACACTAAGTAGGGGGTAATGTTTTATATACAAATATCTCTAAATAGTTTAAGGTAGTTTGACCCAAATCTATAAAACTGTTAAACTATAACAATAAATTAACCCATTTAGTTATTTTCCAAATATTCCCATCACTTTCTACTAAAAAATGTTACAAACCTTTGATAAAACATCAAAAAAAGAACAATATATATTTGTATGATAAATAAGAGTAAGCCAGTTATAATAATTTGTTTTATTATAATTGTATCATTTTGTTTGCTATCATTTATAAATTTTGGATCTTTAGTAAAAGTATATTGTTTTTCAAATATTAGTCAAGATAGAGTTGAGTACAATGATAAGACTTTATATAGGCAAATACAAGATAAAGATTTGTATCAAGTTAAAGGCGAAAGATCTTTTTTGATAAAAGGTAATGGAATTACATCAGAACAATCTAGAGATATGATAGGTAAGTGGTTTGATTGGTGGCCTTGGTTTGCAACAGGTATTTGGTGTGGTTCAAATGAAAAAATAACCATAAATGTAGACAATGATATTGATGTGGCAATTGGAACAAAAAATATGTCACCACATACAGGCTCTAATACACTTAGGCAAACTTTAAAAAATGGTACTACAACCATAGAACATAGTAGGGCGGGGTTGTTATATTTTTCTTTATTTCATAGTGGAACTATAAATGTATCAATAACTAGTGGTGGTACAGACTCTCCTTTGTTCACTTTAGACAAACACTCTCAAGCAGAATGGCAGAGTATGTTAAATAATATGACGCAATCGGGTGTATGCGAACTTCAAACTGACAGATTATATATGTGTATCACACGAAACAAAGCACTAGAATATTTAAGTAGCAAAGATCCATCACCACTTTTAAGAAAAATAGATGAGTCAATTGTGTTAGAAGATATGCTTGCAGGACAAACACCTAATGCACCAAAACAAAAAAATAGACCAGATGTCTTTAAATTGGCAATGATAGAAGACACTACAATAAATAGTTCTCTAATGTATGCATCAAGTACTATGACAGGCTATAGTTCTAAAAATGTTGGGGCTATTTTAGATGTAAACAAATATACAACAAATGGTTGGGGACCATGGCACGAACAAGGACACACTAGGCAAATTAACTCTTTTAGATGGAGCGGTAATCTTACAGAAGTTACAAACAATATATTTTCTATGTGGATACAGGCTAATTTTGGTAATGGGTCTAGTCTAGAACCTACGGATTATGAAAAAGCTTTTAATTATCTCAATCAGTCCAACAAAAACTATGATGATGTGAGTGAACTTTTTATCAAATTAATTATGTTTTGGCAATTGCATCTAAGTTTTGGGAAAAACTTTTATCCAAAACTTCATCAAATGTGTAGAGAGATTGATTTAACTCAACATCCAGCTGCAAATAGTGGAGAGTTTGGAAAACAATTTTTCATATATATAACATCAATGTGTGCGGAACGTAACCTTGCACCATTCTATGAAAAATGGGGGGTATATCCTTCTGAAGATACAATAAAAAAGATAAAAGATTATCCATCGCTTTCTAAATCTATTTGGCAATCAAGGGATAGTACTCCCGTTGTAGAGTATAATATACCTGATAATTTTGTTGTGCCAGAAATTCCAAGCAGTCAACCACCACAAAATTTGGACGGACAAGATATAATAATTGACTCTGCTATTGATCTTACATTTTCTGTATCAGATAAAAGTGGAAAAATCCAAATGTGGAACAATTCTAGCTCATCAACAAATGTATGGCAAATTCAAGCAAGCTCTAACAACACATATCTTATTAAGAATAAATTTACAAATCAGTACATTCAAGAGGATGGCTATGGTTTGAGTTTAAACAACAATGCCAATAATGCAACAAAATGGGATTTGATACACTTGAGTAGTGGTGTAATGGGGCACTCTTACCGAATAAAAAGTTCGTCATCAGATTTAGTCTTTGATGTTACAAATGGAGGACAACCACAAAATGGAACAGATGTAATCGCATATCCCCAAACAGGTAATGACAATCAACGCTTCTTTTTAGACTTTATAAATTATGATCCACCTACCACATCACCTCCACCCACCGAACCTCCGCCAGTAGAAACAGTAGAGCCTGATCAAGTTACAGGGCTAACTTTGTTGAAAATAGAAAATGATATTTATTTGGACTGGAGAGAATCAAAAAATGCTACACATTATAGAGTTTATAAAAGCTTTGATAATGTGACATATTTTATTGATTCTGAACAACAAGACACAAACTATTTAGATAAAGATGCCACATTATACCAAATGGTAATGTATTTTGTTAAAGCAGTCAACAATGACATAGAAGGTCCAGACAGCATTACGGTAGAGTACGAAAGTTCAGATGGTAGTAATGAAACAAATGAAAATCCTAAAGAAGTTACAGGATTGCAGTTGTTGGTTGTGGGAAATAACCTTGAATTAATTTGGAACTATGTAAATAATGCCACATATTATAGAGTTTACAAATCTATAGAAGATTCAAATTATATTATTGATTCAGAGCAAGAAAATATAATGTACACTGACAAAGGTGCAGCTAAATATAGCAAAGTAAATTATTTTGTAAGAGCTGTTAATAATGGAGTTGAAAGTGGAGATGGTAAAATTGTAGAGTATACATTATCTAATAATAACGGAGATAACAACGACGAAAATAATAATTCAAATAACGATTTGGGTGATAGAAACGATATTGATATTATAATAACGATTGCGGCAATTTGTATTTGTATAATAGTAGTTCTTATTTTTTTTAATATAATATTTGTAAAGAAAAGATATTAATAATTGAATTAAAAGCGTATTAGATTTATGTGACAAAAAATGCTTGATAGATAACATTAGCAAATTAAATTTTAAATTTATTTTTGTTATATTATTATATACTTATATTTATAATATGAATATAACGACAATGCTAAAAGTGGACAAATATAACTATTAATGTTATACTATATAAATGAATTTTGACATTAATACGCTCAATACAATACAACGAGAAATATGTCTACATACTGATGGTGCAATATTAGTTATAGCGGGAGCAGGAAGTGGCAAAACCCGTACACTGACTCATAGGATTGCACACTTAGTAAATAATCACAATATACCTGCTTACAATATATTAGCAATAACTTTTACCAATAAAGCTACAGAAGAAATGAAAAATAGGCTCAGTTCTTTGAATAGTAGCGAAAATCTATGGATTTTTACCTTTCATGGATTGTGTTTGCGTATATTAAAAAAAGGATGCGAATCAATTGGTTATAAAAAGGGATTTAGCATATATGGTGATAGCGAAAAAAAAGCATTAATTAAACGAATAATAAAAGATAGTAAATATGAAGATGATATACTCAAAGATGCAAACTATTATATTGGAGATGCCAAATCTAAATCTATTAGTCCAGAAAATTTTGAATTAAATTATTCTAATATCAAATATTGTGAAACTATACAAGCAATATATTTGTCTTATCAAGATAGATTAAAACAATGTAATGCTTTGGACTTTGATGATATGCTAACAAAAGCTTATCAAGTTTTGACTGTTGACAATGACACGAGACAATACTTCTCAGACAAATTTAGATATATACATGTAGATGAATTTCAAGATACCAACAAGATACAATATGATATTGTCAAAATTTTGGCCAATACACATGGAAATATATTTGCAGTAGGAGATGAAGATCAAAGTATATATGGTTGGCGTGGAGCTAGTATAGACAATATCAAATTATACTTAAAAGAATTTAATGCTAAATTGTATAAACTTGAACAAAATTATAGAAGTACCAAACCTATACTTGATATAGCAAATAAAGTTATTGAAAATAATACAACTAGAATACCAAAATCTCTTTGGACTGATATAAATGAAGGAACTAAGCCTGAGTATTATTCGGCTTCTAGTGATGTAGCAGAAGCAGATTATGTAGTAGGTATAATAAATAGACTAGTACACAATTATAATGTTGATCCAAATGAAATTGCCATTCTCATGCGTGTCAATGCTTTTTCACGCAATTTTGAAAAACGATTAGTCGCATACAATATTCCACATATAGTAAGAGGAGGATTTAAATTTTTTGATAGAAAAGAAATAAAGGATATTCTTGCTTACTTTAGACTTGCTATTAATCCTCAGGACAATGATGCTTTTGTTAGAGCATTACATTTTCCAAAAAAGGGAATAGGAGAAACTAGCATTACAACGCTGCATCAAATAGCTAACTTATCCAAATTATCTCTATACGAAATTATATTAGATATCAATTTTTATCCAAATTTATCTAAATCATTAACAAAAAAACTTATAGCTTTTGGAGAAGTATTAAAAGAAATCATATCAAATGCAAATATTCCGCTCAAAGACTTTGTAATAAAACTTTATGAGATATTGGATATAAAGAATATTTATAATGATAATAGTGAAGATAGTTATACTCGCTTACTCAACCTAGAGGAATTTGCCAATGATATAGCTGAAAAAACAAAATTCAATCCTCAAATGAGTTTAGAAGAATTTTTGGATACTGTTACATTATATGCAGACGAAGACATAGATGATTCTAAAAGTAATGCAGTCACAATAAGCACAATACATAGTGCTAAAGGACTAGAGTATGAAATAGTATTTGTCGTAGGGTGTGAGGAAGATATTTTTCCTATCAAACGCAGTAGAGAAAATCTGCTAGAACTAGAAGAAGAACGCCGTTTAATGTATGTAGCCATAACTAGAGCCAAACGCAGATTGTATCTCACAAGTTGCAAATCTAGGTTTATGTATGATGGAATAAAAGACTTAATTCCTAGTAGATTTTTAAATGAATGTGAATTGATTCCCAAGCATAATAAAATTATATCTAGTAATATAAATTCAAAATTTACACGAACATTAGATGATAATCCTAATAAGCTAATAAAACCACAAGGGAATCATATAGCAAATTATGTAAAAAACTCAAATAATACAAAAGATTTTTCTAAATATACTATTGGAGTTTCAGTCAATCATAGAAAATTTGGAAAGGGGATAATCCTATCCTTATCAGGTACAAAAGACTATCCTTATGCCGAAATTAACTTTGAAAAAGTAGGTACACTAACTTTGAGTCTTGCATATGCCCCTTTAGATTGATTCTTAAAATATTTATCATATTACAAATCTTAAATAAAAAACTGATTGACAGTATCTAGCAATACTAATACTGTATATATTGTATATTGTGAGAAAATATATTTATTAAACTTAATATGCATATAGTATAAAATAATTGCAAAATCTTAATGCAATTATTTGTTATTATTTTCATAGCTACTTTTTAAATATATAAATTTGAGGAGAATTAATAATTTGTTAGAAGAAAATAAAAATTACTACAATCTAGAAGCTTCATCAGTTCTAGAAAGTTTTTCAGTCAATCAAAATATAGGACTTAGTCCAAAACAAATTGAAGAAAATACATCCAAATGGGGTGCTAACCAATTTGCAAAAAAAAAGAAAGATAGTATAATCAAAATTATTCTTCATCCATTAATGGATATATCTGCAATTATACTAATCATTGCAGCAATTTTGAGTTTTGGTAAAGCAATTGTAACACCAAAAGCTAATATTAGTGACTATATTAGTCCTTTTGTCATAATTGCTATAATCGTTATCAATGTAGTATTGTCAGTAGTTCAAACTAAGGGAAGTGAAAAAGCATTAGATGCATTATCTCAACTCAATAGCCCTCATTGTTTTGTAATTAGAGATGGACACAAAACAAAACTCTATACATCTCAAGTAGTTCCAGGTGATATAGTTGTACTAAAAACGGGTGACCTTGTACCTGCTGACGCTAGAATTGTTAGTTGTACAGAATTTTTGGTAGATGAAGCTAGTTTGACAGGAGAATCAGAACCTGTAAAAAAAATTAGTGATGCTTTACAACAAAAAGATGCTTCTTTGGGTGACCAAAAAAATATGGTATTTAGTGGTTGTCTTGTAGTAGGCGGTAATGCAACAGTTGTTGTACTATCTACTGGTATGAATACCCAAATAGGAAAAATAGCAAACTATCTAAGTACTACCAAAAAACGCAAAACTCCACTACAATTAAGACTAAACAAAATGGCAAGAGTGGTGTGTGGGATAGCAATTGTAGCAGCACTTATGATGTTGATACTAGGATTGGCACAACAACAAGATGGTTGGGATTTGTCACTTGTAGTCATTACTTTAGCAGTAGCAGCAGTACCCGAAACTCTTTCAGTAATTGTAACTTTGATTCTAACATATGGGATAAAGTCAATGGTTCAAAAAAATGCGTTGATACGCAAGCTTCAAGCTGTAGAAACTTTGGGTAGCACAAGTGTAATTTGTAGTGATAAGACAGGAACTCTTACACAAAACATGATGTCAGTTACTCGCATTTGGCATGTACAATATGATCCAATAAATGAAGAATCCGAATTAAATACTCACCAATTGGATATGTTGCACAAATACATGTTAGCTAGTAATGCAACAATTGAAACTGACGATAATGGTAAAGAAATTATTATTGGTGATCCAACAGAAAGTGCATTGATGAGACTAGCAATCAATAAGGGTATAGATATAAATCTATTGAAACAACAATACCCAAGAGTTGCTGAAATACCATTTAGTAGTGCAAGAAAGATGATGACTGTAGTTGTAAAAAATCCTGATGGTGGATATTTAGTACTTACCAAGGGAGCATTTGATAGATTACCATATGACAAAAGTGATTTGTATCTAGAACAAACTAGACAAACTATGCACGATAGTTTTGCTCACGATGCATTGAGAGTTATTACACTAGCATCAAAAGAAATAGTAGAGTTGCCTGAAAAATGGCAATTGAGTATTTTAGAACAAGACTTAAATTTTGTTGGATTTGTTGGTATAATAGATCCTCCTCGCCCACAAGCAAAAATAGCAATAGAACTAGCAAGAAATGCAGGTATTAGAACTATCATGATTACAGGAGATCATGCAACTACAGCTACAGCTATTGCTAGAAACTTAGGAATAATAGCACACCAAGAAGGAGTACTAACGGGGCAACAACTCAATAAAATGACCGATGAAGAACTTTATAATAGTATAGAGTATTACAGTGTATATGCGAGAGTTAGTCCTGAAGACAAAATTAGAATTGTTCAAGCTTGGCAAAAGATTGGAGCTGTTGTAAGTATGACAGGGGATGGAGTCAATGATGCTCCCGCCCTAAAAGCAGCTGATGTAGGCATAGCTATGGGTATTGCAGGCACAGAAGTTGCCAAATCAGCTGCTGATATGGTATTGGTAGATGATAAATTTAGCACTATAGTAGAAGCAGTATCAGAAGGACGCAATGTATTTTCTAATATTAGAAAGACTATTTACTTTTTGGTAGTGTGCAATTTATCAGAAATATTTATGATGATATTTGGGGTATTAATATTTAAACAAGATACTTCAAAAGGTATAATTTGGTGGCTACCTGTAACACCATTAATGCTGCTTGTAGTAAATGTTTTGTGTGACGGAATCCCAGGTATGGCACTAGCTAAAGAGCGAAGTGACCAAAGAATAATGAAACGAAAACCGTTCAACCGCAATGAAAGTTTTTTTGGCGGTGGACTTATGCAAGCTATTATACAACAGTCTATTGCTTTTACTATAGCTGTACTAGTAGCTTACTATATTGGAACTAATGGCAGTCCAAATGATTTAAATCATGAAATAGGTCAAACTATGGCTTTCTTGGTATTAGGCTGGACTAGCATTTTGCATGTACTAACAGTTCGTAGTCGCAAAAGCTTTATTACAACCAAATATCGCAATAATCCTCAACTAGTGTATAGCGTTGTAGGTACAATAATAATATTTAGTTCCTTAGTATTTATCCCTAGTATAAATACTACACTCAAACTTACCCCCAATATTGGATTACAAAATTGGGTAGCCACAATAGGATTAGCAATTTTCCCTATTATTGTTGCCGAATACTCCAAATTTTGGGACAACTATAGATATAAAAATGATGAGAAGAATAGAGTAGAACAAAGACGAATTTAGTAAAGATAAAGATTGTATTTAAATGCAATCTTTATCTGTGCAAAACATTATGTTGAAACTAATAAATATAACAAAAGAGTATCAAGTTGCAGGTAATTGCATATCTGCACTAAACGGAATAAGTATAGAATTTAGACATGCTGAATTTGTATCTATTCTTGGTCCATCAGGGTGTGGAAAGACTACAACTATGAATATAGTGGGTGGGTTAGATAGATATACTCAAGGGGACTTGATTATTGAAGGAATATCTACTAAAGACTATAAAGACAATGACTGGGACAATTATCGCAATAAGAGAGTAGGATTTGTATTTCAAGCTTACAACCTAATATCTCATCTTTCAGTACTAGGAAATGTAGAACTTGCCATGACTATTGCGGGAGTATCAAAAACTGAAAGAATAAAGGCAGCAAAAGAAGCTTTGATAAATGTAGGCTTAGAACAACATCTAACCAAAAAACCAAATCAACTATCTGGAGGACAAATGCAACGAGTGGCAATAGCAAGAGCTATTGTAAATAGTCCAGATATACTTTTAATGGATGAACCCACTGGAGCATTGGATACAAAAACTAGTGAACAGATAATGAAACTTATTCAAAAAATTGCCAAGGATAAGTTGGTAATAATGGTCACTCACAATCCAGAACTTGCAGAAATATATAGCACAAGAATAATAAAGCTTAAAGATGGTGAGCTTTTAGATGATAGCAACCCATATGACAGTAGTAGAGAAGAATTAAATGAAATCAATATTAAAGATAACCACATACTAGGTACAAATAATACTTCAAACAAAAAGTCATCAATGTCATACAGAACTAGCTTGGGACTGTCTGCACGCAACCTTCTTACAAAAAAGAAAAGAGGAATAATGACAAGCATTGCTTGTGCTATAGGGATAATTGGAATAGGACTAGTTCTAGCATTAACTACAGGATTAGGCAACTATGTAAACAAAGTTACACGAGCATCGGCAGAATCTGCACCAATCACAATTACTGATGGAGCAGGAGAAATAATAAAACTAAATAATAATACTAAAAATGATATACCTATAAATCAAACAAATGATTATAGAGAAGTTGTTCCACTTCCTACCAACAAAGAAGCTGTAGATTTTATTATGAATATGGATAGTAATCTTTTTAATGAAAGAGCTACATCAAGTGGAATTACACTATCAGTATATAAAAAAGATACCAATGATGAATATAGTAGAATAAATGGCGTAACAGACTCGTTAGCTTCTAGTATTAATGGAATTATTGCAGGAACAGGTTATCAATTTAAACGCTCTCCCAGCAATATTAATTTAATAAAAAATCAATATGATGTAGTTGCAGGCGAAATTCCACAAGATGAATTGTCTATAAATAATGCATTTTTGGTACTAAACAATGATGGTTCTATCAATGATAGTCTACTATCATATCTAAATCCAAGTTTGGTTTCTAAAGATAAGGTAAGCTTTGATGACCTTTTAGGAACTGAGTATCGTATACCTAGCAATGACCAAATATATAAACTAAAAAATCCTGAATCAATAACTGAAACTGAACCTCCATTTGAACAAGTAGCTAATAAATTAGATACAGAACTATATGATGATGAGGTGTTTAAAGAAGGGGGAGGGCAAATTATAACAATAACTACAATTTTGAAAAAAAAAGAAAATATAGATAGCGGGATATTTACACCCGGAATAAAATTTAGCTCTAATTTATTTACTAAAATGCAAAGTATAAATAAAAATAGTTTGATTATAAAATGGATGTCAACTCAAATGCTAAAAGAACCAGAAGCTAGTCTATCTACTCTTAGACCATTCAAAGTATCAACATCATCAACTCCAAATCAATCAACATATATACCTAGTGGAGGAAGTGTACTATTAGATGGGCAAGCATATACAATTATTTACATGCCTCAATATCTTAGAGAATGGTTATTTGCTCAATTGGGGGGAAGTAATGACATATGGGAAATAAACTTAATAGCAAATAGTTATCAGAGTAAACAAACTATTGTAGATAATATTTCCAACTTTAATAGCAACAAACCAATCGTTGCCAAAATATTTAGCATAGACTTGGTAGAGATGTTAGCAAATGTATTTAATCAAATCTTAAATGTAATTACAATAGTATTGATAGGGTTTACATCTATATCATTAGTGGTGTCAGCAGTAATGATAAGCATAATTACAAGTATATCAGTATTGGAGCGAACAAAAGAGATAGGTATTTTGCGTAGTATTGGAGCTAGAAAAAAAGATGTAACAAGACTTTTTAATGCCGAAAACCTAATACTTGGTTTTGCTTCAGGTACTGTAGGAGTTGTATTTACATTTTTATTTGCTACAATAATAGGCGTAATACTAAATACAGTTTTGGGAGCAACTGGTCTTGCTGTAGTAACTTGGTTTCATGTTTTAATTCTTTTAGGTGTAAGCACTGTTATCACATTAGCATCAGGATATTTGCCATCATTAGATGCTGCAAAAAAAGATCCAGTTGTGGCATTGCGAAGTGAATAATTTTTAAAATTAACCTCTCTAATTGTATAAAAATTTTATACAATTAGAGAGGTTTTAATAACATAAAAGAGAGAGAAAAGTGAGGAAAGTAACATCATATTAGTTCGTAAAAGACATGTTTTACGAACTAATATGATGTTTCTTTATTTATTAATGATGTTACTTTATTTATATATAGGTATTAAACAACAATACAAATTTTACTATTTAACTTTCTAATAAAAATAACCTCATGGAAAAACATGAAGTTATGAGAAAAATCTAATTTAAAAATTTTAATTTATACAAGAATTTAAAAATCCTATAAACAAAGGATTTGCTCTATTTGGTCTAGACTTAAACTGTGGTTGAAATTGTACACCTATCATAAATTTATTTGTAGGAATTTCCAAACTTTCTATATATGAACCTTTCTTAGCCGTTGCACCAATAACCAATCCATGACTAGTAAGCTTTTTTATGTGATCCAAATCTAATTCATAACGATTACGATGTCTTTCATTTATCTCTGTAGTTTTGTAGAGACTTGCTATTATGCTATTTTTAGAAAGTATAATATCGTATGAACCTATACGCATTGTACCATCTTTAGCATTAATATCTTTGGTATGTTTTATTACTTTTATTAATGGTGATTGTGCATTTTCATCCAACTCTGTACTAGTTGCTTCTACCCAATCACAAACATTGCGAGCATATTCTATTGCCAATACTTGCATTCCCATGCCTAATCCTAAATATGGTATATTATTAATTCTTGCATAATTTGACGCAACTATTAGTCCATCAATACCACGATTTCCAAATGCACCTGGAACAAATATACCAGCACAATCACCTAATATATCCTTACAATTATTCTCATTAAGAGTATAGCTATCTACCCACTTTATACTAACCTTTTTACCTACTTCAAAGCTTGCATGATACAATGCCTCCACCTCTGATAAATAACTATCTTGCAACTCAACATATTTTCCTACCAAAGCAATCTTAAGTTCACCCTTTTGATTTTTTATATTTTCTATTACATTTTTCCATTCTTTTAAATCAGCCCTATTAGATTTCAATCCTAGATGTTTTACAACTACATCATCTAAACCACCATCATGCAATATCAAAGGAACTTCATACAAATGTGTTGCATTTGGATTTTGAATTACACACTCCTTACGAACATAACAAAATTTGCTAATTTTGTCTATAGCACCACTATCTATACGCTCATCACTACGAGTGACTATTATATCTGGTCTTATTCCCATTGATTGTAAAGTCTTAACACTATGTTGAGTAGGCTTAGTCTTGTATTCATTGCTAAGCTTTAAATATGGAATAAGTACTACATGCACAAAAAGACAATCTTGTGATGGAATTTCTATACTTATTTGACGGGCAGCCTCAATAAATGCTTGACTTTCAAGGTCTCCAACTGTCCCACCAATTTCAGTAATCAACACATCTACACCCATCTTAGATGCACAGTCATATACAATTTTTTTGGTCTCATCAGTTACATGTGGGATAACCTGTATAGTTTTTCCACTATATACACCTGTTCTTTCACTATTCAACAAATTTGCATAAACCTTACCACTAGTAGTTGTACTTAACTCTGATAGATTTTCATCTACAAATCTTTCGTAATGCCCCAAGTCCAAATCAGCTTCACTACCATCATCTAGCACAAAAACTTCACCATGTTCTAATGGGTTGAGCAGTCCTGGATCTGCATTTAGATATGGATCTAATTTTTGTACTGCTACCTTAATCCCTCTAGATTTCAAAAGTCGCCCCAACGAAGCTGCTGTAATCCCCTTACCTATGCCAGATGCTACACCACCCGTTATAAAAATATGTTTACTCATAAATTTTTTCCTTATAATTATAATACCACAACTAACTAATACAACAAAACTACACAAAATATTGACATTTTATTTTAACACAAAATAATAGACCTTGTAAATCAAATTATGGTAGAGAAAATAGTAGATAATTAAAGCTTTTTAAACAACGAAAAGTATTTGTATAGAATACTTTTATCATACAAGAACTTTTGTAACTTAAGTTTTACAGTCAATCATACTTTTTATTTAAGCATAATAACAAAAAATACAATCCAAAGTTGTGGAGTTGTATTTTTATTTAATAATATTATTTACAAAATAAAAGAGTATCACAATATTCTATGCGTAATAAAACTATACATAATAAAGCCACAAGCTCCCCAAATAATAACCATAGCTACTACAATACTCATTAACTTAAATACCGTATCTACTTTGTATATTCTACCTGAAAAAAATCTAGAAAAATTCAACTCTTGAGAAAAATAAACAAATGGAATTGCTACACAAAGTAAAAATAAGGCTAAATATGGTACAATATTTACATCATCAAATTTCAAATCTAATATAACCGAACCATAAAGCAAAAATGCTAATACTGTTACACCTATCATTATAGCACTTAAAACAAGACAAACAATAATATTAATAATACATGGTTTAGCTACTTGCAAAAGATAAAAAACCAAAAATGTATCTACAAGCCCATTTGCAATTACTAATGGAATAGTGTACTTATAATACCAAAATATAATTGCCAATAATGCACTCAAAAGCATAGCTCCAAGACTTGCAAATGCCACAATTTTATTGCCAGTAATCACCTGCATACTATTCAAATCTTCAATATACTTTTGCTTATCTTGGTCATAATTGTCATTGCTTACAAAACAACCTTGCATAATTAGTACCTCCTAGGTTCTATTGTTCTGTTCCACAATATCAAATCACTATTCATCTCAATAGTATTATTCTTACTCTTATTTATAATTAATTCACCATAGCTCTTCATGCTGTCTAGCAAAAATGGTGAACCTACACGATCCCAAATATACGATGATAAAACAAAAACAACTGCTCGCACAATTATATCTACCAAATTTACAATACCAAAACTAAATGCACCAGATGAATTTAGTGCTGCTGAAACGGCAATACCTGAAATTACAATTGCATATAAAGTATTAAACAAAGCTCCATCAGTCAATCCAAGTTGATTTAATAACTTGTTAAAAGTATATCCAACAACCAATTTTACACCTGCTATAAATACTTCTAAACTAGCAAATACTCCACTAGAAGCCTTTTTGATACTCCAAACAATCAAACCAAATATTGCTGAAGATGCCAAGTCAAGTGCCAAATAATATCCTACAGGGACAGGAATAACCCAAAGTATTTTGTTTGTTTTGACATAAAATTGATTTTTCCCACCAAAAGCTTTTGTTGTGCTAGTATCATCTTTTATATAATAATTTCCATCTTCGGCAATATACATTGATCCATCTAAAACGAGTTTGTTTATATTGTCCAACATTTGAGAATACTCCAACATTGCTGACATATCTTCTGCAACAATAGGATTATCAGTTGCTAATCTTGGTCTCAAACTTAAACTCACTGTATTATTATCATTTTTCTTAAAGTAATTCAAATATTTTTCTGCCAAACTTTCAAAGTCTTGTGTAATATTAGTTGATGGTACATCTGATTGATTAGTTGATTGCGGTTTCAAAAAAGCATACAACATAAAACTTAATGATATCACAAAAGCAATTGATAGTGCAATAATAGCTATCCATCTACCATCTAACAATTTTGATTTATGCTTAGGTTGTAATGTATATAAAATTGCGTCTTGCTCTTTTATATAATCATCATAACAAAAATTTTGATTTTTAAATTTTATTCTAGTATCAAATTGACTACTGTCACCTACAGTATTACGCAACTTTTGCATAATTTTCTATCTCCTTTTTATTCTCACTTCGAGAATTTCTAAGACAGAAACTATTTGCCTAAAAATGCATACCTATGTATATTATTTACCCACGCCCCCTTCCACCATGGGATCTCTATTTATATCTAGAACTTACTTTTTTGCAAATAGTTTACTATCTACAGATAGTTTTGTCAACTATTTTGTACTATTTTTGGGGGTAGATAAATGGTAGTAATAAAAATATAATGACATAAGGGAAATAAAAAAGCATAGTGTTGCATTTTAAAATTAAAAGCAACGCTAAGAGTATAACTATCTAACGCTAGTTAGATAAAAAAATCCCCATAGGCAGTAGTCTATATATAAAATATTACATAAAAGCATTACAAATTCAAATTTTATTATATTTATTATTTCATCATCATATCATAATGTGCCTTGTGTCCTGCTTTTTCAAATATCTGTTCAAATACTTGCAAGTATTTATTCATATCCTCATCACTTTTTGGATAAAATAAATCATCTCCAATATTATGTGAACCAAAATGCAACCACTTTAACAAAGAATTTTCTATAATTTTGTCTTCACCATGCTGAAAATATTGAATAAATTTGTCTAGATTGCTAAATCCTGCCAATGTCTTAAAATAATATTCTAAAATTCTTCTCATTGTATTTTGGATTGCAACAACACTAATTTTATTATCACCCTTCATACAGTCTTTTACTTCTTGCCATAACAATTGATATGTCGTTTGAATTGGATTTTTATCAAACGACTCAATATTGGATTTATCATTTTCCTTTTTACTTAATATATAAAATTTAGTTTTTTCATTTTCTTGAAATGTAATCTCATGATGAAAAGCAATATTGTGAGTAAGAAAAAATAATTGTGAAATATATTTTATTATGGGTTGTTTCTTATCTTTTTCTTGAGTTTTACTTTGTAAATTATTATTGTATAATTTACAAGATTCTATTAGTTGTTTACAAAGACTTACAACCACAAACATAATATTGCTGTCAAGACTTGAAATTGGATCGTCTATTACAATAATTTTAGGTTTACTAACTATATCTTCTTCACTTTTACCAATGCAACAGTAGTAAAAATACAAAAATGTCACAAATCTATGCTCACCTTCACTAAGTGTTTTCTCTACTGGCTTGCCATCACTTCTCAATATTTGATAATTTCTCCCATCATCACATTTTTTAAAACTAAAACCTATAAAACCAAATTCTTTTAATCTCTTGTTTATTTTATCCATTATATCATCTATGTTTGATGATTTAGATTGTAAATCTTTTATTTCTGATTCAATATCTTTTAAATCTAATTCCAACGCTTCTAACCTTTTATTTTCTTCATTCATTTGTTTATTGAACTTATCAATTTCTTGTTTATGTTCTTTGATTGTATCATACAGTAAGTTATTGGCTATAATATTTATTACTTTATTTATAATATCATCTTTTTTTCTTTCGTTATTGACAACTTCATTATGCTTACTGATTTGTTCATTAAAATTGTCAATTTCGCATTTTATTTTTACAAGTATTTCTTTACTACTTTGCAAAGTTATTACCTTTGCAAGATTCTTGTTTTTAAAATCTAGGTTTGTTTTATTGCTATTCACAATTGTCTCAAGCTCTGACAAAAGTAATTTGATATTCTGTAAATTAATAAAAGATATATTAGATTGTGTGATATCACTTATCATATCTTTCAAACTATCAATGTTAGCTTTGTAGTCTTGCCTTGCTTGTTCAAATTGTAATTTTTGTTGCTTATAATGCTCATCAGCAAAAATATATTCTATATTTTTTTTAATTGTTTCAGTAATATTTTGTTGACAAAATGGACATTGGTCGCCACTTTTTGGTAGATAATTTAATCCTTGTTTAACCCAATCACTACTATTAAGCTGCTTTATAAGCTTATTCATTTCTCTACTATCTTGCGGTACTATAGCTTGTCCAAAAATTTGTTCTTTTTCAAGTTCTTCAATCAAGCAAAAATTTATATTTTCAAATATACTTTCATGTTTAGAATTTGTATCAAACACAGTTTTATACTCTGCTTCAACACTATCTAGTGTATCATTTGAAATTTTGTCTATACTAAAAATTTCCTCGCACTTACTTGCCCATGCGGCTTTGTTGTTCTTAAATCCTGAAAAACATTTGTCAAACTTTTGTTTATTTGTAGACAAATGTTGCCAACAACTGTTTTCAAAATCTCGTTTTTGAGTATCAATGTTTTTCTGTATATCATTTTGCTTGTCTTCTACTCCTTTTATTTTGTTTTGAATTTCATCTTCATCTTTTTTGACTTTTTCAATTTTCTCTTCAGTCTCTATATCTTGTTGAGCTACAGAGTATATTCCCTTTATACTCTCTTTGCTTTTCAAGTGATTTTTTACAAAATCATCGTTGTATACTAAAATATTATAATCATTAAATTTGTCACTTGCAAAATCAACTCCACATTCCATATATAAATTTGAATTGACTTCTTTTACATATTTATTGTAAAGTAACTTTGATATAGTGGTTTTTCCGCTACCGTTGCCGCCAAAAACAAAATTGACTTGCTTTAAATCTTGTACTAAAATATCATCATATGAGGCAACATTCTTTAATTTTATTTGCTTTATCATTTGCTATTCTCATTTTCAAGTTAAATAATATTTAATAAAAATAAATCTAATTTACAATTTATTTTTCATAATAATTATTTATCTAATATTTCAAACTATACAAACCAGTTATACATATAAAAAATCACTGTCAATTATAGTTTGTTACTTGTTGTATAAAAATTAAAATCCACATACTATAAATAAGCATTTATAGATCATATTTAAATTTTATTATAATCTCATTACTATTATTAAAAACTTTAATAATTATACAAAAGTATCTTATTCAGGTCTATATACATTGATATATCGTTCAATATTAAAATGCCTAAATACAGTATGCTCTGGTGGAAAAACTCTAAACACTAAGTTTAATTTTGTAGTAGGATGAATAAATTTAAGTTCGTAAGCCCACAATGCCAAGTTTCTAGACTTTGGACCTCCATAACGCTGATCACCCACTAACGGATTCCCAATTGCTTTAAATTGAGCTCTAATTTGATGACTTCTTCCTGTCACAAGTTTTACATCTATAAGACTATATGTACCACTACTCTCAAGTACTTTATAATCTAATATACATCGTTTTGCACCTTCAGTCAATGCTGGAGCTTGTACAACAGTATTGGTTTGAGAATCTTTTTTGAGATAATGCACCAATCTATCTATCTTAAATTTGGGCATACCTTGCACGACTGCCAAATATTTTTTGCTGATATCACCATCTTTCATTTGATTGCTCAATCGTTCTGCTGCTTTGCTAGTTCTAGCAAATACCATAACTCCACCTGTAGGTCTATCCAACCTATGGACTAATCCAAGATAAACTGCACCAGGTTTTTTATACTTAACTTTTAAATAATTTTTCAACAAATTAAGCAAGTCTTTGTCACCAGTATCATCTCCTTGACTAAGCAAATTTTGTGGTTTCACTACTACCAAAATATGATTGTCCTCATGCAAAACTATTGGCTCAAACTCATCATTACCTTGTTGAGATTGTTTGATATCTTCTACACTATCATCAAAATACAAATTTTCTTGTGTATCTATTTCCATACTATACTCCAATAACATCAAAAGCCACCATCAATATCAAGTATGAGACGGTAGCTTTGTTGAGATAAGAACTCTACAATTTATTTAAACAAACTTAATACTTAAAATAAAATATTATATACTATTGCACTCTAGATACATACTCTCCTGTGCGAGTATCTACCTTAATTTTGTCACCTGAATTAACAAACATTGGAACATTTACATTTATTCCTGTCTCCATTATAGCAGGCTTTAGAGCATTCTTTACAGTATCTCCTGCCGTACTAGGATCTGTCTGTGCAACTATCAACTCTACAAATGTTGGTGGAGATATACTAATAATTTTACCATCTACCGAAGTGAATGTAAAATGTATACCCTCTTGGTTATATTTTAATGCTTCAGCTGCAATGTCCTTGTTGACCAATGTTTCTTCCCAAGATTCACTATCAGCAAAATGACACACCCCATCATCCTCATAACTAAATACAAGTTCCTTTCTCACAAACTCCACATCAGGAAAATAATCCCCAACATTGAATCTTTTTTCTTGAACAGCACCTGTCTCTACATTCTTTATTTTAGCTCTAACAAAAGCAGCCATTCGTGGTTGACTAACATGCAAACTCTCTACAACCATAAAAAACTTGTTGTCCATTTTGAAAATATTTCCTGCTCTAAATTCTCCTGCGGTCATGTTTTTCTCCTAAATTTGATAACATATTGATAATTTATATTATAGCAATATTATAACATATTCAAGTCTTGTTATCAAGCTTTTTTGTTGATTGAAAATATAAACAAAATTCTTATTGTTATTGCTTTAAAAGTTTCTAATTTAAACTTATCTAAAATGTAAAAATAATATTTGAGATAATTACAAATATCAATATATAATACTATATATTATATCATTTTTTACTATTTTGACTATACAACTTATAAGCTACAAAAGATATAGTTACTAGCAACAAAATACTTATTATCAATAACAGTACTTGACTTGTATCCATTACAAGCAATTTTTCCCCTCGTGATGATTGTTGTACTGCAATATCTATAGTAGTTTGGATTGGAGTATCAATAATATTACTTTTGTAACTTATAGTTAATTTGTTTAGTAACAAATTGCTATCTAGCACTATACTCATTGTAGTTGAGTTGATTGTAGAATAATCTATATTATCTTGTCCAAAAAATTCTTGCAGTCTATCATCTCTTACATTGGCTGTTATTGTGTGATTATTATTGTTGTGTATTAAACTAATTTTTTCAAAGTTGTCTTTGTTGACATTATACTTTAATCCACTACTGTTTTCATCTAGTATTGTCCAAAATGTATTGATGTCAGATGCATTGCTAGTGTTGGTAGTACTGTCACCTATTGTGCTTGTTACCCGTAGAATATTATTTTGTAGTTCATAAGTAATTTGACTATTATAATTTTGCATATCGGGTAGATAGTATTCTCTACTCATTTCTAACTTCGCATATGGAGTTTCACCTGTCAAATCTACTGTGTAATCTTGGATACTATTACTCAATATTTCATTATTGTCAACTTGTCTAATGATTATTTGCCTATCTACTGTTTGAATAGATTGAGTACGGTCAATATTTAGACTATTACTTGCTTTATCCAACCAAAAACTGTCACTCCTTAAAAATCCTAACACAAAAAAAGTAGTTACCAAAACAAATGATACACAAAGTATTATCATCGTTATTAGTAAATTCTTTCTGTTATTTAATAATCTCTTTATGTTCATTTGTTTGTCCTACTACTTTATTATTTTTGTAAACTTAAAACATACTCAATGATTCTGCTAAATCCAACATGTCTTTGTATGGATTATCTTTTATTGGTGGCGGTGGTGTGTTTGTAATCAACATAGTCACATAAGCTTGATACAACTGTGCAGTGTCACTAATAATCTCAAACTTGAGTATGTCGTATCCATCAATTTCCCATTTGTCATACTCTTTTTGAATTTCAACTGTGATTGATGATAGAGCTGATACACTATAACTTTGTGTTTCAAAAATTACCTCTTCATCTTTATTGGTTACTCTAAACTTTATATTGCTATTAATCATAGACAAATTGGCTATATCAAAGTACAATTTATCATCATTGACATAATCTCTATAGTCTATCTCAAATTTTGTGAAATTGGTGTCTATAGAATAATTATTGTTGGTATAGTCGTATTCTGTTTTACCATTTATCTCCGCATAAATGTCTAAGGTACTAGCTTGAGTATACTTAAATGGAACTTGCAATACTCTCAACTCGTTTGGCAATAGTGGTTCATCTAAGTCTTGTATAATTTGAAGCCCATTTATATATACCTTGATACTATCAAATGAATACTCTCCTTGATTGCTGATTGTCATATAAAGTATACTATCTTGATTATCGTTTAGACTGTCAAAAACAGATACGCTATCTAGTGCTAAGTCATACTTCTTAGTTATGCTATCATCTATAACAAAATCTATTTGTGATACCGTGATGTTATTGTTGTCATCTTTTTGCAACCCGTGTGTAAGTATTGCTGTATCTCCATTTGCAGTAGTAATAGCAGAAAACTGTCTTACAGAATAATCACTAGTTGTAACTTGCAAGCCTTGTGTCCATTGTCTTGTATCACTGTCATAGACCATCTTGTTGACTTGTTGAGTGTCTGCTCCACCTAAATAAAGTATTGTTAAATCTCCATTATTATTGATTACTGTAAAGTCACCCTCAAATTCTATTATATCTACTTTTTGATTTGTTGGATTTGCTATATCTATATAGGATATCTTACCTTCATCACTATAAAACAGTAGCGTTTTACCTTGATAGTTAACAAACTGTGCCGAACCTGAATAGGACTCGCTATCAGTGATTTGTGTTGTGGTTTTGCCTTTTATCAATACTATTTGTCTATCTGTTGTATTGGCTAAATCAGTAGAATTATTAATATTAGCTACAACTACTAGTCCATTATCCCATATTGTATTGTAGTCCAAGATTGGTTTTGTTGTTTGGTATACTGTCGTAGGTGTTGACCAAGTACTGTTTTTAAGTGTAGAATATTGTATACTACTTGTACCTGTTGTGCCAAAAATATCATTATTACTGTTTTGTATCCATGTGGCTACAACATTGCCTTGATTGTCACTAGTCAACTTTGGCAAGGTGTCCCATACATCATTGTTCGTTATTTGTTGTGGTGTATTAAATGAGTTTTTGTCAGTATCAAACTCACTTATAAATATCTCCGCTTTGCTTGCTATACTATTGATATCATCTCTTGTTATACCTGTCTTTTGTGTTTTGGTGATTAGTTTATTGACATCTCCTTGTGGTATTCTTTGCCATGTTACATATGCTTTGTTGTTGACTACTTGCATACTAGGGTATAAATCAAAATATTGATTCTCTTTGAGCACTCTATTTTGTGTTGTTGGATTGACAACTTCTTGCGGTTGCGACCATGTTCCGTTGTCATATACTTTGTACATGAGTCTTGTTGGACTTACTCCGTTACTAGCTTTTCCACTTTCTAAATAAGTTGCTATATACTTATCCCCTACTTGTATCAATTGTGGTCGTGCATCTTCGTAGGGTTGATTAGATTGTCCCATAATTTTCATGGGCGTTATTGTACTATCAAGAGTTTCTTTAGATGGATCATCGTGAGTATCCCAAAGAGTACCATCTAATTGGTAAAGTATAAGTTCTTGAGTAAACATCAATAAGAAAAACTCAAATCCTATTTGAAACTTGCCTTCCCCTTTCCACTGACTCATATCTGGCAAACTATTCCAAGACATTTCTAACCCTACACTAATTTTAAGACCAACACCTGCAATACCATCTAAACCTAATCCGGCTCCAGCAGTAACTGATATTTCAATCACCAATTCTATTATCTTTTTAAGAAAATCATAATTTAATGATATACTTAATTTTCCTTCTATATAAAAATATACAGGTATAGGCACAACAACAAAAAATATCATATTCCATGATAATCTCAATGTAGCTTCTACATTTAAACCAATATTTGCATCAATAATTTTCCAGTTATCTTTTGCAGAAAAGGTTAAATTTCCCACAACCCCAAATGTAATTTCTAATTTTTTATTAAATACTGTTGTAAAGTTTTTCCCAGATTTCCAAGGTTTATAATTTGGATCACTATTAAAGAAATCACTTAATCTTTTCTCCCAACCATAACCTTTTTGTTTTATAATTTTTATTGCTTCTCCAGCTTGCTTTATTGAGTTGCCTTTATCGTGTTTATTAGTGTCTTTACTCCACAATTGATACCCAATTAACAAAGTGTATGTCTTCTCATAATTATTATAAATACTCGTTATTTGAATATCATCATTGCCCAAATTATTAAACTTTGACATAATATCAAACAAAAATAGTATACTAGGTATACCAAAACCACCCATATCACCACCTAAGTCTACATTAGATTCACTATCTTTAACCTGATTTTCTGTCAATACTTGTAACACATTTAAATTATATGAGTCAACAAATTCTAGCGTTGTCCTAAATATTCTTGACTCTATTCCACTATACAATATCTGTACTGTTATATTTCCACCAACAAAAAATAACTCTTTTAATTTTATGTTCTCAAAAATTCCTGTACTATTAGATAATATAAGGTTATTATCTTGGAAAATATGATATTCATCTGCATCTACATTGGCTTTAATCTCAATTCGTGCGTTATCTACATCATTATCATCCATGTCTATCCCATAGTCTTGTGTCAATAAATTAGCAACATCATCGTTATATGACAACCAAACAGCAGAAATGTTCAAATCATCACTAGGTCTTTTGAGATATATTACTTTGTCACTATTGTTGACTTCCATATATTCCATATAAGGAATATAATCATCTTGTTCTACCAGTAAGTACACTCTTTCTTTATCAATAGTAGTTGAAACTATACCATCTCTATTAGTAAATCTAGGCATATCATCTATCCATACTGCTACATTTTGCAACGGCTGACTTGTTAGATAATCTAATACAATAATGCGTTGATTAATGCTAGTTTCAATAGGTTCTTGTTGATTGTTTTCTTGTACAACAGCATCAACTCTATTTGAAGCATTCATTACTTTCAAATACTCTTCTTCAGATTTGAAGATTTTCATCTCTCCGCTATTCTTTGCAACAAGAGATGATATATCTTGCAACTGCTGTTCCCTACTGGTAGCACCTTGCATATTACTAGCAATACTTATGTCATTTGCATCATTTGACATAAACTTATCACCAAAACCACTCTTAACAAATGGTAGCAATTGATAAATACTCGTCACCGTAAGCACACAAATAAGCAGTATAATAATACTGGTCTTTATAATAGTTTTCTTCATAATGTTTTTCCTTATCAATTACTATTTGGGCATTTGCATTCCAGTATCTTTGCAAATCATTTGTATAATACTATATATGGACTTTTCTTTATATTTTATATAATTAAAATCATTGAGATTATGAAACTGTTTTATAGTATATTTTGTTATAGATTTTCCTCCATAGCCAGCATCACTATTTGCAGTCGAATAATGTAAAGATATAATTTTTAAAACATTGCACTGCTTGTTGTATTTAATCTCAAAATCACCTAAATTATGTTCAATTCTAAATTTACCTATTTGTGGCTCTACTTTATATATTCCAGCTTCTAAATATTCAAATCTTGCTTCAAATGGTGATGATAATAAATTGATTGTCAAATTTTTAAGAACTTTATCATTAAAATCAAGATTACCTTTTTTACACCACTTTGAAACAATTGATTCAGAAGATATGTTCCATCTTTCTTGATATCCATTAATAGTCTTATATTTTTCTAATTTAAAAAGAGTATTAGATCTATCACCACTGTTTTTAAACTCAGATAAATTATTGGCTTTATAAGATTTTTGTGCTTTGTTTATTTTATAACAAATACATTTATCACCATAATCATAGATATACTTTCTACCTGTAATAAATTTAATATAAAAATTATTATCTCCTTGTATAAATAAATATGAATAGTCAATATTTAAAACCAACATATACAGCGAAAATAAAAAACAAAAAATAAGAACAAAATATGATATGATTACCATAATTATCACTGCCCCTTTCATAGTAGGAACAATAGTAGTACTAATAAGGATTGTCATAAGAGCAGAGCAAACTCCTAAAACCATAAAAAAACAATGTTTATGTTTTTTAAACTCAATAATTACAGTATTATTTAGATTTTCAGAATATTCTTCTTCAATCTCACTACTCACAATTGTTACCCCACTTTATTAGTTGATAATAATTACTATCACCTTGCACTGTTATATCAATCTTAGCATTATCATCCATGTCTATCCCATAGTCTTGTATTAGTAAATTAGCAACATCATCGTTATATGACAACCACACAGCAGAAACATTCAAATCATCGCTTGGTCTTTTGAGATAGATTACTTTATCACTATTACTAACTTCCATATATTCCATATAAGCGATATAATTATCTTGTTCTACCAGTAAGTATACTCTTTCCTTATCAATAGTAGTTGATACTATACCATCTCTATTTGTAAATCTAGGCATATCATCTATCCACACTGCTACATTAGATAGTGGTTGACTTGTCAAATTATCCAATACTACTATGCGTTGAGTACAGATTACCTAAAGTGCCGATATAAGGTAATATTTGATAAATGCTTAATAGTAAAAATACAGTAATAAGTATTGCACTGATGGTTTTGCTCATCTTCTTCATATTTATATCTCCTCTATACAACCTATTATTTAATGATGTGTATTTCCATGCTTTAATTTTAACAATAATTTATCAAAATCTTCTACAAATCTCATCTCTAATCCCCATAATCATTATCTTTTGATTCAACATTTTTTGTTCTACTCTTTTTGATTTTATTTATAATTTTACTAATTCTATTAATAATGAAAATATTCCCAAAAATCCATAGTATCAAACTTAATGCTCCATATACTTTATAATCATCTGGTAAAGCAATTATTGTAATTGCTAATATACTTACAAAACCTCCCAAAAAATATATAGCAAATATTCTTTTAAATATAGGATACTCTTTCTCATTTTCACTATCTTGAAAAATATCTCTATACTTATCTAGGTCTTCTCCATATTTTTTATTAAGTTCTGTTTTGCTACTTTGTTGTATCTTTGATATAATATCAATCAGGTCATTACTGTTATTTTTGTTTTTTTTTAACTTTACTTCTTTAATGGAATCTAATTTTTTAACTTTATAATTTAAAAGCATACACGCTGGTCCAATTCTCCCGTATCCTTTCCCCACAATACCACTGACATATTGTACTTGCAACCTTCCTTTATTCTTATCATATGAAAGTATTTCTCCTTCATATAAATCTCGTGGATTTATAAAATCATCATAGTTTTTCTTTCGTTTACATCCATCATTAAATGCTTTTTCAGCTCTCAAATATCTAGTGCTTCCTTGTTTATATCCCCACCTATCCATACACTCCTCAAATTGTGTTCTCGTATCTATCATCTTATATCCAACATCATCAAAGTTATATAATAATCTCTGCAACCGATGAGTTTGTGATGATAACATCATTTTTACTCTATCATTTTTACGATTGTATTTTACAATCTTGTATCCCAGTCCACCTATATAATATTTAAAAACATTTTTATTAACAACAGTCACTAAATATCTTTTTTCATCATATTGCAAAATATATGTGTACTTATCAATATAAGTTCCTATCAAAACTATAATTATAAAAACAGAAACAGCAGCAATAGACACAACCAAACCTAATAATAAATTCAAAGTTTCACTCAAACTATTCATACGATCCCAAAGCACAACTGATTCCCAAATAAAAGTAACTATACCTAATAAAGGAAATGTAATAAAAACAATAGCTTTTTTTTT
>WRGC01000012.1 GCA_009787385.1 Bacillota bacterium
TTTTCCATCATTCTTCTGTATATCATATTGATAAATTATAGGTTTTATTTTACCGCTTATTAACTCATCATAAAGTTCTTCTGTCACCTTTTTATTTTCTTTGTAATCCATAAATTATATTTTCTTTTGCCTAAACAACAAATATATCATTCTCACTATATAAAAAACAAAATTATTAATTTTTCAAGTCAGCAAACCAACTTGTTATACTATCCCAATAAATCCACGCATACACTCCCAAAATCACAATGCCAATCACGATTAGCAACCATCTTCCTTCGTCAAATAACCACTCCACAATATCTCCCAACATATCCATAGCACCAAATACAATACTCATCAAAAGTACTCCTATACATACTACCGCTATTGGATATACCCATGTATTGTTGGCTATCCAATCCCAAATTTGTTCCATATTACAAGTCTCCTATATTTTTGTAATATATTTTAGCATATATATATATATATATATATTGTCAATATTTATTCACAATTTATTAATATACAGTTTTTGACAGTAACTGATTAATGGCAATAAGTTTTTTATTATATTATTTATATTTTTTATTACACAACAAATACCCTATAAAAGTTAATTATATAGGATAGTACTTCGCTATAAATTTTCATACTTTATCAAATTATCTTCATTTATCCACAGTCTCTCAAGTTGATAAAACTGCCTAGTTTCTGTCAAAAAAATGTGTACTATTACAGTACTGTAGTCCAAAGCTACCCATCTAGCTTCTTGCAAACCTTCTCTTCTCAATGGCTCTATATTGTATTGCTTACTCAAAACTTCGTCTATAGATTCTGCAATGCTCCTAACTTGTATATTGTTGTTTGCACTAGCTATTACAAAATAATCTGCAATTGTACTGATGTTTTCTAGCTTAATTGCCACGATATCGCTACCTTTTTTGTCTAAGATACAACCTGCTATTATTTTAGCCAATTCAAGTCCCTCAGGTTTGTTGAGTTGTTTTTTCATAATTTCCCTTTATAATATTCTAATGCTTGCTGAGTTGTATGATGAATACTCAATTTTCGTCTAACCAAACTTTGTATACTATCTTGCAATGCCAAGTACATTGCGTACTCAAGATTAGCATTATTGACTTCTTTAATTATCTCCAACAAATTATCCTTTTGCAACCCAATTTCGTCCAACTCTTGCAATCTACCATACTCTGTAGCATCAGCCAAATATACTACCATTTCTATTGGTTGCATCATAGGACGCCCTGTAGTATGGTACTCTATAGCATTCAAAATATCCTCATCATTGATACCAAATATTTTTTGTGCTATAAGTCTCCCTGACAAAGCATGTTGTAAAGGTGGTGGCAATTGTTGCACTTGAGCAATATCTATACCCAATGTCTGCAATTCTTGCAATGACAATTGTTTGGCTATGTCATGCAAATACATTGCGGTAGCAACTTTGTTGCAATCCAAATTGTATATACTTGCCAATGTCAAAGCATTGACTACTGTACGATATATGTGTTGTATCCTTTTGTTGTTGAGATGAAATTTCTTGTCTATCAATGCTTGTTTGAATTGACAATAATCATCGTACAAATTTTTCTCAACAACATAATCATATACCTTGCTAGGCAAAAAATCTTTTAGACTATCTCCAAATGTCCCACGCAATGCACTACTACTACAGCCAATCAATACTACATTAGGCACAATAATATCTGTCTCAAATACAATTGGAGACAAATCTTGTGTTGGATTTAAAAATGGACATGCGTATTGTTGCCGTCTAAAAACTAATATTTTGCAAATAGATTTGATATTTTCCCAATCTTTCCATTTGGGCAATGATTGCAAATTATCCTGTCCTATACACAATGTAAACTCAGCATTAGGGTATTTATCAATCAAATTGCTAAGAGAATGTACAAAATAACTAGGTGCAGGTCTCTCAATCTCCTGACAATCCAATACAACATTGTCAAAATTCAAAGCAAGCTTGAGCATTTCAATCCTATGCTCATCACTAGCTACAACACCTTTTTTGAAAGGCGAAATTTTGGCAAGCAAAACTACAACCTTATCAAAATTTTGAGACAAATATTCAATGGCTTGCAAATGCCCTATATGCACAGGGTCAAAGCTACCTCCATATATTGCTATTTGAGTTGCAATTTTTTTCATAGTTTTTGTAAATAAAGTTGTAAAGTGATACTAATCAAACAACTCATTCTGGCACATACTCAAACTCAATATCCAATATTTGCACCTTATCTCCTTCCCTTGCACCATGTTGTTCTAAAGACTTTATTATTCCGCTATCTTTGAGTTTTTTTTGAAAATAATTGTTGCTATCTATATCGTCCAAAACTACATTGCGAGCAAGTTCATCTATCATACCACCATAAACTTCAAAGTTGCCACTGTCATGCCTCACTACTTCAAATGACATGGTATCTCTTTCGGGGTACACATACAACTCTACAGGAGTATTGTCTACAGGTATTGTTTGCAACAATTGGTATACAGTAGACTTAAGTTCTTCCAATCCTTGTTTGGTAATAGCACTGATGAGTACTGTAGGTTTTTTTACAGATTTTTTAAAGTTGGATATTATTTTAGGATCTGCTATATCTACTTTGTTCAAAGCTATAATTTGGTCTAGCTTACCCAATTTAGAACTATATTTTTTTAACTCTTTATTGATAATTTTATAATCTTGTATAGGGTCTCTACCCTCACTCGCACTTATATCCACTACATGCAATATCAATCTAGTTCGCTCTATATGCTTCAAAAATTCTATCCCAAGCCCCGCTCCATCTGCAGCTCCCTCAATCAAACCAGGGATATCAGCAGCTACAAAACTGTCATCAAAAACTTTTACTACTCCCAAACTAGGCGTAAGCGTAGTAAAATGATAGTTGCCAACTTTGGGCTTTGCCGAACTTATTGTAGATAGTAGAGTAGACTTTCCAACATTAGGAAACCCAACAATACCCACACTTGCAATCAGTTTTAGCTCTAACGAAATATCTCTTTGCTCACATTTTTGTCCAAGTTGACTAAAATACGGACTGCGTCTAGTAGATGACTTAAATCTAGCATTTCCTTTGCCACCACTTCCACCTTTGAGAACCAAAATTGCTTGACCATCTTCTGTCAAATCTGCAAGTATACCACCACTATCACAGTCCTTTATTACTGTACCTACTGGGACTTTGAGATACAAGTCTTTCCCACTTTTGCCTGTACTAAATCTGCTAGCACCCCTAGAACCATTTTGTGCTACATACTTAGAGTTGTAGTTGTAATCCACAAGAGATGAGATATCTTTTTGTGCTACAAAATATATATCTCCACCTTTGCCACCATCACCACCATCAGGACCACCTTTGATAATATATTTCTCAGCAAAAAATGAGGTATGTCCATCACCACCATCACCCGCTTTTATATAAATTTTTGTTTTATCTACAAACATACTTTTGAATAGGGTATTTGCTTATAAACTTTTTAAAATACCTACAATACAACGCCAAAATTTGAAATTAAAATACAATTAAGCTATATTATTTTTGAAAGTGTACAAATAGGCATATCTAAGATGAGAAATAAAGAAACATCTAAATAAAAGCAACAATAAAGCGTTCGGGGGTTTGGGGGGATTCGCAACCCCCCAAATGCTTTTTTGGTTCTTTTTTGGCGTCAAAAAAGAATATGCTGGTTTTGTTGATTACTTATATTCTGTTGTTAATATAATCTATTTGCAGACTTCTTTATTTTTGGGTGGGAGTATCTCCAACCAATGATTGTCAGGGTCTACTATAAAGTATATACCCATTTCTAGATTTTCATAAGAAATACAACCCATTTCTTTGTGCAATTTATGAGCTACGCCATAGTCATCTACTTCAAATGCTAAATGAGTCTCATTGTCACCAAGCTCATACTTGCCAACCTTATCCCTATTCCAAGTTAATTCTAATTCAAATTCATCTTTACCACGCAAGTATACTAGCACAAACTCACCGTGTGATGGAGCATGTCTTCTATATTCAGTCAATCCCAAAGCCTTTTGATAAAAATTCAAACTAGCATCTAAATCAGTAATATGAAAATTTATATGAATCATCTTTGATTTCATCTATTGTCTCCCAATTAGTGCAACAAATCATATGCACACAAATACCACTAGGCAATTATAACATACTATTTATTTAATTGCAATTACTTTTATTTTCATGTATAATGTAGAATATTGCTACATAAAATCCATTTGTTTTAAGTAAACAAATTAATGCCACAAATAACTATCATGTAAAATAATTCAAATTAACAATATTATTACTAATTGCATAAAACTTGAAATATAAATATGAGACTAGACAAATTTTTAAAGTTATCCCGAGTACTCAAACGCCGTACAGTGGCACAACAAGCTTGTGAAAGCAACAAAGTTTGTGTCAATGGCAATACCGCTAAAGCTGGAAAACAATTAGTGGTAGGCGACATTATTGAAATATCTTTTGGACAAAAAACACTAAAACTACAAGTTGCCAATATATTAAATAGCACAAAAAAAAGTGATTCTCAAGACATGTACAAAATTATTGGTGAAATTGCAAATGAAGTCAACCTTGACAATGAGGCAACAGATGAATAATATCAATACAGTAGCAATACTTTTGGCGGCTGGAAAGGGCACTAGAGCGGGTTTGGGACACAACAAGGCTCTTCATACCATTGACAATATAAGCGTACTAGAACAATCATTCAATACACTCAAGCAATGTGTAAAAGAGATAGTTATAGTTGCTAATTATAACGAATTGGACACAGTCAAACAGTTGTTAAAGAATTATATGCCCACAATAGTATCTGGTGGCAATACTCGTTTTGAAAGTGTCAGATGTGGTCTCAACGCTATTGTATCCAACAGAATATTTTGCGATATAGTAATCATACATGACAGTGCTAGGTGCATGATAGACTGTGATACTATACAACTGAGTATCAAAAGTGCAATCAAGTACGGAAGTGGTATAGCTTGCATACCCGCCAATGACACAGTCAAACTTGTAAAAGACAAAACAATAACAACACATCTTGCAAGAAAAGAAACATACCTAGCACAAACACCTCAAAGTTTTGGATTCAAGCAGATTTACAACGCTTATTTTTTGACAAAAGATACCGAATATACAGATGATTCTCAAGTATATGCTGACATAGGATTTATTCCATATTATAGTCAAGGAGCTTTGTCTAACAAAAAACTTACTCACCCATGTGACTTTGAGTATACAACTCATTTCAATCTACCATACAACTTTAAAATTGGACATGGGTATGATGTACATCAATTGACAGAGAATCGAAAATTGATTTTGGGTGGCATAACTATCCCACACAATTTAGGATTGTTAGGTCATAGTGATGCTGATGTACTGACACACTCAATCATGGATGCTTTGCTGAGTGCTAGCAACTTGCCTGACATTGGCATCAACTTTCCTGACACCGAACCTAGATATAAAGATGCCAACAGTATAGATTTGCTAAAAAAAGTGCATGCTTTAATAAAAAATAAAGGCAAAAACATTGTCAATATATCTTGTGTTATCATGGCTCAGTCCCCCAAACTTGCTTATCACATACCACTTATAGAAGAAAATCTCGCTAATGCACTCAAAATAAATAAAGACAATATCAAAATAAGTGCCACTACTACCGAAAATTTGGGCATAGTTGGCAACAATCAAGGCATAGCAGCAAGTACTGTTTGCTTGCTAAATGGCTAATAAATACTAATTATTTTTAAAATAATTACCACTCTTATTATGAAAAAAACATCTCTTTTTCAAGAACTACAATCAAGAAATTTTGTATATCAAGGAACAGACTTGGATAGTATACAAAATATATTGAACAACAACAAAATCACATTTTATGTAGGTGTAGACCCCACTGCAGATAGCTTGCATATAGGACATTTGGTTGCTTTGATGTTGTTTAAAAAACTGCAACAAGCGGGACACATAGGTATACTATTGTTTGGAGGGGCTACTGGATTGATAGGTGACCCTAGTGGCAAGCAAGAAATGCGTCAACTTTTGACAGATACACAAGTAAAATACAATATAACCAATCTTATCAATAGTGCAAAAGGATTTGTAAATCCTACATGCAATCACGACAATCCCACTATTATTGCCAACAATGCTGATTGGTTTGATGGTACAAAATTTATTGACTTTATGCGTGATATTGGCACACACTTCAATGTCAACAAAATGTTAGCAGCAGATGCTTATGCCAATAGACTAAATAATGGTGGACTTACATTTTTGGAAATGAGTTATATGCTAATGCAAAGCTATGACTTTGTACAGCTCAACAAACTACACAATTGCACTCTACAAATAGGTGGCTCTGACCAATGGGGAAACATAGTTGCAGGGACTAGATTGTACCGAAAGCTCAAATTTGGCAACGACGAACACAATGACAAAAAAGATGAGTTGCAAAATATCTACGGACTTACTTGCCCACTACTTTTGACCAAAACAGGTAAAAAAATGGGCAAAACAGAAAAAGGAACATTGTGGCTAGATGCCAACAAAACTACTCCATATGACTTTTATCAATATTTCTACAATGTAGATGACGCTGATATTGAGACTCTTTTCAATACATTTACAGATATACCAACACACACAATCCAAGATTTGATACAAACAGATATAATTTCAGCCAAAAAGAAAATGGCTTTTGAAATTACAGCACTAGTACATGGTAAGGACAAAGCTCAAGAATGTGTTGATACTGCACAAAGCTTATTTGCGGGTGGCAATGCAGACACAAATGCCCCAACTATTCAACTTCAACTGTCACAACTAAAAGATGGTATCAATATTGCTCAACTATGCGTCCTTTCTACACAAGTCAAATCAACTAGTCAAGCAAGGCAACTTATACAAAGCGGAGCAATTGCATTGGGACAAAACAAAATCATAGATATAACATACACAGTAACTACAAAAGACTTGACTGACAACCACATAATACTCAAAAAAGGTAAAAAAAATTATATAAAAGTGATATTTAAATAGAACTAGCGAGCAAGTTGCTCGCTAGTTCTATTTAAATATCTAATAATTGTAAGTGTTGAACTACACATAGTTCAGCTTTTCATTTATTTACAAATCTCATAAATCTATCTATAACAAAATATTGTTTATTGTATTTGTTCTTATTTAATAAATAAAATAATATATTGTGCAACATTGCCAATCCAAGCATTGCAAAATAATAGTACAAAATTCTAACAATCGTAATACTTAATTCTATACCTATCTCACCCAAAATTATTATTAGCAATACCATACCTATACAAGCAAAAAATCTGCCCCATCCATCTACTCTACTCCATACAACAAATACTTTATTATTATTTTGGTCAATTATTGTAAAAAAAGCATTACGAGTACATAACATCTAACCTTAGCACAACTATTAAACCCATATACTTCAAACAGTGTTAGTAAGTCAAGCCTTTTGTAGTAAATTGTTGTAAAAATATTACAGTAGTTTTGACAGTTTTTATCTTTGTTGGTAAGTTTTATGGGTTGTTTGGGTGCGCAGTAGCCCCCATACCCTGCAGGGTATGGGGGCTACTGTCAGTTGCTGACAGTATTTATAAAATTTTACAAAAATGTCTAAGATATGTATAGCACAAAATTTATCCCACTCTCGTGAGATATTTTTTGAATGAAATACTCTAGTCACACAACTAGACAAAGTCAAAACATAAATCTTGCTAAGCTGACAATAGCTTGTAAATTTCGTCGGCATCGTACCAACGGACAGCTCGCAACTTTACATTCTTTTCTATATAGGTGTGTTTTGCAGTTGTGCCTTTTCTTACTGCGTAAGTTATGGTTATTTTGCCTGTGTTGCTTAGATTTTGTTCTGTCAATAAGTCTAGCAGTTCTTGTTCTTTTTGGTTGGGTGAAAAATATACCATTCTGCCTTTGCGGTTGCGTAGTACTCTTGTTCTTGTTTTGTTATGCTTTTCGTTGTACTCCATCAATTGGTTGTTTAAGTCTTCTAAATCGTTGAACTTCCTAAAATTGTAGAACCTTGATTGGTCTAGTCCATGCACTCTTTCTACTTTGCCATTGTGCTGTGGTTTGACTGGTGGAATAAGTTTATGCTCTATACCTAGTTTTTTGAGTAATTGATCTACTTGGTGAACTGTCCCTTTGTCTTGTCTCTTTTTGTTTGGGTTGGTAAATTCAAAGCCGTTATCTGTTTGAATCTTTTTTGGCAAGTATCCAAAGTAAGATATTGCCTTTTGGATGAAGTCTACTGTTCTTTCCGCACTGTGTTCGTTGTAGGCATATCTAAACACCTTGTTTGTGGACATGTCCATGATGGTGTATTGGTATAGTTTCTTTTTGGAATAGATGGTGTGTACATCTAGTAAGTAGCCAACAAAACACTCATGTGGGACAAACTTGACATCCATTTGCCACTTTGTGCCTAGCATAATTGGATTGGTGTATGGCTTAGTATTTGTGTTGATTGGGTCTAACTTGGGGAGATCTAGTAGTCTATCGTATTTGACAACTGTTTGATAATGTAAGTCTAGATTGAAGTCATCCGCACACTCTGTAAATATTTGCATTGGACTGTACTCGGGGTGTTCTTTCTTTATATTGGCTATGATATCTATCTTTGACTGTGGTGTCTTGCTTGGGAATGTGTGTGGGATTGGTGATTTGTTTTGCAAACTCTCTCCTGCCAAAAACTTCCTTTTCCATATCCATGCTACTGATTGACTACATTCGTATTTTAGGCACAGTAATTGTAAGGCGAATGTCTTGAAGTTGTATTCATCTTGCCATTCTTCTAAAAAAGCGAGTTTCCAACGCTCGCTAAACTTATGTTGTTTCTTTATCATTTGGGGTCACTCTCCTATATATCACCCTAGTTATTGTCCATTGGTTATACAATCACATCCTAATTATATAATAAAATACACATTTTGCTAATTATTTTACAATAAAATGTGATTAGTAATATTTGTATGTGATTGTTGTTATATTTACTTAAGTTGATTTTGTAGCAACCTACGCTCTTGTTGTAGTGTTCAATTGGTGTGGTACATGCTTGTTAAAACTTGTTAAATATTAACTATAATGACAACTATTACATATAGTGGTATGGTGTTACTCACTATCCATTTTTTTTAAATATATGGTATACTGGATATGGAGATTTTTATGATTGGATTAAAGTCACATAAAATATACTTAATGCTTATTGTCATGTTGCTGCTTTCTTCATTTGTTTTGATTGGGTGTAGTCAAACAAGTGACAACGCAATTGACTATGGGATTGGCGATGAATGGATACAAATATTAAATATTGACTATAACAATACAACCACAAATTCCAACTTTGAAATATATCGTTCAAATCATTATTCCCCACATCTTTCAAATAGCACATCCGACAATTTGCAGTTCCTTGATAATATTTCTCATGGAACTACTATTCTTAAAATCTGCAAGATAAACCGAAAGTGAAAATTGGAGACATTGGTACTATCCACCAGAATCTCACTACCCTGATTTTATTATGGATATTGTAGTTGGAATACAAATAAACCAAATTTACATCAGAAGTATAGATAGCAAAAATTATCAACTACAAATTAGATGTCAAAAAACTGAATTTGCAAATATTAATGAACTAATGTACAATTGGGATGAAAATAAAATAATAGGAACTCCTATTATTAGAGAACCTATTACTAAAGTAGTGCAAGAAATTGAAATCAACAAATCAGGAACTACACTTGCATTTTAATATTATTTTAACTCTTTGGCGGTGACTATCCAGTCGCCGTCAAATTTTGTATCTACTATTTCAAACTGTTTACTGCTAAACAAAGGTCTATCATATTTGTCTATAAATTGCAATTGTTGCCCAAGCTCAAACTTGTAATCCCTTGCAATATGTCTAAACTCCAACATATCTATCCCATCTTTGTATTTTGCAAGAATCTTATTACCTATCCATATAGACAGTTTATTGCTTATTGTTCCATGATATGAGCTTTTGAGAACAAGTTTGTTATCTGGGAATGCATATATTTGATCACCACTACCAACTGATACAACTTCTGGTTTAAATTCATAAGTCTTGGCTGTAGACTCAATTTCTACTTGTTGCGAGCCTTGTTGTGCATATTTCAAATCCCACAAACTATCTTGCATAGAAAAAGCAGGATCGTCTATGGTTGGAGCATTATTTCCTATCCATTCCCATGGGTCTGGATAATCTACGGTTGGATCTGTGTTTGGTAAATTAGATAACTTGTATCCATAATTCAGCCACTCGTATCTTTTGGGCATATGATACCATGAAGAGATCGTTTTTGTATTTAATCTTATCACATCAGAATTAACAAACTGAATATTATACATATTTACTGTACCTAATGATTTATTGATAACATCTATATATCTTATAGAATCTTCAAGTGTAATAAGTGGAAATGACTCGCTTGTACTCCAATATGGATTATTACTACTCTGTTTTGCTTCATGATTTCCATAAGGAGTTTTTATTGCAAATTCAACATCATCCTTATTGTGACTAGTTGTACTCTCAAAATCTATTTCGTGGTTATTAGCAGTGATATCATAATAATGCCAAAATGTGTCAAGTGTAACATCCCAAGTATGTTTATTGGTACCATTATGATTAATTATGCCTTTATAAACTGATGTAAATTTCCAATATCCCCATAATTGAGCCTCACCATTAGCAACCGCATTCGTTTTACTAGGCAAGTTCAATGTTTTGGTAACTTTCTTTGAAGTCTCAAAATATTCTGTTATTTCCACCTTATTTATTGGTTTGCTACTAAAATAATCAAACTTTAAATCATAGCAATTTTGCTCTTGGATAGTTATTACATCAGTAGTCCGCTTAGACTGCTCACTTTGTATAATGATTTTTCCGCTCTCATTGAGATAACAATTGCTTGTTGTAACATTCATAACCGCAACAAGAGCTTCCAATGCATTAGACACATCAAGCATTGTAAATCTTAGTATTATACTATCAAAAATTGTCTGTGTATTTATATCAAAAAACTCGTACGATTCTTTAAAAAACTCATCAAAAATAAAATCTAAAAATTGCTTTGCTGTTCCATCAGGATTAAAATACGCTATCCTTTCCCACTTGTTGTTGCTAAATGATGTCAACTTATCAGTCAATGACATAGATACAACGGAGCTGTTGAGTGCTTGGCGGAACTCTGTAGCTTGTACATCTATGGCTAGTTGTGGAGCATTAGCTAGTGCCGACATTTTGTTGTTGCCTTTGGTATCAACGGTTTGTCTTGTTATATCTGCCGTAATATTAGCTTGTAGTTTGCCACGGTCGTGGTAGTCTTTGAAGTCTTTTGTTAGTAGGTTTAGGCTTCCATATCCACTCACTACGCCGTAGGATGGTAGGTTGCTTGGGACAGATGATTGCTTGCCTATCTCGTAGCTTATAATATTGGTGCTGTCAAATAAGCGTGTACCGTTATCTGATATTATGCTTGCTATTTCCAGTGGTTGGTTTGGTTTGTTGAGTTTGATAAATTCTATAACTATATTGTTAGCACTAGGTGATAATACTACATCATACTCATTACTATTGTTAGTCTGCGGAGATCCATTGACTTTTAGTTCTGTTGCGTGTGTTCCATAGGCTTTGTTAAAATGGATAGTAAAGCCTTGTATTTTGTCTTGTATTATTGTTACTTTTGGGTAAGTTGTAATTTCACTTTGTGTGCCAGTTGGTTTTAATGTTCCACCACCTACATAAAAAGAATTATCAAAGCGTACCGTATACCAAAGATTGTTTGTTTGAGCTTGCACTGTAAGATTACCATTGACATACTTAATATCTTTTACAGTACTATCAATAATAATATCACCATTACTATCTTCTGCATATATCCAAATACCTATTGTATTGATATTACCAATCTTTTGGTCAAGTGACTGTATAATTGTATCTTTTGTTGGTACTTGGTCATATGTGGTAATATAATCAAATCTCAACTGAACTTCTACCCAAGTATTAGCACTTTCCGCCCATCCATCTAACACATTTACATAAGCTTTGTATTGTTGCTTATTGCTAGTTATTCCCAAATCACCACTCTCATCACTATAAGATGCACTGATAAGCATAGGCTCTCCGTCCCTATTTGCCCATGTTGTATCTGTGGGTTTTGGATTGTTACGGTCACCTAAGGGACGGGGTGCGGAGTTTCTTGTGTCGCTTAGGTAGAATATATTTTTGCCTTTAGTGCCTATTGTTTGAGAGGTTGATAGTGTGTTGCGGTTTTCGGTATTTATATAGAAACTATTGAGTACGCCGCCTTGTCCACACCCTAGCATGTATAACTTTATATCTATCATAATCTGCTACCGCACGCCCCCAAACTTAAATTTTCTTTACAGCAATAAGCGTGGTTTTTGCCTAAAAATTTTGGGGCGACTTTAAAGCGGTTCTCCTTTATTTTATTAGTACTAATTGTTATCATAAGCGGTCGTCCTCCGTTGCTAGTTTTATCAGATCATCATAGCCTATGTCGTTGCCATCTCTATCTTGGGCTTGATATGTCAAAATACTATTGGCAGTTATATTGATATCCATGACACCAAAGACTTTCCCGTAGTGCGTTATGCTCACTTTATCTACTGCATTTAGTTGCATTAAACGGATGACTTCTTGTCCTAGTTCTAGGTCGTAGTAGCGAATGTGAAATTGTGGGCGATTGACTAGTTGGATAAACTTTGAAAACTCATCTACATGGTTATAATTAAAACTAAACTGTACTTGTGGGCGGTAGTAGGCAATTCGCTCTTGTGTATGCAATCTGCCGTCTAGTGTCTTATCTGCGGCGTTGTTGTATTCTAGAATATTGTCAGTTGTGTAAGACAAAATGACACGGTTGAGCGTGGCGTCTGCATTGTCCAATTTGCTCTTGGTAAGTGCTATGCGTATCTTGCCTATATCTGTTGGGTTTACGCTTGTATTGCGTAATAGTGGTTTGTTGGTTGCTATTGTATTGTTTATCATATAGATACTTGTCCTCCTGTGCGGACACTTTCGTTTACTGTGGCTCTTGCTATCTCTTGTTGATTTAGTTGCACTACCACAGTTTGCTTAATGTATTCGCTTGCTTTCATAATGGCTCTAAATGTTGCTGCCTCAAATGCTTCGTATGAAAAATTTGCGGGTGCTACTTGGCTTGGGGTTTGATAGTTGCTACTCCCGCTAGAACTGTTACTACCTCCTGTACTTGGTATGCTTGGGGTACTTGTAGTCCCACCTACATCTGAACTTTCACTTGGTATCATAGCCTTGATACCAGCTATACCCGCACCCACTGCGGCTAGTATTATTGGCACTGCTACACCCATTGTCATTGTTCCTTGGTATGCCATCCATGCTATTGTACCCGCTACTAGCACAGCTACCAATGCCGTTATAGCACCTGCAACTACTTTAGCTGTACCATCAAATTGGTTGAGTATTCCATCCGTAATTTGGAATGCACTAAATGCTAGTGTTGCACCTATGGCTAATTTTTGAAAGCTACTTGTATTTGCATCAGTAAGCTTTATTAGTTGTGGTAAAATTCCACTTATCATTTGCATACCACCCATTAGTGTTTCAAAGGTCTTGCTAAGAATATCCGCTTCCTTATTTGTGTTAGATATATCTATCCCCCAAATCTTAAATGCATCACTTACACCTGTTGTCAAACCATTCATAGCACGCATAGATATCTGAGCGTCTTTTAGAGCTTTATTAAGGTCGCCCCATTTGGCTTTTGAGAGTTCCTTTGCCTTGTTTTCTTCACTCAATGCACCAGTCAATCCCTCTATTGTAGTATTTGTGTTCTTATACTGTTGCTCAGCTTGTGCTAGTTCCTTATTGAGTAAATCTGTATTGCCTGTGCTGTTTGCTATCTCTTCATTTAAGTCCTTGATTTTCAAACTTAACAACAACGATTGTTCTTGGTTATTGGATAATTGCTTTTCCATAACTTCAAACTTATCATTTACTAGGTTGATATTTTTAGGATCTAACCCCAATGCTTGTTTTGTAACTGTTAGCTCTTTATTTGTGTTTTTAAGTTGTTGTTGCAACTCTTTGAATCTGTCATTGAGTTCACTGACACTATATCCAACTTCTATTGCCATGATTATATACCTCGTACAACCATTGTACCGTATATGACAAAAAAAGTCCGTTAGTTTTGAACATATTTTTACACTTATGCAAAAAAGAGTAGCAAGTAAAATCTCACTACTCTTTGTGTCCGTTTGATTCAATTGAACTCTATCTAACTATTTTTGCACCACAACTACTACATACCTCATCTGTAGATTTATTTTGAGTATTACAGTATTTGCAAGTTTCATAAGTAACTTTTTCAGTTTCATGAAAGTACCTTTGCGTTATACTAACATTATCTGCATGAATGTTGTTAACTGTTGGTGTTCTATGCATAGTATCAAAATACTCTTTCATTAGCACATCTCTAACAATCTTTGCTTGATCTTTATCATTTTTCCACTTCTGTCTAAGTCCTTTGTGGAATGGTAGCGGAATAAATAAAAGCACTACCCAACCAACAAACATGCCTATGGCAATACCAGTATTGCTACCTTTTACGTTTTGTGGAACATTTGCCCAAATTAGAAAAGTGATTAGTGACACAACAAAAACTATTGTTATCAATATCAAATAAATCAATATCCACTTTGGCACTTTAATTTTTTTGCTACCATCACCCATATATCAAGTATACTTGCAAAATAAAAAACAGTCAAGGGATATGAGTATATCCGTGGCTGTCAATTATTCCCTAATGATATGTTTGAACTGTTTACAACATCAACTTGCCATCATCGCCTAATGATAGGGCGTTGCCGTTGTCTTGGCTTATTGCATCTGCCCAGTTGATTGTTATGTTTGCTATTTGGGCGTCTACATAACTACTATCAACTTTGGTATTAAGTATTGTGCGAATGTCTGTGTGAGCGTCTGCGGCAGTGTTATGGTTTGTGATTGTTGTGGATATTGTGGATGAATTTGGTACTTCTATCCAGTCGCTCCAAGTTGTAGCTGCTGTGCCTCTACTGCGGTAAAATAGACGGGGTTGGTTGGCATTGGTCATGAATTGTTGGGTGATGTAATCGTTGGATGAAGTGGAAACAATTAGGCAACCACCGCTAGTTGGGACTGGACTATTGGTGTTGCTTCCACGCACAGTGTGGATTCCTGTGCTTGTCAAGGAGTCAAAGTCTTGGGATGTGGTATAGTCGTGTACTACTTGTTGTATACCTAGATTGGCTTGTGCATCTGCTAGATTGTCGGCGTTTGTTCCGCCGTGTGTTATGCTCAATATTCCTATTGTGTTGTTGACATCTAGCGTGTTGATTCGTTGGTCTAATGCTCGTCCCATGTTGGCACTTAGGGCGTCTGTGGGGCTTGTACTATTGAGATTGTCTACTACAACTACACTTGATTCTCCATTGCCACCACCACTAGAATTGTCGTTACTGCTCTTGACAATTGTGTTACCCATTATGACCACATTTGGGTACTTTGTATTGTTATTTTGTGCCATAATTTCATTCGCCACCAAACGCAAAATTTCTTAACGCCAAAAAGCATGGTTTTTGGCTAAAATTTTGGTGGCGACTTAAAGTTGTAAACCTTGATTGTTTTACTGTCACCATTTGGCTACCTCCTTGTATTAATATTAAAGCCTATACATTTGATGGTTGTAGTTGGGTTGTATCTACTGTTGCAATTTGCTGCGTTTTTGCGTATCTATTTTTTCCAAACAATCTTGCTAGCCAACCTTTTGGCTTTAACAATGCGTACAATTGCTCTGTGTGGGCTTTTTGTGTGGCTATGAGTGTTTGTACCAATTGCTCATTGCTTTGCTTAAAATTGGCTACCGTTTGCTCTAAGTTACTTATCTTGGCTCTGTTTTGTTGCTTGTTTACAAACTGTTGTGTGACTATTTCGTTTAGCTTTTCGGCTAACATTTGATTGTCAGCCTGCAACTTTTCAATGGTGTTTTGCATGCCTTGCATGGCGTTGGCGTAGTCAATTAAGTGTTCTTGCATTAACTCTTTTTCTCTTTGTAACTCTTCACTATATGCTAGTGTACCACCTTGCACTGCTGGCTGTTGCATAATGATTACATTTGGATATTTGTTATTGTTGAGTGTTTGCATTGACATCATCTCCTTGCGTATTTTGTTGTTGCGTTTGGCTTTGCGTACTCAAATCTCCATTGGCTATTTTTTTGTCCCAATATTCTTCGTACTTGTCTATTGGAGCGTAATTTAAAGATACCATGTGAATGTCGCCATGTTCTATTGCTGGCTCATCTTCGTATGCTAGAATTTTGTTTATACTAAATACTCCTAGTTGGCTCATCTTGGTGTAGAATTCTGTACGACTCTTAATGTCGCCACGCATTTCGTTGTTGAGATTACCTTTGACACTGTACCCATCTAATAGATGTTTGTCTTGTAAGAGTTTGTAGCTGTACTCTTGTTCGTACTGTATTACTATTGGGTTGAGTGTGTCCACTACGAATGATATTGCGTTTTGCTCATTGGCGTTGTAATTTTGGCTACCTGTTTGTAGCTTGAAAAGCGGTATACCAAAGAACCTTGCAATATCCTCTACATTCATTTGCTTGGATTCTATAAACACCATATCCTTGGGCGGAATGTGAGGTATGCTTTGGTATGTCATTCCATTTTGTAGGACTGTTGGAATACCTGCGTTGACTGCACCTGCATGTTGGTCTTTCCATGACTTGCGTACTCTTTCTATCCCCTCTATCTTTCTTTTTCGTGTGGTTTCATTGTCCTTATCTTGGATAGACAAGTCTGCACTTACGGTAATTGCACCTGTGGGTCTTCCGCCATTGAGATAAAAGTTGCGTGAATATTCGTCCATAAGACTAGCTGTGTTGGTTATATTGGCGGCATACGACAGTACACTTTGTCCCAACACGCCATCAAAGCACATGCCACGCAAGTGTATAATTTCGTACATTGCATGCTTGGTCTTGCACTCATTAGTTTTACCTTTGTTGGTTGTGATTTGGTAGACTAGCGTACCATTTGTTTGTTTGAGTACTTGCACTGTACCGTTTTCTAGCCTTGTTATACTCTCTACTAACCCTGTACCATTATTGTATACAACCTTGGCATAAGCGTTGCCGTATACTAATCTGTCTAGTTCCATCAACTTGTGGAACTGTGATGCTGTTTGCATTGGATTGGGTGCTACGCTAAGCAAATACTTTATCCTTGCGTTGTATATATCTTTGGCTCGTTCTGCTGTCTTAGTAGACATTATAAAAAAAGGTAACTTTGAGATTGAATTGGATAAAATATTGAGACAAGCGTACACATAAGACAATTTGAGTTGGGTAGACAATCCGCCTACTATGCCAATAGGTTCTCCACTCAAAAAAGCATCTGCGTGGAGATTGCTTGCTACTGCTTTGACTTTGGGTGTATATATTAAATTGGCTAGTTTGTTGATTATTCCCATTATGTTATCCGTAAAGTTGTGTAAATTCGTCACTCAAAATGAAGTCTAAGCTACTTGTGCTTGTGTCTTTTAGACTGTCTATCCTTGCTAGTGCGTTGACTATTGCTGCAACCAAGTCTATTCGTCTTGGACTATCTTTATGTTCTTTGTTTAAGAATATTAGATCACCCTTTTTTGTCATAAACTCATAGCAGTTTTGCAAGCACCACAATAGAAGCTTGTTGCCATTCCATACAATTTGCTTGTCTATGATTGCTTTTTTGAGTCGTGTTGTTGGTATATGCTGTATTGTGGCTATTTGTTTTATTTCTAGACATTGTGTACTATCAAAGCTTGCGTATGTGCCGTCTTGCATTTTTTGTATCATCAAGCCCGCTTGATACCCATCATAGCAAATTTCTACAATCTCTTGTTCTTTCTCTTTGGCTCGCTCTATCAAACCGTTGGCAACTACTCTATCATCAATGACTAGTGCATCTTCTTCGGGGATAATGGTACACCAACCTAGTTTTTCGTATTGGCGATATGGCACTTTGTCACTGTGTTCTTTTTCTTTAACTACTGCTTCTAACAAGTATCCATGTGCGTCAATTGCAATGCGTCCATCATCTAGCAAGAATACATCAGCGTCAGCTGTCAAGTCCCTACGCAAAGAAAAATCTAAACCTACGATCTTTGGTCTACCGTGTGTCAACTTTTCAAAATCTTCTTGGGATACTTTACACTCTTTGCTATTTAAGCGTCGCAAAAGTTTGGCGTTTAGGAATGAGTTAGCGGCTCGCTCTTCCCACATGTTGGCGTTGAAAATTTTGAATCTCAATTGCTGTTGTAAATTCTCTGTTGCGTACGCTGCATCAAAGCGGCGTTTGACTGACTTAAACCAATTGTCTGCGTACTTGTATTGCCCTACATACCTAAACATAGGATTTGCTTTTTGCCAAAGTGTAGTATCAAAGATGTCGTCACTCTCTTCCATCTCACGAATGATTGGCAAATAGTGTTCATTGGGGTTGTATGATAACTTGGCGTGCAATATAGACATAGCTTGGTCGTACTCTTTTTTGGCTGGATTAACTAAACTATCTTCACCTGCTGTTGTTATGATGACTAGCAATACTCCGCTTTTCTTACCCAAATTGGCTTCTACAATATCCGCTCTCTTCCCGCCATCTTTGTGACTAGACAACTCATCAATGATAACAACGCTTGGCTTTCCACCTTGCATATTCTTGTCGTCTTTGGATTGTACAAATATCTTTCCACAATTGCGTTGACACTCTATATAAGTCCGCTTGTTCTCTATGAGTGGTCGCAAGCTAGGCGTTGCCTTGATTATCTTTTGGATAGGGTCTTTGAGTTGTTCGGCTTGAACTTTGTCTACTGCCATCAAATCTATCCATACATTGCGTGCAATGTTGCCACGGTGTGGTTCTTGTGGCGGGTAGATTTTGTCATACACAATGTGGTATATTGCCATAATGCTACAAGTTGTAGTTTTAGCATTGCCCTTGCCCTCTTGCTTGTAGACTTTGGTATACTTGCGTTCACCATTGTCTTTGTAAACCCAACCATACAACATCCCAAAATCAAACATTTGATGTGGCAAAATTTTGTAGCAAGATTGTTTAAGCTTACCGTCATTTAGATCTAATGCAAAGGGACTGTCCGGGTCTACACAACTGTTGAAATGGATAAAGAACCGCTCTGCTCTGCTCTCGTCAAACACAAACGGAAATGCCTTTGTTCCTTGCCGTTTTAGGTCACGCAAGTGCTTTTTGGCTAGCAAATATTCGGCTTGGCAGTATTGCTTGCAAGTGCTTTTTGGCTAGCAAATATTCGGCTTGGCAGTATTGCTTGAATGATGGTTTACTTGCTTTTTCTACTGTGTCTACAATAAGTTGAGCGTATGCGTGTGTTGGAAACTTGGGATTGTACTTTAGACGACGTAGTGACAATTTCTTTGTCCGTAATTTGGCTGCATCACTATTGTTTTGACTCTCGCTCTCTGTTGGTTTTGCTACTCTTGCCATTGTTCTACTACATAATTCTTGTTCTCTATATCCACAATTTCTCTACCCAAAACACGCATATCACCTTGGGTATAATCGTACTCATCAGGCTTGTCTGCAATAGCGTAAGTACGGTTGTTGAATGCTAGGTAGGTTGGTAGTATACTCTTGTTGCCACTATCAAAGAGTTTTAGTAAACTAGGGTTGTAATTCATTATAGCTACTATTTGAATGTTGCCAATTTCGTTGTACTCATAGCTAGTCTTTTCACTCATACTGCTGTCTCGTACAAATGCCCAAAGTAATCTTTGGCTACACAAGTGTACTTTGACTCTACCACTAGGTGTGTCCTTATAGTAGTAAATGTCTACCTTTTTATCTTTTGGGTATTTTTTAGGTTGTGGTGCTGGCATTTTCTAATTGCTCCAATCTTGCTGTTAGGTCATCTATCTTGGATGGTGTGTTATAAATTGTTGTTCGGTATTGCTTTGCATTGTCATAAATGCACTAGTCAAGTTTTCAAACTCTGTTACTAGACTTGCCATCCTATTGTTTAACCCATCAATTATAACCTCAAGTGTATCAACTCTACTTATTTGCAAGTTGTAACAGTATCGTCATTGATATCTATCAAGGATTGAATATCATCAATGTCCATTAACTGCATCTGTTTCATCAAGCTTGTAAGCCTTTCATTGAATGTAGGATTGGTGACAAAACCTGTGTCTATCTGCAAATACAGTCTTGCCCACATTTTAGCCAAAGGGGGAACTGGGGTAAGCTTATGCCACTTTACCCCAGTTGATTGGTAGGCAATATCATCTATGCCATCAAGCAAGATAGCAATATCACTATCTAAGTCACTATCTCTCTTGATAGCTGTCAATGCCTCTTGGATTGTCAATATGTTTTGCTTTTCCATTTATTCAACCCGTGACAAATTGTCACACTTTATTTTAGCTCTGAGTCTTTAACTGCACTTCTTCCTGCTGACTTTGTTGCACCACTTGCTCCTAGTGTACGCTCATCTAGTGTTACAAAGCTTGCTAGTTCAAACTTGTCGCCGTGGCTTGTGTACTTGTCCTTGTAGAGTGGGCTACCGTTACAACGCATAATAAAGCGGAATGCAGTTTGAGCTGTATCAAAGTACACATGGATACTTGTTGCCATATCCAATCCACCTTTCTCAATGACTTGATACTCCGCCATGTTGGCTAGCAAGATATCGCCCTTTGTGCCTGTAGGTTTCATAAACTCACTGACTTCTACGGGCAAGCCTTTGAGTATTGCAAAAGGTTTACCGTCTACCATACCCGCTGGCATATAGACTATGTTGCCACCATCATCTGTCATATTGGCAAGCAAGCCCTCCATCTCTGGATTGATGTACCACTTTGCCCCTTGTCGCAATGATGGTAACAAACTAGAATACATTTTGTTGATGTCGTCCAAAGTTATTGCCTTGTTGTCATCTTTTGGTTTTACGGCTACAATGTTCTTGTTGCTTGCGTCAAAGATACCCACAGGTTGTCCTGTGCCACTACCCTCCAATACTGCTAGGTCTAGCACAGTTGCTATTGCAGCTGGTGCCGCTTGTTGAATGTAACTTGTCATGGCAGTACTGTCACTCATCAACTCATCAGTTATAGCCACCATTGCGGTAACTTTTTTGAGTGACAATTCTAGGTTGCTTATCTTTGCTTTGGACAATGCTATTTGTCCTGCTTCATCTGTCCATGATGCGACAACTCCGCCATAAACAGCACTAATATCGCCAGTACCTGCGTCATTCTTGGTTGTATAACCCCTTTTACCTAGTGGTATAGATACCTTATTGCTATTGGCTGAAATAGTGATTTTGTTGGCATCACTATAAAACAAGCTCTTTTGCAAAATGACTTCATTGAGCTTTGGCAAAAAGTCTTGGTCTACTGCGTATCCACCATCGGCATCCACTGTGGTGCTATTGCCCGTTGCTGCGTTGACCAGTCTCTCGTCAATTCTGCCAGTAGTCCTTGCGTTGCGTACTGCCATAAAAAACTCACCCGCACTATCCCATTGGCTTGTGCTTACAACAGGTGTTGCTTGTAAATGTGTGCGTGCCTTTGCACCATTTAGTGCAACAACACTATCTAGTTCCGTCGTCAAACTCTTGATTTGGGCTGTTAACTCAACAAACTCTGCTTGTTGTTGCTCTGTCCTTTTGTTTACGGCTATGTTCATGAGCGTGTCGCCTTTCTCAGTAAGTTCTGTGATAGCTACTCTCAGGTCTCTTTCTTTTTTATTCATATGATTTATACTCCAATGGTTTTTAATGTGTTTTTTGCTTTGAGATACTCAAAATCTGTGTTGTAGTCTTGTTGTATTAGTTTGATATTGTAATTCAGTTTTTCCGAATTATCTACTAGTTGAGCATAAATAGCTTTGTGACTTGCTACCATGCTGGCAACTAAATCTTGTGGCAACTCAAATGGGATTTCATCTACAAATCCTAGTCTCTTGGCTTCTTTTGCGTCCATCCATGTTTCATCCGCCATCATTTTGAGTATCTTATCGTGAGATAATCCAGTCTTTAACTCATAGGCGTTTGCCATAGCATCATCAATTGTTTCTAGCGTCTTAATGTCTTGTTTGAGCTGTTGCTTGTTGCCTGCTGTCCATGCTACACTTGAACAATGTATCATCACAACACTACTTGCCATCATGCGTACCTTATTACATGCCACCATTGGCAAAGTTGCCGCACTTGCGACAATCCCCTCAACTACGGCTGTGGTATTGCCTTTGTAATCCATCAATGCATTATACATTGCAACTCCCGCAAAGATATTTCCACCACGGGAATTGATGTGTACTGTGAGATTCTTGCCTGCATTATCTTGCAACAATTGTTTGAACTCATTGGGTGAAGTGCTTTCAACACCAAAATAATCATACAACTCTTTTTCGTTGTCTGCCACAATATCACCACTGATATAAATGTCAATCTCTTGTTCATCTATAGCTATGTTTAGAAAATTAAATTTTTTCATGCTTATTTCTCATCTATTACTTCAATCATTACCTTTTGAGCTTGTGCTTGAGCGTCTGCACTCCATCCTTTTAGTACTTGAATACTTTTGCCAATAAAAAATGTACCTCGCACTCTACTTTTGGCTGTTCCTTTGAGTTTTCTCCGTACGCCTTTTTTGCTAGTGCTATACCTACTTCCAATGTCCCAGCCCAAATTGAGTGAATTGGCAATGACTGCGTATGGTGTGCCACTGGGAAAGTTGCGGGTTGGCTTATTTGTGTAACCATCATAATAGATACGATAACCATACTTGCCAGTAACTGCCACACTCAATTTTTCCTTTTTTAGACTTGCTTGCAAGTTACCTGTTTCACCCTTTGGCGTGTTAGCTTTGAGTGTTTGGTAGGCTTGCTTTGCTCTCTCATCTATGACTTTGTTAATAACTTGTTGGGCATTTTTCTGCAAGTTTTTTTCTATGTTGTTTATCCAACTGAACAAACCTTTGACAAGTCCATCTTCTTTTTGTGCCATACTACTTACCAACTAGTGTAAAAATTTTGAGTGTCGCAAGTTATTTATTGTCCGCTCTGCTTGCTTTGTATTTGTGTTGTTGCCATTATACAAATCCTTGTTGTTCATGTGACGGTTAAATGCTTTTACTTTGGTGTCTAGCATTGCCATCAATACTTCAAGACTACAATCTAAATACTCCCAACCTATCTCCATGTTGCTCATAGCACAAAGTAGATCTATTGTGTAACTGTCATAGTTGTTAGTTGCTATACTATCGTTTGTGCTGTTGTGGTGTGAACAGAGCCGCTTGGCTCTGTACTTGTTTCACCTCCAATTTTTGTAGTTTTACCACTTGGATAGATTGAATTCAAAAAGCTTTGCAACTGCTCAAACTCTCGTCCTTGACAAAACCAACTTAAATCTATGTTGTCTATGATATCGTCCTTGCTTTGTGGGTTCTTATAATTAGCTGAGATTACACAAGCTACAAAAGCATCCATCAAAAAGTTTTGTCTCTCTGTTGTGATGATAGACATATCGTAGTACGCACCGTGATTGTTGCTCGCATCTTGCAAAAGCTTTTCAACTGTTTGGGTGTAAGCCACTTTTTGCTCAACACTCAATTGTTCAAATTGCTCTTGTGTAAACTCTTCAAACTCTTGTACTGCGTTCAGCTCTTTCATTTTTTGAAAGGTGTCAATTGTGTTTTGGTTGTACTTGACTAGGTCACTCAACAACTCTCTACCGTACAAGTTGCGATACACAACAACCGTGCGTGCGTTGCCTGACAGTGTAAATTGTCCTATTTTAATTTGTTGCATAATCTACTCTGCCTTTTTACTGTTTTGTGGTTGTTCTGTTGGTTGATTCACACTAGCACCGCTTGTATCTAAATTTGGCATTTCAATAGTATCTTTGTTGGCATCAAACAACGCCTTGTCTTTTTCACTATTAAGTATCTTGATAAATGCCTTTTTGCCATCTTCGTAATGCCATATATTGACATCTACTTCTATTGGAAACTCCCTAATAGTTTTGCCATCACTTGACTTTGTCTCAATATTTGGAATACCTTTGACTGACACCTTGTACATGATAGTCTTATCAGTAGTTGAGTTACCAACACTGTCAGTAACTTTCTCATCAAAGCTCATACTAAAATATTTAACAGCATCATCTAGTCCAAAGTCCACACCCTTGCCCTCTTCAATATTGAGATTGAGTAGCTCTGCCCACTCATGCGGACGGATATTTTGCAGCGTAATTGTGCCACTACCGCTAATAGGTTCTTTTAGACTAAAATATGCAATGTCATCATCCGCACCAAAGTTGGTTGTCTCTTGTGTAAAAGATATGCTAGTGCTAATCAAGCCTGTCCATTCCTTAGCTTCACCCACATAGGTGTTGGTTGTAGGGTCTATTGCTCTTGTTATTAGGCGTTTATTGCCTTGTGTAATGTATTTTTCTGTTGCCATTTTATTGTTCTCCTTGTAAATTTGTTGTAATTTATTGGTTTTAGTTTTATCTGTTTTATCTTTATTGATTTTAAAGTAATGCTTTGTGGTCATCATGCCACTATATATATGGGAGCAGCAGTATCAGTGTAACAATGCAATCCACCAGTCCACAACTCAAAAAGCTCCAATGTGCCATCTTTATGTGTTACAATGACAAAATGCCTTCCTACAACATCATACCATCCTATCTCTACCTTTATCCAGTTCTCTATATTAATACCTGGTTGATTGCCACTAATTAAATTATCCCTACAAATTCTAAATATACCTGTTATATTCCACAAATTGTATACAAACAATGGTGTGTTGCCATTGATATAATCTAGCAAATTGACAAACCCACCGTTTTGTGGCAAGCTGTTTACTCTCTGCCCACTTTGATTCGTTCCGTTTTTACCATCTTGACCCTTTTCACCTTGTCCTGCTACGCTATAACTGTGACTTGCGGGTATTTCATTACTCTCAAATTGTATTGTAGTCCTTGTCCATAAATATTGTCCTTGTGACACACTCGGTATGGTTTGTTCCCATGTTCCTGTTGGTGGTGTAGTCCCGTCACTCCCTACTTGATACCAAACACTAGTATCCAATATCCCAGCACCCCTTGGTATCACAAAGTCAAGTACTGCTGAAGTATTGTCGCCACTATTGGATACTAATGCATTACTCCCAGCTTGTCCCGTTGCCGTTGTTCCCACTTGTATGGTCGCCGCCATCCCATCTTTACCATCATACCCCGGTTCGCCTTGTGGCAAGCCAAACTCTAAATGCTTGCCACCCTGTTCATTATTAGACACTGTTACACTTACTTGTGTACTTGCTGTTGCATTGACTGTCATTTCATCAACTGCGTTTTCAGTATCTATAACAGTCTCCACAATTTCATTCATGTCTTGGAATGTAGGATTTTGCCAATCGCCATTTTGATTGCCAAAGCGTTTGCCTGCTTTAAATTCGTCTTTGAGTGCCATTACTTTATGCTCCTAATGAATATGAATTTGCATTTTTGTACTTTTTGAGATTAGTTAAAGTCAAATTCACTTTCTCTCTATAAAAACCATAGTCAAACTTTTTATCATGTGTCTTGCAATAATGCTCCACTCTCTGCATAACATAGTCTAGTTTTTCATGCCCTGTGTCATAGTTGCATTCCGCTTCGCACATCCACTGCAAAAGTTGCCCATTTATACTTGTCTCTGTCTCCAACTCTTCCAATTCTTTTTCGTGGTCTTTGTCTTTCTTTTTGATGACTGCAATAAGCGTAGATATTGCACCTATGATGGCAATCAATGCTGTGATTGCTGCACTTACAATTTCGTTGTTCATTGTCTTATTCTCCTTATTAAACTATAATTTCTTGTGACAATAATTATATAACTGTTGCTTTGTTTCTTTTTGTTTTATATCATATCCCTAATCAAAAGCCCAATAGTGCCTTAATGTTACAGTAATATCACTACTACTCGTATGTGCCGTCAATCCCCATAACATAAAAGCTCCATAATTTCCACTACCACTAGTACGCTTAATAAATTGGACTATGATGTTATCCAAACCACCTGGATAAAAAGCCTCATCATTTTCTACTATGGAAAATGCATATTTCCCACCACTCGGCGTACTACCCAAATTAATAGTACCACCCACAACAGTCCACTGTCCCGCTGGTACATTTGTTCCACTAGGTATTGTGTAAGTACTCGTTGTATATCTTAGATTGCTTAGTGGTTTTGGCACATACAATTTACCTTGGCTACTCAATATCAAAGAATTATCACTAGCAGTAGATATCATAGATTGCGGTGTTATCTCTTTTTTGACTTCTATCACAACTTCATCACTGTTGACTAGCAATTTGTTATCACTACCTGTTGTAAGTAAATTTATCATAATTATCCTATCTCCTTTTCTTTTTGTACTACCCTTGCACCATCTTTACTAATCATATCTACTGTATCCAATATACCCAACGCTTTACGAGCATCATCCAAATTGCTCGCACCTGTACCGCCTTGTGCTATACGAATTGGGAACAATATGTCTTGGCTACTCATTGCCTTGTACAGCATTTTGTCTACGGTGTACACTAGTTGATTGAGCTTTTCGGCAGTCTTACTTGTGGGTATCCGTTCTTCTCTTGCAAATGAGTATTGCCATCCACTGTCTTGCAAGAGAAGTAACAAATCTTCTACAAGTTCATCAATAATTTCACTCACGCCCTGCTTATTCTCACGCATGGTTAGTGTCAAATCATAACTTGCTTGAAAGAATGTACTACTGTCATCTTGTTCTGCTTTGTTTGCACTACTCATAGATAGCGTTGCGTACAAAGTAACGCCGTCAAAATTGGCAATGTCCGCTGATGAAAACGGTTCTATGAGATAGTACAGTGGCTTGTCCGATGCTATAACTTCGCTCTCATTGGTTATCTTCGTACCATTTGCAAAGCCACAACTATCTAAGATATTGAACAGCTCTTTCTCAGCTTCTTTTTTTAGTCTATAATGATTCATAGTTCATTTCCCCCTTGATTTTACATAAGCAAAATATTATCTTCTTCTCTCACAGCATCTACGCCGAACTGCACCCGTCCCCATGGTGTCAAAGCAAACTCAGCGTACAATCCTTTCATCTCTTTAGATATTCGTCGCATTTCAATAACAAATGGATTAGTGACCATGTCTCTTGATTTTTGATGACAGTCAATTGTCGCAATGTCCTTTGCCATTGTTCATTGATGTAGATGCACCACAGCTCACATAACACTTCTAGCATGGCAATATCACTGTCGTAGATAATTGGCTTTCGCAAATTATCTATTGCAACAATGCGTTGCCATTCTACTTTGGCGTCTGTTGTGAGATAGTCTGGACATATGAGATTGCGTGCGCTTGTCTGCAATTGCTTTTCTAACTCTTGTCTCCTATATATACTGTCCCTAGATTTGTGGAACTTATTATTGTCAATTGTACTCGCTGACTCTGGTGGTCGTGCCATTGATTTTCCCTCATTAAAAACCCATATTTTCTTTGAGACTAGCTTAGCGTAGCCCCGTCGGTGTGGGGTGCGTAGCCCCAATAGGCGTAGACTATTAGCCCGACTCACAGGGGCGAAGCTTTGCAAACAACTGACAATAATTTGTTCACAATTAAATTGTACCGTATCCGTTTAAAAAAGTCCGTTACTTTTAGCTATATTTTTTACACATTGTAAAATTATTTTTTACAATGGCGTAGCCTCGTCTGCGACAGACAAGTGCGTGTGTGCTTTAGTCACACAAACAGGCACTTGTCAGCCGACCCACAAGGGGCGAAACTTGACTACATCAACAAAGGATTTATTTCTTCCTTTCTACTATGTTCCATGCCGTATCCTGCCCTACCTAACGGTGTGCAACCAAACGCTTTGTATATTGGGTGCATTGCTTTGGTTAGGCGTTCCATGTGTTTGTCCGCTTTCTCAAATAGTTCTATGTCATTTTCTAACTCTGCCTTTTTGCTAACACCTTGCCAAAACAACCATTTGCTTTTCAACTCACAAGCAGTCTCAAGCATTGTACTGTCACAATCATAAATAAGTTGCTTTGGTTTAAGGTTATCTTGTTGAACCATGTATTCCCACTCAGCTTTGGCTTCATTTGTCAGATATGTGGGACATTCAAGCTTTCTACTAACTGGTTGTATACTCTCTTCAGCTTCTATCCTTGTGTCAATATGCTTGCGTGATTTGTGATGTTTTGAGTTATCAATATTATTCGCTGACTTAGGCGGTCTTCCTGCTCCCACACAATCAATCACCGCCAAACGCAAATTTTCTTAACGCCAAAAAGCGTGGTCTTTGGCTAAAAATTTGGCGGTGACTTTAAGCGGTATCTCCTTTTTGTATTATTTGGAGTCCATTCCCACATTTTCCCCATGTTCTGTCACCCTACCGTTTCCCTAACTTATTTTTACAGCATTTTGCTTAGATAGATTCTCCACATTATAATGATAACATCACAGTAGTTTGGATCTAACTCTACTGTGTAGCTTTTGCGGTCTAATTGTTCGCAAGCTATCAATGTGCTACCACTTCCACCAAATGAGTCTAGTACAATATCTCCTTTCTTACTACTGTTGGATATTAGCCTTGACAAAAGCTTGATTGGTTTCATGGTTGGGTACATATCCTTCTTCAAAGGCTTGTCTTTATACAAAATGTAACTTTGATAGTCCTTAGTTATTTGTTCACACAAATGGTTTTCACTCGCTTTTCGCTCGCATTTTTTCCAAAGCACTTCATCAGCAAATTTTTGCAATTTATAAAATTTATTTTTGCAAAAATTGATTCCTTATTATAAAGAATCTCGTACAGTCCAAACCACCTAAAAAAATAATTAATTAATCGTAGTTTTTGCACGCACGAGTACCATCACGCTTTGTGTTGAGACCATCTTAAAACTTTTTTGAGGTGGGGGGAGGCGTGACGCCTGTTGCATTTTCGTATTAGCGTTCATTGATATCAAGCTTGCCACTCGTAACAATCTTACCCTGCTACTTATTCGCCTCTTGTTGTCTTCTTACTGTGGCATGATTGGCACAGTGATTGCAAGTTACCAACATCCCAAAATAGTTCCTTGTTGCCACGGTGTGGCACTATATGGTCTACTTGCGTTGCCTCATCACCACACACTGAACACACAATATCTCTTAGTAATATACACTTGCGTAAGCCTATCCAATTAGCGTTATTGTATAGGCTGTTGTAATCGTAGTTGTATGTGCGTGCCTTTGCTGTTGGTTTGTGTTGTTCGCAGTAGCTACTCTTGTCTTGTGCCAACGCTCTGCAATGTGGATGCCCACATGGTCTACACTTTCTCATTTGCTAAATCCGCCTTGTAACTCACCACTGCCCCAAACTATGTTTCTTGCAACTCTATTTTGCTCAAAGTATCCTTTATGTCCATACTATTCTCTACAACTATCATGGCAATCAACTTGTTAAGTTTGGTATATTCCTTTACCAATAGCCTATTGTTTCGTTTTTATCTATCTGCTTGGTATGCCAAAATACCCTATCCAAAACCATGTGAGTACCACACTCGCTATTTGTATCACTAAACTCCAACTCATACTATTTCAACTCTTTTGGCATTGCACTACCTTGCTTGTAAAACACAACCGTGTATTGCTTTTTCAATACTTTCAACTCTGGTGGTTCAATACTGTCTTGCTCACATAGCAAGATTGGTTTTTGGGCTTTTGTTTTGGTCTGTTTACTCTCATCTTGCCAAACATTGTCCAAAAACCACCATTCTTGTGTTTTTAGGCTCAAGTAGGCTATTTTTGTGCCGTTTTGCTCTACAAACAGCGTTTGCCCATATTTGAAGACATTGTTTTGCGGGTGTTGCTCTTTTGCAGTGTTTAACCATTCTTTTGCCCGTATTTTGAGCATTTCTAGGCTATCTCCGTCAATTTGCACGCTTTCAAAGGCATTTCCATTTTTTATGATACATCTGTAATTTTTCATGTGTTAGCTTGTTCCTTATCATAGTAATTTGCCAAGTATCCATCAATTTGAATATCCAATATCTTTCTCAACAATCCTACTGGATTTACGCTTTTAGTCTTTTAGTTTTATATAATTTCACAAACTGGTCAATCAAATCTTGTGCCAATACACTAATACCATTCAGATTTATATACCAATCCACATTGACATCACTGTCCCACAATCCCCTAGCGTTCCACCTCTCTGCTGCCTCTTTTTTTGTATTACCCTTGCCACCCCTTGCTTTGCAATCACAACAGACTATCCAATAGCAATGGTTGTTGGTCTGTTCCTTTGCTTGTCCGCCGCAAAATGGGCATGATTTGTATTCTGGTTTTGTATTGTCCATGTCAATCATCCGCTCCGTACCCGTACCACTTGGGTACATAGCTGTGTTGTTGGGGGTTCTCTTTGTCACTGCTTGTTTGTTTTGACACTTGCACTCTTGAGTCAATGCTTGGCATTCTTGTTTGTATGGGTGTTTGGTCTCCGTGCTTTGTTTGGAGCTTACAAGCCCTTACAAATCTCTCAAATCTACCTTTCTCTCTCTTTACTGCTTTGGGTATCCAATATCTCATGCTTGTTGCTGAATACTGTTTGCTTTTAAAGTAGTCCTGTAAGATTTGTGGGACGCATTGCCACGCTTTATAATCTGCTTCATCAATCTTGCTTTGAAATACTAGATGCAACTATGTTCTCCTTGCAAGAATATCTCTAATTCATGCCAAAGTAATTCAACTTCTTTGCTTGCCATCTTGCTCCCAATCACTTAGTTTTGCCCTACACAACTTGTCACTGCCAATACCTTGCTTTGCAAACAAGCAAATGTCACTGCAATATTTTTTGCTATACCAATACAACGCTCCACCTCTCAACTTACAATTACAGCTTTCACATTTACCTGTTGCGTCCCAATGCCAACCCCACTTAATCACTATCGCCACCTCGCATTTTCCGCATATCTTCTTCAGCTTCTTGTTCTACCTCTTGTGTTGTTTGCCAACCCTTTGGGGCTTTAAGTTCGGTGTATTTGCCTCTTAAAGCTTGCTGGATTGACTTGATGATATAGTCATCAATTTCGTCTTGGTGCAATCCATTCTCGAAGTCAGGTCGTTGGAATAGTGGATAACCGTAACCGTCTATGATTCGGTTTTGTGCCATGCCCACAATGCTCAGTGCCATCCGCTCCAACTGCTCATTGGTCACCACAATCTTGTTGGCTTGTTGAAACTGTATGAGTTTGAAGAATTGCTCTTGCACGACATCCACAATTCCACACCTTGCCAAAATCTCTGCATAGCTCTCTCTGCCGAACTCCTTGTTGTTTGTTGAAAGTGCTTTTTCTCTACTTACTTTCTTACTTACCGTTATACTTGTAGTATTAGGACTTGTATTATTATATTGGACATTTTTGTCCATAGGGGTCACGACATTATTATCCATAGCCTTTTGACTTTGTTGTCTATACCTATGGTCATTTTTGTCCATAGGTATAACCGTTGTTTTGGCTTGCTTTTTGACTGTCAACCCAACAAATATCTTGCGACTATTTCCACTCTCTTGCTCAATTTCAACGACTATATACCCCTTGTCGTTGAGCTGTGATATTGTCCTTGATATAGTCCTGATCTCACATTTGTACAGCTCAGCAAAGTACTTATTGCCCGCCCAACAGTATCCATTGGCTTCCGCCAGTGCCGTAATCTCTGCATAAAGTAGCTTTGCCATCGGTGTCAAATCATTGTCATATCGCACCGTCGCTGGCAAAATTGCATAGTAATTTGGTTGTTTTGTCCCCATTGATTCCCCCAAGCTTCGTCCCTCTGTGTGCGAGTTGTAAGCTACGCTTACTCCCACGCACGGGGCTACGCCATTTTAGATTGCCTCCTGATTGACACATGCCCCTTAATTTTGCACAGTTTTGCGTCTTTTGTGATTTATTCTACTTGCATACAAAGTTGCTAAAATCCGCTCTCACGACTTTATTTGGCTTATTGGTGTATTCAAATGTAGTTGTGTCATACTCAATATCGCTAGTGTCCAACCCTAGCAAGTTACCAAATATGCCTATAAGTACACTAACTACTATTGAGTTTCCTGCTTGCTGGTATAGTGGCGTTTTCTTGTTGACCGCACTTGCATTGTCAAAATCTCTATCTTCAAATCCCATCAACCGCCAATACTCTCGCTCTGTCAACTTCCGCACTTTTCCGCTAAGCTCTTGTACTTTTATCTCTTGGTTTCCGCCGCCATGTGCCGTAAATGTCGGGGCAAGTCCATCTGTCGCAAACACTCGCCTTGATTGCTCAATAACTCTACTCCACTTACCGTCCGTCAAATTTCCTACAACTATGACTTTTGGGTCTTTACAGTCTCTTGCTAGCAATGTATCGCACCAATCTTTGCCTTGCAATCTGCACGCTATATTCCCACTCACATAGCTTGTTGTCGCCATCTTCTCTATACTCTCATCACTCAAATAATACTTGTCATGCACACTATCTTGCAACATGTCTTGTAGTCTCAAATGCAACTTCTTTGGATCTGGGAAGTTGTAGTAATAATCACCTAAGATAGATACCATAAAGCACCGCTCTCTTGACTGCGGTATTCCATAATCCTTTGCGTTGAGTATCTGCCACTTGCTCTTATAGCCTAGACTATCTAAGAACGCCACCCAATCCGCCCATCCCTCTGCCTTGACAACGGGCGGGACATTCTCCATAACCAACACTTGGGGCAATGTGTCACATTCAATCAACAACCGCTCTACTTGCCACAACAATCCGCTCCTTGTACCACTATCCTTTGCCATACCTTGCATATTGCCTGCTATAGACAAGTCTGTGCATGGGAACGAGTATGTCATCATGTAAGTGTATTTGTCTGTATCGTGTATGTCCAAATCCGCCGCACTTATTTTGGTTATGTCTAATAGTGACTCTTGTGGCTTATTGTTACAGTGAACCGCATTATAGCTATTGATTGCATTTTGATTATACTCAACCATAATGTGGCTTTCCCACTCAATTCCAAAGAACCGCTTCAACAAGCTCATTGCCTTGGCTTGACTACCTATATCAGCAAACAACTCTATAAGTTTGATTTGCTTGTCCACCACATATTTAGTTGTCCCATCAAATATGCTTATTTGCATGATTTTATCTACACCTAATACCCAAAACGGTTGCTATACCGTTCTTTGCAACAATGTACAACTTGTGGCTTTTTTCATCTTCCTTGATACACTCTACATCATCAAGCGTAGCAAGCACACTTTCAATATACTCCAACTTGTACTTGGTATTTTCACTGTACCGCACTGTGTTATCTACTGCATTGTAGTTAGTACGAATGTCTACAATAATTGTACCTTGCATCGTTGCAATAATCTCTCTATCCCCTACAATAGCAAAACAATTGAGCGTCTGTTCTCGTGGTACTTTGACACATTCTATATCTTGTATTGGGGTATCATACATAACTGCCCAATACCCATTGCATATACATTGTTTGCCTGTCGTACTGTCAATAAATGCACCAGCCAAATTGGGTCTACATGTCTCACAGTCAAAAACTGCTTGCCTTGCTAGTCTCTTGCGTACTAATATTATCCTTTGCTCTGTTGGCAAATCATTGTAGTCTTCCATCTTTACAAAGTCTTCTACTAGTAGTAATTGTGCTTTTCTCACTTCACTTCGTATCTGCTCTGCCCTTTCAAAAATGTCACAAACACTACAACTATCATCTATCTCACTAGCAAGATAATCTATCTGCTCTAAAATTTCGTTTATCCTTGTTCTCATCCAACTCCCCTACAAATTTGGCAATCACTTGCATTTTAGCTTGTCTTGCAAATAGGTCGCTCGGATTCGGATTGTGAACACGCTTCACCCTCACAAAACGCCCTAGCTTGCCTAAAATCACCGAAGTAATACTCTAAAACAGTATCTGGCTTATACAAATGTGGTCGTGTACAATACACTGGTATCTCACGATTTGTCCACCTTGCTCTCTATCTTTTTGTATTTTTTAAGATAGTACATATCACAAATAAGACAGTAACTATCACAAAAAGGTTTACCCTTGTACGATAACGCCCATATCTTTTCTTTCTTCATTGTGTGCAGATATTTTTCATTGTTATTCACGCTTGGTTTGTCGCATTACTAAAGCATACGAATAAATATTGTCTAGCGTCTTGTTCCGCAACAATACTGCACCTATATCAATCCCAACCAAATCAATCCGCTCTATATACTTGCAAATATTGCCTAGGCAAAATCCATTTATCTCACGCTCGTGGATAAGATACTTTGCACAAAACTCATGTACAGTGTATTGGTAATGTAATGGTTGCCTTACGGTTGGTCTATACCCACAATTGGCATAACAGTAATCTGCAAAGTCCTTTGGATATTCTCGTGCTAAATACAATAACTGCTCCTTGTCTAGTGCCATCTATGTTATCTCCCCTTTGTGATTAGTATGTAGTCATTGAGTATATCTGCAATCCAACTGTTTACAACTACAGTAATTAGCTCTCCATGCTTTTTGGCTGTTACTACAAGTTTGGCAACCACTTGTTCATCGGCAACAATACCATGTTTCTTAAACGCAGACTTTACCGATGCTACTGTACAAGCTCGTCCCTCTATCATGTTTTACACCTCCACAATTATCTTGCCATGCAACTGCCGTAGCAACCGCTTTTTAAGCTTGTACACATCCGTACGCACTCCTTTGGCATCTTCTATTACCACTTGACCTGTTGCCACGACTTCGTACACAAAGTCCGCTACATAGCACACCGCTCTCTTTGCTTTTTCGCCTTGCTTTATGGCTTCTAACTTAGGCAGTATCTCTATCCGCTTTTGCAATTCCAAATTGCGTATAACCCCACCCTTTTGCATCAATTTAAGTTGCAAATATCGCTCAGCTTCTTTCTTGCTGTCAAAGATTATGTTATCAATAGTTGTGCGTTGATTGCCGTACTTGTTGTTCATTAGTCACCTTTATTTCTTCTTACTCTCGTCTTAATGACTGCATCCGTTGCTTTGTTAACCGCCTTGCGACATATCTCATCAGCATGTTCAAACTTATCTTGCAACTCAGCCACAATGCTTAAAATACTGCTTGGTACAGTGATGTTTTCTATCACCAGCAACTTATCCCTGTCACTTAGCTTGTCAAAACTAGATATGGCAATTAACACATCTATGATACTATCCGCCCCTACTAGCTTGTTGAGTATCTCTTTTATTTCCATGGTTTTATCCTCTTTATCTATAAAGCTCTTGCTTGTCTATGAACTCCAAAGCGTTTGCTATTTCCGCACAATACATTGGCGTAGCCCCGTGCGTGCGAACAACAGTAGGTTGTGAACCGTACTCAGATGGTGAGAAGCTTGCTCACCTTGTCTCAATATCTTGCCCGTGATGGACTTATGCAACTTAACTAAATGTGCTACATATGCGTCTTCACGGCTTTAGTAGCCCATCTTATTCCGACACTTCCACAATCTTTTGTACTCTGCTACAATCTGTTGCACCAACTCCAAATTGCTTATATCTAGATGTGAGTACACTACTTTGGTTGGTTATTTATTTCGCTTCTCCACTACACCATCTTGGTTGTATATATCATGCATAATTGCTCCGCTCCCTGCTTGCTTGCGTCAATCTATACGGCACAACAAATTTCATATTACAAGCATCGCAACATTGCCCACTGTGCTTTAATGGACTAGGATTATTCCCATGCTCTTGCACTACCTTTGTGCAAATTACACACTTAAACTTAGTCATCACTAACTCCTACACAATCTTGCTTAACTACACTTGTGTCAATACGACCACATAGTGACAATACTAGACAATGCTCGCACTCATGCGAAACAACGGCTTTCTCAAATTGCTCGTGTATTGGGCAATATACCAGTAGCATTTTATCTTTATTTTTATCTTGCATACTCAAATCCCCCAATTTGTTGTTATTGGACATACATCAATCATAGTGTAAATACTTGCACCTGTCCACTTGTCATAAGTCACGCCTAACACAGCCCGCCACTACAATCATCACAATAATATGACTATTAACCGCATTGTCCCATCGCCTACAAAGCGTAAACTGTAGACAAGCTTCACACCGTCTCTCTCTATTTCCAAGTTTGTCTTTCTTAAACCATGTTGCATACTAATATCTCCCCGTATGTAAGCTTAGGGGAAAGCCGTTTATTGCTTGATTAGGTCGTTTTATATTGACTGCTAATCTAGAGCTACCATTGTCCACCACTGCCTACTCGCTTCTTCGTAGTCTTGATAGTAGTATCCTTGTTCCCACTCTCCACTCTTGGCATCATATCCACATGCTACTACGAATGATTCTATTGCACCTTTGCGTTCTATGAGAGCGTATCTACCATCCAGTCTTATCACAATGTTTTCCATTAGTCCCAAGCCCCTTTTTCATCTTGATAATTCTATAACCTAGATAACCACGCATAGGTTTTCCATAATTATTTAACTTTGGTGTTGCTTGACATTTTGCTGTTGCCATGTCGTTATCTCCTATTGGCTCTGGTCACTTGCCTTGCCTTCGTTTACAACACAACAATACCGTATTACCCAAACTAAGTCTACAACAGTTCGTAAAATAAATATGTCAATACATGGACTAATTCTCTACTCCAACAAGCTACAAAACATATCGCACTCTGGTCTTGTCACCACCTGCCTCCCCCTGCCATCCTGCAACTCATCTAAATAATCTTTTGACAATATTGAATGCCCAATTTCTCGTTCTAGCTTTGCAAATCTCTCAAATACTTCTGGATAGTCGTTCTTTATTTGCAACCAATATCCTATTCCACCTTTGACACAACCCACACAATTATTGTAGTTGTAGTTCTCATAAATTTTTGGCAACAATCCATCTCTCCTAGCCAGCTCAAGACAATTTGCTTTTGTTAAATTCTTGTCTATAAGTGGATACCTAAACTCAACACAATTATACGCATTCATCTCAACTGTCTTTCTTGCCTATGTCGTTCTTCAACTGTAAAACCCACTATCCGCTCAATCTTAGGACAAGGCTTACTCTCTTTTTGTCTTGTGTTTTGAACTCTCTTACAAAGTCTTTCATGTGTCGCAACTTTAATTTATCCGTACACATCGCCCTGCCATTGATATTTAGAACACCACTAGACCTACACAACACATCATACACCGACAGAGTGTTTTGTCTAATGTCTAGTTTAGCTTTTGGATGTCTCTTTTGTAAGTTATCTATCATTCTAAAATAACAGTCATCATATATCTCATCTACCATTCGTATCATAAAGATTATATCTATACTGTCAACTGGCTCTAACATCCCAGCTATATAACTAGGCACTCCGCCACTAAAACTTAATACTCTAATCTCGCTCTTGCTTGAAAAATTTAACATAAAAATCACCACAAAAATTTTTTACAACACTTCCTTAATCTGCTTTTTCTTGCAATTTCTCTTCTTGCTCACAAGCAATTCTTATAACTTGTCTTGCCCAATCAGACAACCTAAGCTCCGCCTTTATTGCAAGGCTACTTGCTCTATCATACAAATCCTTGGACAAATGAACCCTTAAATGCTCTGTAAACTGTGCTTTCTTATTAGCCATCTCTTTCTCCTGTATTCACATCTGTGATGCGAAAATCTTATTTTTCCTTTTTGTTAAGCATTCTTGTCTGTCAATACCTTCCAACACAAAACAACCAACACCCAATTTAGACAACAAAAAAGCCCCTGTCAACCACGACTGAGGCTCTAATTTCCGCTCCACTAAAAAACAAAAATCCCCTTGTAGTTTACTACAAGAAGATCATAACACAGACAACTTCTGGCATTATTTCTTTGACAATATTATAGTATTCCATAAATAAGAAGTTTCGTGGGTCGTCCATACCCATTTGTTTGCCTTTAAGAGAAAATCCTTGGCATGGTGGTCCACCAACTATCATATTTACCTTATTTTCCTTTGCTTTTTTAATTATTTCTTCTTTTACAGATTCTTTTGTAATATCGCCACAAATCCCAACAGCACCTTGAATATTTTTATTAAAGGTATTAATTGCATTTTGGTCAAAATCTAAACCCAAAACAGTTTTAAAATTTTCATTTTTATCAAGACCACAAGAGAACCCTCCTGCTCCACAAAACAAATCTAATATTCTAAATTGCATCACAACTCCTTTGTTTGAGGGATAACTTTCACTTCCCTCAATGTTACAATATTTTTTATGATGTTGTCAAGTAATTTAGACTATTTGTTTTAAGATATAAATCAACTCAAAAATGACAGACTTAACTAATGCTTTTACTTAAGGTAATACAATAAAAAAAGCACTCAAACGAAATGCTTATGAATACAAAAACTTTAATAGATTTAGAAATAGAATACTCCATTGTGGATAAATCCACAAGTATAACCTATACCTGTTATACTTTCTAAACTACATTACTTTTATTATACTAAATTTTCCTACACCCCAACATTTGACAAAGAGCCTCTAAATTTTCAATTAAGCTTTCCTAGCAGACTTATACAACAAAAAACCCCAACAAACCTATAAAAAGTTTATTGGGGTTGTATAATTTATTTCAAATAAAATCAATTAACACATCAAATTCTTTGCTAATGATTTAATATTTTCATCATTTAATTCTGTTGCAATTATTCCATTGCTTGGCATAATAAACTCTTTTATCGTTAAAAAATAATCGTATTTTCCGTATGAAAAAGTTAGATAAACAAAGTTAATTTCATCACTCGGATTATAACTTATATTTGAATAAAAAATTAAGATCTCATCAATAGAAAATTTACATTTTTCATAAAGCATGGGTTCAAAATAATTCTTGTATTCTTCAAACTCATAGCCTTTTTCATACCTGATTTTAAAATCAACATCAAATGCAATTAATCTATTTTTATCACTTACATCCACCAGCATACTATCTAAAATATCACTAAACAAGTGCTTTGGATTGTTTTTATAAGTCTCTCTTCTAGAAGAATTTAAAACAACATTTTGAAATATTAATATTTCGTTGTCTTGTTTCAACTCATGATATACATCTCTTGGAACAGTATCAATTTTCATTGTGTCTTCGTCATAATATTTTACAATATTAACTAACGGTGGGTCTAAAATATCTATAGCAATGCTGTTGTTGCCAAACATACTAATCATTGCAAAAATTGATACTGCAACAATTGCTAACAAAGTTATAGTAAACATTGGGATAAAAACAGATTTTCTTTTTATTGCAATAGATTGTGTTTTTGCTTTATTAACTTCTTTTATAACACTTTCGTTGGTTTTTGCAAGCAATAGTCCCACATCATTCCAATTCTCTTTTATTTGTTCATAAGCATTATTTTTGTCTATTTTTTCAATAGCATTTTTAATAAATGTCAACAAGATATCAGAATCTGCTTGCCTGCGCAATTCACTTTCTTTTATCCATAATTTTAGCCAATCTTCTACAAACAAATCTCTTGGCATCAATCTTATCAACTTTTTATATTGATTCGTTTGCAATGGATGTTTTTGTTGTTTTAGTATTTCTACAAATTTATCTATTCGTCGTTTTTTTTCTTCGTATAAATTCTCTTTTATTTTTTGTATAATCTTTTTCATTAATTATGAAACTATTTGTGTGGCATACAACCCATACAAAGTGGTATGACTTGTAAGTCTAACCATATGGTTACTATGAAATAAATCTCTTACATTTAAGTAAATATCTTGTCTAATTTGGTTTCCGTTTTCATCATAATATGTGTAAATAGAATATCCATCAGCCGGCATAACATACAAACCGTCGTAAATATCCCCACCAATATAATCTACTCCATTTTGTATTGTTGTTGGGTCATCTCCCAATAAAAAACCACTCATAAAAACAGTTAGCATTTTTTCACTTTTCAACGCATCTATAAAACTAGAACTTATAATACCTGCCAAATCTCCGCTTTCTTGCAAAAAATTAGTGTTGTACGACAAACTGCGACCCATTCTAGTTACATATTTATCCAAACCATTAAAGTAATTATTTATTGTAACTCCGCCATATGATTGCATATCATCTCTTAGTACCGCGAAAGCATCATGCAAAGCCCTAGTTTCCTCATTCCATACTTTTTCACCTAAAAAATATTGCCACGGCTCATGCCCTGGTATCAAATCTGCACCATCCACCATACCATTATACCAAGCCATTATGTCACCCGCCGCCCTAGTCCCACCTGAAAAACTTACAAAATTTCCACTTTCATCTGGAAAAGCATCATAACCTGGTATTTTATATGGTTTTGTGCCAAACGCATCAAGCGTTCTAGTGTTATAATTTATATCTTCTTCAAACACTCCAACAAAACCTGGCTCACCAATTTTTGCGTTGTGATTAGATTTTTCTACAAAATCATCAAAAAACAATTCATTCTCCAAATTTTTTGTTTTTGTGTCCTTTCTTTCATATAATTTTATGCCATTCACGCTAGCATTTTTTCCAAAGAATGCTCCTATTGCAAATCCACTAACAACAAAACATATTGCTATTACAAAACTAAGTAGTCTCATCTTTTCATTTGACCTAACCTTTTTCATATCTTTTAGTATACTACTTTGCCACTTGTCATGTCTATTGTTTAACTATACATTTTCTATATTTTTACAAAAATTGTTGTAAATTATTTTTTTTACTCTTGTTTTAAAAATTCATCAATGCACAACTTTTCATAGGCATCAATATCGTTTGTTTTATCAAAATTCAACTCTTTTAACAACAGTTTTTGACTTTCTACATCTATCTCATTAATATTTCTTTCTTTCAAAACTTTTTCCACTGACCGTATGGCAGAGTTTGGAACTCCATAATCAGCCATCAATAATCCGAATTCAGTTTTTGCACCGCTTTCAAATTGTCTTATTAAATTATATAAATTTATTTCCTTTTCAAATTTTTATTTTTTCATAGTTGCAACATGATTTATTAGTGTTTCAAATAATGATAAAATCAAAGGAAATTGATATTCTACTATATCTTTCACATCTCCAAATGCATCAGTATATGCTTTGTCAACTTTTTCTTTCTTTGCTTTACCAAGATTATACGCAAGCAATCCACTATAACCCTGCTTTGCGTAACTATTTAAAATAATTTCAATGCGAGAAATTTGTTTATCTGTTAAATGTTTAGTGTCTTCATTGTTTTTGTAATATATGTTGAGCATTTGTTTAAAAATATTGCTATTAATAAATTTATCAATGTGCATGTTTTGAGGCAAGTCTTTAAATACACTCCAAGATTTTTTAATTTCTTTGCAAATAGTCTCTTGCAACTTTCTTTCTACTAATCTATTACATTCAAATATATCATCGGGCAAAATTTGCTTATCATAATCTTTTTCATACTCCATTTTTTTATTCTTATTTTTTTCGCCCAAATCTTCACATTTTATATTTTGTAAATTATGCTCATCAAGCATTAAATTGTCATTAAAAACCTTATAGTCTATACTCAATTCTAATTTACTACCATACAACTTTTGTTGCTCTTCTTCCAAAAATACAATATTACCAACAAAGTGTCTAAGATATCTTCCTGCTCTGCCATTGATATTCAACAATGTAAACATTTTGGATTCATCCGTTGCCCCTTTGGGATTTTGAATAAGAACTATTGTCTTTGCGTTGCTATTAACGCCTTCTATAATAGTTGAAGTACAAAATAATTCACATATGCTTTTCTCGTTAAATAATCGCATAATCTCTTTTTGAAAATATCGTGGCATTGCTCCATTATGAATTCCAACTCCTTGCTTTAAAATATTTGAAAACGACCAGTGTTCAATACTACTCTCACCATCTTTTATCTTAAAATTAAACTTAGATTTTATATGTTCCAAAAAACTTTTAAGTCTAATGGACATACTTTGCTTATTTTCACTTTCATTGTTCAATAAAGACTGTGCGTACTTTGTTGAATAATCTATCGTATATCGTGGGTCTAAACAAAAAAATATGGCTTGATTATCTACCCCAATATTTAAATGCTTTTTTAAAAACTGTAATTTACCATGTTTGTCATCTTTTTTAACCTCAGTAGTCTCTTTTGTTTCACTTTCAATATTTGAAAACTTCTTAAACTCTTTATCAATAAAAACGAATCTATTTTTCAAAGTGGCCTCAAACTTATACTCACACACAACAACCCCGTAGTCTTTTATAAATTTTTTAAATCCATCTTTTAAACTTTTAGTATTAATAAAAGCTCCAGCCAAATAAAATTCTTTTGCTCTTTTATGTAACAAATAAAACGCTATCCTAAAAGCGATAATGCGAGTTCTACTCATTTTTTGAAATTGTTTTTTTGATTGCAAAACACCGATGTCATCAACAATTGCTATATCATCATCTAATTTATAAATCTCATCATAAAAGAAAAAATCAATCTTTATGTTTGGATACAATGCAAATAATCTCAAAACTCTCTCGGGTGTAAGAACGAAAATATTTCTTTCTGTATTATCATTATCTTGGTATTTCATGTCTCGTGCAATAGAATTGCAAACTGAGTAAGGCAATTGTTTAGTTTTAACAAGTTCACGCATATCGCTAGAAACTTCTTGAAGCAAAGCAACAGTCGGCAAAACAATTACTATTGTTTTATATTCTTCACTGTGCCGAGTTATAATTTCTTTTAGTAAAAATGTCTTGCCAAATGATGTAGGTGCGGACAAAAATACTCGTCTAGGGGTACATTGTTCAAGTGTATCCAAGACTTGTTTTTGTCGTTTATCTAAATACATTTTAGGACTATATTGAGATTGATACAATTCTTTGCGGGCATTGTTTTGCCATTTTATACTAA
>WRGC01000013.1 GCA_009787385.1 Bacillota bacterium
TTATCAACATTTTCCGCCAACTTATTTTGTCTTTTATTCCCTTTCTTTCTACCTTTTTATTACTTATTGTCACTTTCTGTTTCTTCTTGTCACTTCCTACCACATTATAATTGCAACCAAACGAACCTTGACAAATTTTTAAAAATAGAATATAATATAAATATGTCTAATCTGTTAAATACAAAAACTAAAAAACTAGTATTAATAGCAATCGTAGTGGTGTTGATGTTGATAGTTGCAATTTACATAGGTTTTGACAATCCAATAGCATTTGGCACTTGCCCAATACGCACAGTTACAGGAATACACTGTCCTGGGTGTGGAGCAACTCGTGCCGCAAAAGCACTAATCAAACTTGACTTTGCTACAACTGCCAATTATCACTTATTATTTTTGATAATATCAATTTATCTTGCCATTGCATTTTGCTACAATGTTTATACCGTAATACGCTACAATAAATTTATACAAGTCAAAGGTTCTCACTGTATAGCAATTGTAATTGCTATAGTGTTGTTTACAATTATTAGGAACATGAATTTTTATCCTTTATATTGATATCAAATTTTGCATAAAAAATGACATAGTGACAGCCGTTGCGATAGCTGTCCCTATGTCATTTTTTTAAATATATTTTACAATTATTGTCATCTTGACTGTACACACAACTACAAAATATCAAATCAAATCCAACAAGTCCTCACTATACCCAACACTATCTTCTACACTCAATCCCTCTATTATGCGTGCTGTAGTGTACAGTACTCTTGCAACCTTGCCAAAATCAGTTGACTTGTCATCATGCAACTTGGTTAGTCTTGCAAAAACTCTATGATTGGGATTGATTTCCAAAACCTTTTGTGCTTTAATATCTCCCCTTGACTTGTCAGGCATAGCCGCAAAAACTTTCTCCATTTCTATAGATATTTCACCCTTGCTAGTCAAGCAACAAGCATGCGTCTTCAATCTATTAGACAATTTGACTTCTGTCACTTTATCTTTCAACCCCGTAGCCAAATCTTGCAAAAGTGTGGCATTTTTTTGTTTATCTTCTTCGGTATCTTCAATCTTGTCATCTTCTTTTTGTGGCAAATCCAAATCAGGAGAAGACACTGATACCAATTTTTTGCCATCAAATTCTCCTATAATTTTGATACAAAACTCATCTATATTTTCACGCAAGTACAATATCTCAAAACCTGCATCTCGCACTCTTTCAGTACTAGGCAACCTATCTAGTTTTGCATAACTATCTCCTGTTGCATAGTATATATGTTTTTGATTCTCTGGCATTCTAGATACATACTCTTTAAAGTCTACTAGTGATTTTTGAGTACTACTATAAAACAACAACAAATCAATCAACTTGTCCTTGTTTGCACCAAAACCATCATAAGCTCCAAATTTGAGTGTAACACCAAATACTTCAAAAAACTTGTTATAACTCTCTCTATCGTCATTTTTGAGCTTAATTAGTTCTGTCCTTATTCTCTTTTCTAATGCATTAGAAATCTTTTTTAGCTGTTGGTCTTGTTGCAATAGCTCTCTAGATATGTTTAGAGAAATATCATTGCTATCTACTACCCCACGCACAAAACCAAAATAATCAGGCAACAACTCACTGCATTTGTCTTGTATCAAGACACCTGATGCATACAATTGTAGCCCCTTGCTAAAATCCTTGGCAAAGTAGTCATAAGGGGCAACACTAGGCACAAACAACAGTGTATCAAACTCTACTGTCCCTTCTATTTTGGCTACAATGTACTTGAGTGGCGGACTATAGTCAAAAAATTTTTCCGAATAAAATGACTCGTATTGTTCTTTGCTAACTTGAGACTTTGGCTTTTTCCAAAGTGGAATTTGACTGTTGATAGTTTTCAACTCTTTTTTTTCTACACCATCATCTTCTTGCAGTGTTGTAGGCGTTATTATTGGATACCGTATATAGTCACTGTACTTTTTTACAATTCCTGTCAAAGTATACTCATCTAACAAGCTACTATATTTAAAATCACTATCCTTGTCATCTTGCTTTAAATACAACTTGACTATAGTCCCACTATTGCCCTGCAAACTCAACTCACGACACTCAGTCTCAAAATCAGACAAACTCATCTCTCTTATACTATAACCATCTAATCCGCTACTCTCCCAAACATGTGCCATACCCGCACCATGCACAAGTGACAAAACCTGCACTCTATCTGCCACCATAAATGCACTATAAAATCCAACACCAAACTGTCCAATAATATCAACCTGTCCCGAAGCTTTTTTGACATCTTCGTTTTGTTTGAATGCGTGGCTACCTGACTTGGCAATAGTACCCAAATTGCTATCCAATTCTTGTAGAGACATGCCAATACCATTGTCTGCCACAGTCAAAACCCTAGTATCGCTGTTGGCTACAAGCATTATACGCATACTATCCTTGTCTACATTTATACTTTTGTCAGTCAATCCCACAAAATGCAACTTGTCCAAAGCATCACTACTGTTAGAAATCAACTCACGCAAAAATATTTCTTTGTTGGTATAGACACTATTTATCATCAAGTCCAATAGTCTCTTGCTCTCTGCCTTAAATTCTTTGTTTGTATTACTCATATAAAAAATCCTTTTTTAAAAGTTTTGTATAAAAACAATAATGATACTATCATTATTAAACAATATTGACTACATATCAAGCAATTGCATGTTGAAATTTAAAAAACAATATCTCTAGCCTATCAGTTATTTCAACAATATCATCAACTAATCTACCCCAAATCACAAACTATATTGTCAATAATATCATAAGCCTCATTCAAGTTGGATACATTGTGTGCTTTCACTTTAAGCTGACTAAAATAACTTGCTGTAAATTTGCAATCAGTTCCAATCAACTTAACCTTGATAGTATTGATATAACTTGCAAAATGCTTTTTAAAAATTGCAAGTGCATTGGGATTTTTGTTGTATTGCATATGCAAATCCAAATGTCTACGACACTGCTCCATTGTGGCATGTGGAGACAAGTTGCTCTGCAATCCTAACATTTCGGCAAACACAGTAGGATTGCCAATAGAAGCTCTTGCTACCATAACTGCTGCCACTGGATAATTGTTGAGTACTTTTTCATATCTCTGTCTATCTACAATATCACCACTACCTACAACGGGTATTTGTACATTGTCTGCAACTACACCTATAGCTTGCCAATCACTCTCACCTCTATAATGTTGTTGCTGATACCTACCATGTATAGACACCGCACTAGCTCCTGCATCTTGCAATCTTTTGGCAAAATCTACGCTGATATTGTTGCCACACTCAACTCCAAGCCTATGTTTGACTGTGATAGGTCTACCATTGCTAGCTTTGACACATGCACTGACTATCAAAGATGCAAGTTCAGGCGTCTCCATAAGCCCGCTCCCCTCACCATGTTTTATGACTTTGTTGACTGGGCAACCCATGTTGATATCAATAATATCAAATCCCGACAATCTCTCATCTTGAACAGCTCGCTCAAAATCATTTGGATCTTTGCCAAACAACTGCACGGCACAAGGCTTTTCCAAATTTGATACACTCAACATTTCAATAGTCTGTTGATTTTTATAATTAAGTCCCTTACAACTTATCATTTCGGTACAAGACAAGCCCGCACCACCTTCACGACACATTTGTCTAAATGCCTTATCACCATATCCCGCCATAGGAGCTAGCAAACAGTGATTGGCAATCTCAACATTACCTATCCTAAACATGTTTGTATTGTATCACTTTTTATCAAAAAATGCAAACGACAAAAAAGCACCTAAATTTGTGACAAACACAACTATATTGTTGGAATAAATTTTTTTATAAAAACACATACTACCACATAAGGAGCTTATTGATATGTCAAAACCAAACATAGCAACCAAAAACCTAAGTGCAATCACCGAACTTTTGATAGCAGAAAACTTGCAATACAAAAAATGTATAGCATATTCAAGTCAAGTGCAAGATCCTGATTTGCAAGCTACACTAGATCATATGGCAGAATGTCACCGCAATCGTTATGATGGATTGCTAGATTATTTGGATAGCCATCAATAGTTTGATAGCTATTAATCTACTGTATAGTATCAAATGTATAGTATCAAAAAATCAAACAATTCTTTTGGTATTATCAATTTTATTAAGGAGAAATAACAATGGCAAAAAAACCTCAACTTTCACAAGAAAGCATAACAGTAGATGTTATACAATCTCAAAAAGCCCTTATGGACTTATATTGTAGTGGAATCAAAGAAGCAAGTTGCCCAAAACTACGCAATCTACTTAGCAAGCAATTTGAGACTTGTGCTGATGACCAATTTACAATTTTTGAATGGATGAACAAACAAGGACTTTATCCAATAGAAAATGCCGAAGAGCAAAAAGTAGAAGAGCAAAAACAAAAATTCTTTGACATTCAACAGACAATGTAATTAAACAAGCAACCTATCAACAAATTAGGTTGCTTGTTTTGTTTTATAAAATTAGTGACTATATAAATCAACAAATATATACACTTTGTTGTCAACAACACAACTATAAATTTTTCTAAAAAACCACTATCTTAACATAATACCATTGACATCAATCCCACAATACAATAGCAATATAGGTAAAAAGCTACCAACAAGAATATATAGATAAAAATAAATTAAAATATAATCCAGTATTGCAATTTTAAAACATAATTTAGGGTTTAATAGATGCTCATTATTATAATATCCATGAGATTTTGAAAACCATTTAAATTTGGGAAAATATTTAAAAAATGGTCTCACAATAGGCATATGAACACTAATTGCATAAATTAATAAATTTGGAATTGGCAACAAAATAGCTATACCAATAAACCAGTCAAACTCAATATTGCAACTAATTGCAATTATTATAGACACTAAAGCCAATAATATATCAACACAAAATCCGCAAACAAACAAATACTTATAATCTACAAATCTAGTATGAATACTTACACTTCTCGTTTTTTCCCAAGCTTAATAAAAATAGTAATCAAAAAGAGTAAATCAATAATACTAATTACTGAAATTAATATTAGTTGCAACATATTTTATACCACATATTATTCATAAACATTAATACTAGCTCCCCAACTATCTCCAAACCATGGTATCCAACATGCTTGATAATGTACTTTCACATAAGATTTGTGCAAAGTCTCACCCAACACATTAGCATTTTCATATATACATTGTGTGTTCTCCTTATTATCTATCACATTTAGAGATTTTGTAAGATAGAACTGTTCTGCAATTTGTGCTTTGCCTACTGTATATATACTATATCTTATTGCTTGTTTATTCTATTGTCTTCACTTGTATATGTACCATTGGCTAGCTTTTACACATCTCTTCAATATCCCACTCGTCCCCCCTTACTACGAGCTTTTATATTTATTTCTAAGATGTTTTTCGCAGATAGTTTTGTCAACTACTTTTGTACTCTTTTTGTGTGAAGATATGTGATGATAGGTAAATTGCAATCATTGTAGCAACAAAAAAGCCTTTGACTATTCCAAAGCTTTTTAATTTTTCAATTATATAGAAAGGTGTAAATTATAAAGTAAAGTGCAACTTAAATTTCAAACAAGCAATATTTGACATAACCGACATAATGTGATACAATACAAACACTGAGGGCAATTAACTCAGTGGGAGAGTGCCACCTCGACAAGGTGGAAGTCGTGGGTTCGAACCCCTCATTGCCCACCAAAATTTGAATATATTACAAAAAACTTGGCTACTGACACAAATTGGTAACCAAGTTTTGATTGTAAGACATAAAAATAATAACTTTTAAATTTCTTTTCCCAATATCTTTACGCACAATTCCATATCATTGTTAGACAATCCAACATATGAATCAGTTTGCACAAAATTATCTTTAGGAATATACTTATCACTTATATCATTGTCATCTAAAACTACATACTTGATTACTTCTGGATTTTCTTGCAACCAACTATATATCTCATATGCCCTACCTTTGGCTGACGATGGAGTTTTGTCAACAAAATACTCTCTATCAATACCATACTTAGCAATTTTGCTCAACACAAACCCAAAGTCATCATCGTACAATCGCCAACTACTAGACAATACAATATTAGTTTGAGTACTGTCCAAAATTTGCTTGAGCCTAGCACAACACAGTGGATCTATCCTACCACTCACACTCAATACGCCTTCAATATCCAAAAATATTATCTTCATAACGCAAAAATAAATACTAATTTGATTTTTTAGTTATTTATATGTTTAACCACAAAACACAACAAAATCAACTAGTTCAAAATACAAAATATTTGTATAACAACTAATCCAAATTTTCACCATTACTCTCAATAACTTTCTTATACCAATAAAATGACTTCTTAGGTTTTCTCTCTTGTGTACCGCTACCATCGTCATGTTTGTCTACATATATAAAACCATAGCGTTTTGCCAATTCTCCCGTACCTGCCGAAACCAAATCAATACAACCCCAAGTAGTATAACCCATACACTCAACACCATCTCTAATAGCTTCAGCCATAGATGATATATGTTGTCTAAGATAATCTATACGATAATCATCGTTGATTGAACCATCTTTTTCTACTTTATCATTTGCACCCAAGCCATTCTCTACTATAAATACAGGCAATCCAAACCTACCATATATATCATTCATAGCAACACGCAATCCAATAGGGTCAATTTCCCAATCCCATGCACTACGAGGCAAGTGTGGGTTTTGCACACGATTCATTATATCTCCTTTGCCCCTTGTGCTATCTTTTTCTGCTTTTTCGGTAGAAGACTTGTAATAACTAAATGATATAAAATCTATAGTTCCATCTTGCAAAATCTTAAAGTCTTCAGGTTGTATATCAGGCTTAGCCCCATAATCTTCCCAAATACGATTGCTAAAAGGTGCATATTTGCCACGAGCCATAACTTCGGTACAATAATAAGAAAAAAATTGTTCTTCTAATTTTGCTTTTATTACATCTTTTGGATCACAACTATATGGATAAATAGGTGACAAAATTTGCATGTTACCAATCTTGGCATCAGGTATAATTTTGTGACATAGTTTGACGGCTATTGCACTAGCTACCATTTGGTTGTGTATACCTGTAAAAATATCCTTAGCACCATCTTTGGTATTGATATCTGCAAACAAACCCAAAGTCATCATAGGTGCCATTAATGCAATATTAATCTCATTAAAAGTCAACCAATACTTTACAAGCCCCTTATATCTTTCAAAAATAGTCTTGCAATAGTTTTCAAAAAATCCTATAAGCTTGCGATTTTTCCAACCACCATAATTTTTGGTCAAAGCTAATGGCAACTCAAAATGAGAGATTGTAACCAATGGTTCTATCTTATGCTTTTTGCACTCTTTAAATAGTCTATCATAAAACTTCAAACCCTCTTCATTAGGTGTAGACTCATCACCATTAGGAAAAATTCTAGCCCATGATATACTAGTCCTAAATGTCTTAAATCCCATCTCAGCAAACAATGCAATGTCGCCCTCATACTTGTGATAAAAATCAATACCCTCATGGTTTGGATATGTATACTTTGTTTTGTCTATATCCAAAGGGACAGTATTGTTAACCAACATCTCAAGGCGTTTCTTGCCACCTGGCAAAACATCGGCAATAGTCAAGCCTTTGCCCCCCACATCATAAGCTCCCTCTAATTGATTGGCAGCAACCGCCCCGCCCCACAGAAAGTCTTTTGGAAATTTTGACATAATATGTCCTCCTAAACTAATTCTAGTATATATCATTATATCAATGTTGTCAATATTATATTTCAACAAAGATACTAATATTTGTATATACAAAGTAATCAAATAGAAATTGAATTTAACATATCAATCCACACCAATATATAAAAATGCTAACTGTTTTTATGTTTACTTATAACATTAAGTTCTAAAATCAAAAAAACAATTTGAGTTGTTGCAAGCAATGTAGAAAATATTAATCCACAAATTTGTTGCATCTAATATCACTAGGAAAACTTATTAAAATCATATATTTTTACAATGTATTGAGATGCATTAAATATAAATACAATGTAAAAAACTTTGAAAATTTTTAATAAATTTTATAGCTATATGTTTTATCACAATATCTCTTAACAATACAAATCATCTAACTCGTAACCATCTTTAACCATAAAGCTGGGCGAACACCAATGTCACTATAGTCTAGATGGTCACCGCCTACATGAACACCGCCATCATTGTAGACAAAAGCCGCACAACAAGACGATGTCCCAGGCGAACGCAACCACCAAGAACTAAAATTTTTATACTCTTTTATCATTATCTGTTCATAAATACCGTCATTAACATATAGACCATTGTCTATAGCATACTCTATCCCTTGAGCTTGTGCTAATGGAGTAATAGTATTATAATCTTCTAATCCCCTGTATCCTTGCAACAATTTGGCATAGTATCCCCAAACATCAAAATTATTTGCCACAAATGATTCTTTTGCTTCTTCTACACTCAAACAAAAAACCTTTCCGTCACCTACATCTACAAGAGCATTTTGCTCTTCTTTAGAAAATGTATTATCCAAAAAATCAGTGTTAAGCCACTTATACAAATCTGATTTTTTCCAAAATTCACGACAAACTATTTCATTTTTTCTATAATAATCTAAAAAGTCATTATCCTCAACTTCAAAACCATCACCATATACCGATTTATTATAGCTCTTAGCATCTAATATCTTGGACGAAAGCAACAAAATCTTATTTCTTTCTTGTTTTATTTTTATCCACTCAATTTTGTCATCTTGCGTAGGATAATGTCCAAATATAAACAGCTCACGCCCATGTTCATCATTCCGCCCAGTTGACTTTAATAATTGCTCTTTTCTTTGTGACGCCACAACATCATTATTGCGTCGCTCTTGTTCATACCTTTCCATATAAAAAGTATAATATATTTTCTTTTAATTTTCAACTTATTTATAAAATCAACTTGTGGAAATAATTGTTGATAGAAAATTAAAATTGATATATAAAATTCAAATATATTTATATTAGTATTTTTAATTTATTGCTAACTGCTCTATACTATCCAATTTTGCCATAACCACCAAAATATCATCTGCTCCAAAACAATATAATGCCCCCGGCAACGAATATAGTTGACTACCTTTTTTAACACCCAAAATATTGATTCCATATTTTTGTCTAATGTTGATATCGCCTACAGTTTTGCCTACCCAATCAAATGGTACTACCAAGTCATATATTGCATAATCTTGACTAATAGAAGTAAAATCTAATATATTGTCAAAATTAAACCTAATAGCTGTCTTATTGGCAAGATCTCTCTCAGGATAAATTACTTCATTTGCACCTATTTTTTTTAGAATATCTATTTGCATATTGCTACTAGCTTTGGCTATTATGTGTTTAGCCTTTATGCTTTTTAGCAAGCTAGTAATAACCAAACAAGCTTCAAAATTATCACCAATCGTAACAAAACACAAATCAAAATTTGAAACTCCCAAAGACTCTAATACCTTTTCGCTAGTGCAATCAGCTATCATTACATTTTGTATAATAGGAGGCAAGTTTTCTATAATTTTTTCTTGACTATCTACTGCCATAACAGTATTTCCAAGTTCCAAAAATTTGAGTGCTAAATGCAGCCCAAATCTTCCCATTCCAATTATCAATATAGACTTCTTACTTATCTTCTTTTTTTTCATAATTTACCAAAACATTATTCTTTTATTAAAAACAAATTTATAATATAAATATCACTATACATCAACTCTACCCAATTTGAATTTTCTCTGTCAACCTATCTATTTTTGGATTGCTCTTTTTGCCCGTCAATCCAAATATCATCATTACACAGCCAACTCTACCTATCAACATTAGCAACATTATTATCAATCTACTTAATGGTGCGAGTAGTGCAGTAGTTCCACTCAAAGACAACCCCACTGTACAAAGTGCAGACAAAACTTCAAATACAATATTCTTTAGTGGCAAAGGTTGTATAAGACTAATCAAAATAGTTGATATAACTACTAATGATGCAAATATAACTACCAAAGCTGATGCTTGTTTGATAGAATTGTCATCAATCTTTCTCTTAAAAACAAAAACTCCCCTTACGCTTTGTGATGTCCTAATAGCATTGAGCAAAAGAATTGCAAAAGTTGTAGTCTTGATACCTCCCGCCGTAGAGCCAGAACTACCACCAACAAACATAAAAAGCATAGTTAAAAAGCTTCCACCACTAGACATTTTAGACAAGTCTACCATAAAAAATCCAGCCGTTCTAGGGCTAATACTACAAAAAAATGATACCCATATTTGATCAAAAACACCCAAGTCTTTCATAGAATCATTTCTTTCAAATATAAAAAATAAAATCCAACCAAAAACTATCAAAACAAGAGTAGTAATCAAAGTTATTTTAGAATGCAATGAGTACCTACTTATATTCCACTTGTTATCCAATACATCATTCCATACCAAAAATCCAATACCACCTATCACTATAAGTATTCCTATTACGATAGCTACTAGAGTATTATTAGCAAATCCTATCAAAGAACCTACTGACGCCGTGCCAACCAAATCAAATCCAGCATTGCAAAAAGCAGCCACCGAATGAAAAATTCCAAACCAAATTCCTTGCCAAAAACCAAATTGCTGTACAAAGCTAAAACTAAGCAAAACAGCACCAACAAACTCTACAAATAATGTAAATACAATTATTCGTTTGACCAATCTCACTATGCCTGACATCTTGAGTAGCCCCATAGACTCCATCAACAATCGTCGTTTGCCAAAATCTATCTTGCGTTTCAAAAAAAGTAATATTATAGCAATAAGTGTCATAAAACCCAAACCACCTATTTGAGTCAACAACAATATTATCAATTGCCCAAAACCACTGTATGTCGCAAATATATTGACTACAGTCAATCCCGTAATGCAAGTGGCACTAACAGACAAAAATAAAGCATCCCAAAAACTCCCGAACCCACTACCTTTAGTAGAAATAGGCAAGCACAACAAAAAAGCCCCTGAAAATATTACAACAAGATATCCAAGCACTATCAAATGCCCATACTGAAGATTAAAATTTTTTTTGTGCAAGCCCAATGTCATATAAATTTTGGTTTTATATCTAAAAAATATATTTTATGCTAAACTAGTCAAAAAAGCCACACAAGAACAGTGCGACTTTTATACAACTTACCTTACTGTGTTATTCATAAAATTTAAATTTAGAGAGTGTACAACTAGCGATTATTAACAATAATATACAAATTTTCAACAAAACCAACATTATTCTTTTTTGACGCCAAAAAAGAACCAAAAAGTTTTTTTGGGGCAAATCCCACAAAACCACCGAACGCTTTAAGGTTGATTTTATTTAATTGGGGGATTAATTCTTTCTAGATTAATGTACTCTATTTGTACATTCTTTAAATTTAAAATTCAACCTACTTATAAATACAAATCTCATTGTTGCAAACTAACAACAATATTTGTATATGTGAGTAAATACATCAATTTGGTACCGCATAGGGGAATCGAACCCCTATTTCCAGCGTGAGAGGCTAGCGTCCTAACCGTTAGACGAATGCGGCAAAATACCGTGATACCGTTTGTAAGCTAGTTATTTTTCCCCATGTATTACAATAGGGTGGGTTAGTCGGCAACATATATCAATCTACTTCGTGGTTTGACTAATGCAAAGCAATCTTTTTTTAAACGCAACTTGCGCAAAAGATTAAAGTCCAGACATCATATATTGTACAAACAATCCCATTTAAAAAAAGTAGGAAAATAAAATAGCTACTCGCACATCACAGTGTACCAATAATATAACACAAATTTTACAATTTGGCAACTTATTACACACACAAAGTAAATTTATCTAAAAAATAATTGAAAAAATATAAAATCTGTATAGTATAAAATTCTTATTTTACAACTTCTACAAATCTATCCTTATATTCTATCAACCTACCCGCTCCCATAATTGATGCTAGTCTTGCATTTTGACATTGATAAACATTTATACCCAAGAGTTGTCTATACAACAAATCTAATGCAGGAATTTGACTTGCTCCACCGCACAAATAAATACCCTTAGATTGCACAATTTGCACAACTTGTGGCGGACAGTTGCTCAAAACGCTCCTAATACCATCTAAAATCTTTTCGTAGTATGGACGAATGACATTATATATATCCAACGCTCTAATCTCTACAACAATAGGTGTCTTTTGCAATATTTCAACACCTGATACTTGCGTGCTTTGAATATCATTGTCATACAAACTTGCTATTTCTTGCTTGACTTTGATTGCCTCATCTCTATCAATAATTACCCCGTGGACTTCTCTTACAAAATTTGCAATAACCGAATCCAACAAATTGCCACCAATATTGAGGGTACAACCTTCAATAACTTTACCATTTAAAATTACAGCAATATCAGTCCTACCACCACCAATGTTGGATACACAATAATATCCACCATCATCTACCAACAACTCCATTCCAACTGCAGATGACACAATACTATCCACCATTATTACATCATCAATCCCTGCATCATAACATACGGTTTCAAAAGCGACTCTCTGCTTGACACTTAGCCCTAAAGGTACATTGAGTATTGCTTTAAATTTAGGTATAAATATAGCTTTTTTGGATATAACTTTTTTGAGATATTCTCTCAACATTTGAGTAGTTAAATTAGTATCAAGGATTATTCCACAGTCTATAGGGGATACTACGCTAAAATTTGTAGAATCTTTTTTAAACAAATCCATAGCAACTTGTCCAAAAGCTTTAGGCTTGTCTTGCCTTAAATTGCTTAATGCAACAAGACTTGGTTCTTGAACCATTAATCCAGAATTTGAAGTCCAAATCATAGTATTGCATGACCCAAGTTCCAATGCAATCTCCATTATTGCCATTTTTAATCCCCTTGTGTACTATTGACTTAACTATCTCAATATTGCTACTGAAATATATAAAAGCAAAATAGCTAAACCTATATTATCCTAATATTCTTTTTAAATGCTTTTGCAAATTGAGCTTCTGATAGTTTTAATGCTTCAGAAATTTCCAAGCTAGCATCACCTGTCTGAGCAGTCTTGACTATTATACTATCCCCTAGTATATCACAGTTGATAGATGTTATAGCTCTAGATTTTGTCCTATCTAGATTATCCGCAATACGCAAAACTATGCCTATCTTGATTGCGGCAGTTTTGTCTTCTTCTAATACAATACTTTTATATCTTTGCCATTCGGTGTTATTAAAGTCATCATGCATATATGCCATAATTGCAAATCCCGCTACTACAATTTCTCTATGAGACACTCCACACAGTCCACTATTGAGAGCCAAATACATACTGTGACGGACAAAGTCACTATAGCGTATATTGCGTCCACTGTCATGCATGTATACCGCTATACGCAACACTCTATTGTAAAACCTAGGCAATTTGTGCAACACTCTAAGTTGTTTGTATAATTGCATAGACAAATTGTAAACATGGTCAAGATGAGCTATATCTTGATTTAAAAAATTTACTCTAGAATAAATACTATGTCCATGTACATCTACGATTGCCTTTTCTTTGATGGATGGGGTTGAATGACCTAATATTATTCCCTCTCTCAAACCATACTCACTTATAACGATATCATCTTTGCCCAAACTATCAAATATACTCTTGACAATATACATAGAAACACAAAAGATATCCGCTCTACCTTGCAAGCCTTTTATCTTTGTATTATGGTCTATGTCTACAGACTTGAGCATATTATAAATATTGGCAAAATTGTCCTTTTGCACTACATAGTTGTGTGCTATATCCAATGGATAGCGATTGAGCCTCATACTAATCTTTGCCAAACTTCTAAAAACTCCACCTACTCCTATCACATGGACACCATGATCCAATCCCACTATCCACTCTACATCTTTCAACTCATTCCTAATATATTCTTCTACTTTAGTTGATAATGCAACTGGGTCATTTTTGTACTCATCAAATCTTTCCAAAAATGAGTTGCTTCCTACCCTTATTACATGTGTATTTAATATACCCTTTCTATTATAATGTATGAGTTGAACGCTACTACCGCTAATATCTACTATCAACCCCTTTTGCATATCAAAGTGGTTGACAACGGCATGATATATATACTCAGCTTCTACTTCTTCTGGCAACACTCTAACTCTAAATCCACAAGTTGAACTAACCTCTTCCAAAAAACTCTTTTGATTTTTAGCTCGTCTTACAGCACTTGTAGCTACAACATATACTTTGTCAATTTGATAATTGTCACACAACTTCTTGAACATCTTTAGTACATTGACAGCCTCAGATACTTTGCTAGGCTTCAAAAAGCCATCTCTAGACATTTCTGCACCAAGTCTCACACCTTCTTTGATATGATCAAACACTACAAAATGTTCAGATGGCAAGACATATGCAAAAGTCATATTGATGTCATTGCTACCAATATCTATTACAGCTACTTTATCCAAAATAATATCTCCAAATATCAAGTGTACATATCAGCCACAACTACCATGATTGTGTTGCAGTCATTGGTTGACAAGTTTTTGCAAACTATGTCCAATTAAATGATATACATACAATTATAACACAACTTACACACTTTGTCAATACCAAGTTTTTTTTATTTTTATTAAAATCAATAAGCTGATATGACAAAAAATATCTTTAAAATAAATTATTTTTCATTACATAAACAACCAAAAAACAAATTAATTTAATAAAAATTGGTTGACTATTTACACACATAAGTGTATTATTATACAGTAAGTAAATCAAGCATACTTTGCAAGATATATGATACAAATCATATATCTTGCAAAATTAATAATTACTTACAATAATACTTTAATTACAATTTATGAATAATAATTTTGCCATTTTTTTGGCATTGATAGTCTTTGTAGCACTATTTGCTACAATGGTATTAATAAGTAAAAAAACTAAAATAGGATTTACGCTCAGGGTTTTTATTGCACTAATCTTGGGTCTTATTTATGGTGCGTGTATACAGTTGATATTTGGAATTGCTGATACAAGTGTAGATACCCCAAACAATAGTGTTGCAATCACTCAATGGATAAACATAATAGGTTCAGGCTTCACCAAAGCTTTGACATTTTTGGTTATACCATTAGTATTTGTGTCAATTTTGAATGCTATAAAAAACCTAGGAAAGCCCGGTCAAGGACTCAAAAAAGCGGGAATGATTATTGGTATACTACTGTTGACTACACTTATTGCTGGCATCATAGCTATGATTACGGTATGGATTTTTGGAATTAATACAAATGACTTGGTTGGATATGACCCACAACCTCAAGCTCCAAGCACATTACCCGAAATAATACTCAATCTAATACCCAACAATCTATTTGCTGCATTTAGCGGTAGCAATGTCTTGCCTGTAGTACTTATTACATTTGTAATAGGTATGGCATATTTGGATATCAAAAAACACAAGCCTGCCATAGGACAAAAATTTGAATCTTTTTTAGATACGGCGTACGAAGTTGTAATACGAATAGTAGACTATGTAATTGGCTTTACTCCTTATGGTGTTCTAGCCATAATTGCAGGTAGAGCAGCTTCTGCAGGATGGGAATCTGTAGCTCAACTAGGTATGGTTGTAGTTGTGTGTTATGTTGCAATGGCTATAGTATTTTTATTTCACTTGTTGCTAATGTGGGTTTCTGGCGTCAATCCAAAAACACATATCAAAAAAGCAGGTGCTGCCTTGATGTTTGCCTTTTCTAGTCGTTCTAGTTCTGCCACTCTATCACTCACAATAATGTCCCAACGCAAACTAGGTGTAAATGAAGGAAATGCCAATCTAGCAGGTTCTTTTGGAACTACCATAGGTCAAAATGCTTGTGCGGGTGTATATCCTGTCACACTTGCAATATTGGCAGGTATGTCTGTTGGATGGGATGTATGGTCATTACAATTTTTAGTTCCATTAGCCATATACTCTGTAATATCTTCTATAGGTACAGCCGGTGTGGGTGGTGGAGCTACACAAGTTAGTTTGATGGTACTAAGTTTGATGGGTTTGCCTGTAGAACTTGTTGGATTGTTGATATCAGTAGATTTTTTAATAGATATGGGAAGAACGGCAATCAATGTCAACGACAGTATCCTAGCAGGATATATAGCAGGCAAATTAGAACGAGATATCAACAAAGATATACTACACGACAAAAAAACAATAGAACAAGTAGAGCTTGAGGCTAAAGCAAATATATCAACAGATGATACTATAGAAAATATAAGTATTGACAACAAATTTTTTGAAGTTGAAAATAAATAACTTACAAGATTATATCAACAAACTTGTTTATATGAGTATAAAAACAAAGTTATAGGGCAATTTACCCTACAACTTTGTTTTATCTTTTTAAAAGAACAATAATAATGTATAGTATACAAACATACTACACGGTTAAGTAAACTACTATTTGCAGTCACGACCACCAAAACATGACATAATCAATAAAAACATGACAAGATCACACATATCAATGCTTTTACCACTGTTACCGCATCCATGATTGTTGTTGCCGCCAAAGCCACAAAGCAATAGCAATATCAAAAACATATCATTAGATCCACCACCACAACAGCTGTTATTGTTGTTAAAGAACATTTCGAAACCTCCTATATTATTTAAAAACTTTGTACTATCATTCTGCTGGCCAAACAGAATGATAGTTTTTATCTAAAGTACATCTCACAATCTTTTGTAATCTCAAATATATACTTGAAAGATTAAGATATCTTAATCCATAATATGCATAGGTATTGTATGTGTGATTGTATTGCAAAAATCTATTATTGTATTTAATAAATCAAAAATTCACAAGCAATAGGCGTGTACAAAAAATTATTCCATTCTATACTATCTTTGTTATATAGACTATTTGCCCACAATACTTTGACCAATGTTGCCTCACTAGATATATTTGGCAATCGCAATATTTTATTTTTTATATTACTATATTTGGTAGCATTGTCTCTATATGGGGCAACAATCAATGGTATATTTAATTTCATACATTTGTCATGCAAGATTTGCATACTCTTATTTTGTTCTATTTTATCATCTTTAATTTCTAACCAACAATATGTGGACGAATGATATGGATTGACAATAACAGTATCTACTCCTTTCAAATCAAACACTCCAAAGTCCATTCCAACATGTGGCGAAATCATTAATATATTGCTATTCAAATCATACAAATTTGGCAATCTATCTATCAATGGTTTGTCGTCAACTTGTTGCAACTTTGTTTTGCACAATTCAATATCTCCTATGACAAATGTGCCATCCAACTGTATAATACCAAAGTCCAAATTAGATCCAAAACTAGAATACCTATCAACAAACATTTGAGATTGCAATACTCTTTCACCTACATAAATAATAGTATCCACATTGTCATAACTATAAGCAACATATGTCCCCTTGTACTGTGTGCCAACTACAAAGTTGAGTGCAGCTTTAAAATTGACCAATCCATTGCAACCACTATATCCCAATGGTTGAGACGAAGCTATCAAAATTATTGGGATATTGCAACCTTGAGTAGATATTGCAATCATATTAGCCGTGTATGCCAAAGTATCAGACCCATGTGTAATCAATACCCCATCATATTTTTTTATTTTCAAATTGTCTCTTATACAGCTTAAAATAACTTGCCAATCTTCAAATGTAATATTCTCACTAAACATATATAAAGGCGATACAATATCCATTTCTACATTGCTATCCAATCCTGTCTCAACACACTTGAGAGTATCACAAAACTTCACAATATCTCCCAATACCCTAACCCCATCTTCTATTTCTACAGAAGCAAAAGTCCCACCTGTAATAATTACTAATATATTTTTTTTCTTCATATTGTTTATATCCTTAGTTAAACTATCTTACTTTTTATTCTCTAATCACCCATTCAACAAAATCAAAATAAGCTCTCTGTCTATCATATGCAACCAATACATTATCTGTATAAACATCAAAAAATGAATAGTCTACAATCTGCAATGCATCATTGTATGCTACAGTATTGGCTCCTCTAAGTATATCAAAGTTGTGCAAGATATCTTCATCAAATTTGTATAGCGGCATATCCTGAGCCGAAATAAGAATATTTACATTTCCACCCAACAATTGATAACCCATAAAGACATTGTCTAACATAATACAACCTATACTAAACTGCCCATGGTCTGTCATAACTTGCTCGTCCATAATACTAAAATTTAGTCCCGCTTTCTCCATACTCAATATATCATTGATAGATATTGTAGGTGGAACAAAAAACTCCTCTATACCAAAGCTTCGTCTCATAGCTCTCAATGATGATGCATTGACAAATATATCTGTGACAAACAGAGTATGTATCTTGGATATCTTAAAATTCAACACTCCATAACTCTCACTAGCTTTTGCACCTATATTGCCAAAATACATAGTCTCATTATTGCTTATTACAATAGTTTGATTGTTGCTCATGGGAACTATTACATTATTTAACTTGTTTTGTGGCAAACCTACTACAAATATACTCAAGTACAATAACACACTTACAACACCTGAAACCAATCTAGTCCTACGATACAACACAAACCTACTACAAGATACTAATCCAATCATCAAAGCCAAAACAAATGGCAAACCTGGCCAAATAAAAATATTGCTATAAGGCAAATCTGCAATCCAATTGAGCAAACTCAACAATGCAACCAACACAATATCAAACAATTGCAACGCCCAACCCATAAATGGTACAATATATACAATTGGGACTAACAACATCAAGCCTATAAATACTATACCCAACAAAGGTTTGAGTACCAAATTGGCAACTATAGAATAAGTTGCAATACGATGAAGCAATAAAGCTGTCAACGCAACAGTAGTAGCTTGTACAGACAAGCCCATTGCCAACCCACTAGCAGTATTTTTTATAGTCCTTGTAGTATACTTTGGGATAATATTAGATTTTTTTGAAAACTCACTTGTATTGAAAGTTAGTTTTTTGTCAATTATAGTTTGCAACCAACGATTGATAGACTTATAAAATAAGTTGATTCCCAATACTGATCCAAAACTCAGTAGAAAACTAGTAGAAAAAAGTAAAAATGGGTCAAACAACAATAGTACACAAGCCGCAAATCCAAGACTATTTAGTCCATCATACCATTTACCACGCAATTTGCAAATACCTGCTACAACAAACATTATTACCGCTCTCAATACAGATGGACTAAATGCCGAAAGCCACGCATAAAACAATACAATACTCAATACAATCAAAAAAGATAACAGTCGTCTGCTAGTTATCTTTTTAAGTATAAAACCCAAAAGAGTGGCAATAAATGATATATGCATACCCGACACGGCTAGTACATGTGCAAATCCTGATTGACTAAATATATTGTAGCCATCAGCATTCAATGCCGTAGTATCCCCTATAAGCATAGCTCTAGCCACACCTGCCGTATCTTGACTAAGATGTTTATCCAACAACTCACCCAATTCTAGTCGCACCAAATCCATTCCACTTGTAGCTTTGGGTATCAAATATACAAAAGCCAAATTGTCTACTACACGACTAAAGTATTGTATACCATATGTCAATCTACCCAAGTCAAATCCACTTTCTTCATTCAACAAGTCATAACTAGTTACAAACCCATCAAATCTCAACTCATCACCCTTTTGAGCATAATACAAAGAAGTCGTGTCCTCATCCTTAATACTTATGTTGACACGCATTTTGCCATTGATAGATTGTCCATTCAAATATATATCTTCTAATACTATAGATCTAAAACCACTATCGTACAAATTGTTGACTACACTAATTGTACCTGCAACTCTATAATCTCCCTTTATAGAGCTTCCCTGCCAAAGTATTATGCGTCCAAAATACCCAATGCCTACCACAATTACACAAATCCCAATCAACACATAACACAGCATTTTCTTGCTTTCACCAATCCTATAGTAATACAAAGCCAATCCAATGGGGAAAACAATAACTGCAAATAACAACAAATATCCAATTATAGGATTGACAAACAACATAGTGCAAGACAAGATACAAGCAATTACAAATATAGCACAGAACAAAAATACACGAATATTGAAAGGTCCTTTTGATACTCTCCCACTATATTTATTAATATTGCCTTTTGTTGTCATGAGTGTGCTTGTCCTTAGTACAGTTGATTTTATGTTTGATGTCTTTTGTATTTAGGTTAATTGTGAACTTAATATACCAAATTTTGGAAATTTGGTCAATAATAAATTTTAAAAGTTATAATTGTTGATAAAAAATATAATCAATATTTATATGCAAATATCATATTCTTATCAACTATACATGTGTATTTAAATACCAACACCATACCATAGTATTTGTTATTTAGTTCTTCATACAACTCTTCTCTAGTCACAAATACATTTTCATACAAGTATCTACCATCAAATCTATTGTAGTCTTTGTCAATCATGTCAGTCAACTCATCTGCAGTCAATTGTCTTACAATAGTACTTTCTTTGTCTATCTCAAAATTGAATTTTACTGCACCATCTTTCCAAAAAACTTGTGGCATCAAACTAAAATCTTTAGGTTGCATTTTTTGATAAATATAATTTATTTTTTCTACAAATTCTTTATCCAATTTATTCTGTTCTTTTACATCAAATGGCTCTTGCACAACCCTTTGCTTTGCAATATATGCCAATCCATACATACAATTGGTATAAGTTGGATTAAAATCTTCTAGTTTTTTAATCAACTCTTCTTGACTAGGTCTCTCTAAAGGCTTAAATTTATCACCAATCTCTTTATAAATACCATGCTCTATAGTCTCACAAAAACTATTTATATGCCACTCTTCAATATTATTTGTAGATTTACCCATAACGCTATTATATTGATGTGTAAACCTATCATCAGTTTGGTGATAGCATAATCTTGAACTCATTTGTTGTTGCACATTATCCATTAGCAGACTATCATCATAGCCATACAGTGACTTAATATGATTGTCTACACTATCTATCAAATTAGTTTTTATTTTATCAAGTGTATTTTGACTAGTGTCATTATTTTTATTACTATCCTTTAGTTTATCATTAAAATATTTATTGACAATTTCTAGCAACTCTATAGTATTTTTGTTTGCAACTTTCTCTTCGTTGTCATCATATCTACTCCCATTTATTCTATTTTCTAAATTCCAAATTTTGTGTTGAGTGTTTTTTATTTCATCATCATTAATATTGTCTACAACAATTTTGTTCTGTTGTTTATCTACCCAAGTATCTTTTAAATAATTCATTAGTATCTCAAATATATTGAGATGATTTCCGTTATATTCTATTTTGTCTGTTTCACTATTTTCATTTGACTGTTGTTTATATTCAGTTTGCAATTTTTCAATTCCTTTCAAAGTCATAGCACTACAATCAATTTGTATTGATGCACAATAATGTCCATCCCATCTCTTAAATAGAATGCTAAACAACCAATCTAGCAATTTTGTCTTATAATCATAATCTCTCTTAGTGCTACCAATATAGGTACGACCAGCAGACCCTTTCCACTTGGCATCTCTACCAAAATGCAATACTCTGCCCCACACATATTTTTTGCTATCAACTATATCAATCAATATTTTTAGCAACTTTTCAAAATTGTCACTGTATTGCACCAATATTCTTTCAATAATCTTTTCAGTATAAAAATCATAATCTTTACCATAAAATATCTCCTGCTCTCTATATTCTTTTCTTTGTACAAAATCCTTTACATTGTCTACAATTTCACTAGAAAAGTCAAACTTTTGTTTGACTATACAATCAACATACCACAAAAAAATCAAGACACATGCATTTTTATAGTCATCTATTTTATTAGTTTCGTGTTGATATTGATATGATGAATTATTCCTCTCCATAATCTCTCTACATATCTCAAGAAACCAATCTTGCCCCCTAGTCACTGTAGAATGTAGTAATACAATAAACAAATCTCTATGATATTCTCCAAATTTTCTACTACTGTACGAACCACCCAAAAATTCTAAAATATTTTTCTCCATGTCCAAACTATCTATATCATTATTTTCCTTTATTTGTGTCACAAAATAAAGTATATTGTACATCAATCCATTGGATTTATTATAAGGTATAATTGTTAGAATATCAAAAACATCATTTGATTTCAAATTCAAACTTTCACTATGAGGTTGATTAATTGAGTTTAAAATAACTTTTATAGTATCTTTGACTGACTGACAAATTTTATCTTTAGGTATAGAAAAAAATTCTGTTCTACTATTGTCATCTTCAAAATGTCTTAATGATTTAAATTGCAAATAAAGCATATATAAAGCAACGGATTGTTGCATTTGATTATCTAATTTAAGGGTATTGTATTTTTTTAAATTAGTATATACCTTATCTATTTTTATCTCAGTTATTTGATGAAGCAAAATTGTATCTAATATTTGATAATAGCCATCATTGCGAGATATATTATTTTTGTCACTCAAATATGAAACCAACCTTTGACCAACAATACGCCAAAGTCTTTTGTCTTGTCTCAATAAATACGGAATATCTTGCCTAGCGAAGATAATGGAATACACAATTGAACAAGCAAATACAAAAACACTAGTTGCAAATAATCCAAAAACTAGTGCAGTTATCCCTGCAACAACACAGCCAAGTGCAACAAAAAACATATCTAGCAAATCAAAATCTTTTCTAACTTTTAATTTGTCAAATTCATCAGTATCAACACCCCAAATTTTATCTTTTTTAATAGACAATGATATTGAAAGTATAGTCACTATCCCAAGCAATATTGTAGTAGAGATAGCAACCAAATCACCAATAATACCCACACATTTAGAAATATCAAAAATCTTAAAAAATTCCAAAACAAATAATACAAGAAATATCAACAATAAAACCAAAGATAGAAAATATCTCCAAAGAAATAAGAATTTAAAAATCTTTTTAATTTCTTTTCTATCTATTTTTTGTTTAGTAAAATTATTTTTTGTTTTATTATCACTCATCAATACCAATATCTCCAAAGATTAACCCACTTTATACAAATCTCTCTATAGTCAATTTTGTGTCTTATGATAGGCTTAATATTATAACACACTACATTATATCATACAAACTGCAAAAATGCAATTGTCACATAAAATCTGCAATAACAAAGAAGTGGACAAACAAATTCATTATTTTTTGCTAACAATTCGCAAAACATTTTAATATAAAATCAGTTTGTAAAATATTACTATTTTATTTAAAGTCAAAATTTATTTACAAAAAATACATTATATGTTACAATGTTTTGTACGATAGGAGAATGTTTTATCTATGAATACATTTACTTTCAAAAAAATATATTGTGGGATTGTTTGTTGTTTATTAATATTGAGTAGTTTGTTTGCGGGGGGGGGTAGTATTGCTTTAGCACAAGAAAATGATACATACACAATAACATTTTCTGTTATTCAAAACATTGCCGCAATAACAATAAATCCTGTACAAGCTTCTTATGGAGAAATAGTACCAAAGATAGAAAAAGATTTTCCAAATCTTTTATATGGATTTTTTAGTGAAAAAGATGCAAATGGATATCTGTATTATAGTAGTCAACGAAGTGATGTTGCTAAAATTATACTTAAAGAAAATAAAATTTTTGATAAAAAGAACGATACTACAATATACAGTTTTTCATCACAATCTAAAGATAAAAAACCTATAATACTCAATCCAAATGGCGGCATACTTGGCGGAACTACTACAGAAGACAATATAGAATGGGTTGAATGGAATACACTGTTAAAAAGTGGTAGACAAATACCTACTAGACAAGGTTACAAATTTTTAGGATTTTATGATGTCTTAGGTGAATTTAATAAAGATGATGGCAGTTATCAAGTTGAAGGTACTGAGTGGTATGATGAGAATATGGTATGCAATAGAGATACCGATGATATCAATTTAGATTGGGTTCCTAGAGTTGTCCATGCTAAGTGGGAAAAACAAGATAGTAAAAAACAAGATAGTGAAAAACAAGATAATAACTTTATCAAAATTTTGATAATATGCTTAGCTGTTGTGTCTGCAATTGGTATAATTTTGTTGATTTACTTTTTTGTTATCAAAAAGAGATTTTCTAAATTTTGATTGTAACATAAAACAATGAGAGCAATTAAATAAAATATTTTATTTACAATAAACTTAAAAGGTATACAAAAAAATTCTTTGTATACCTTTTTTATTTTTATTAAAATCAACTATTTATTCTAAATCATCAAACTTTAAGCACTTTTGTTTATAATAATTTTTGTTGTGTATTTTTCAAAATTGCAACTATTGCATTGTATACAATAGTCCAGTCATAAAAAATAAATTAGAGTCACTCTATCCCAATTTATCATTCAAATCACTCAACTTGCCTGCCATCTTAGCCAACATATCATCTAATGCACTTGTACGAGATTTTGGTTTTGAACCCAATGAATCATCTTCTTTTTGAGAATTGCCATTGTTTGGATTGTATGGTGGATAATAATAAGAGTAAGGAGTTGTACTAACTGGAGTAGTACTTTGTATACTCCCTTGTGGAATTGTATTTACTATTACTGGTGGCATACTAGGCTGTGGAATTGTAAAAGGCATTTGCACGGGTTGTTGATTGGGAGTATTGACGATTATTGGGGGCATTTGCATAGGCTGTTGTGGGATTTGTTGTGGTGGGGGCATTATGTTGTTGATAACTGGAGGTTGTTGTCCATTGTCCATTACCAACTTTATTTCATTAGGTATTTGTGGTTGTGTATTTGGAACAGGATAATATATCTGTTGAGGAACATTTTGTTTTTGTTGACTTACATAATTAGCATGTGCTGCATTTGTATTGGCGTTGAGAGAATTGGCATTAGCATTTAGCGAATTGGCATTGGCATTTGTCGCATTGGTATTAGCATTTGAGGCATAAGCATTGGCGTTGAGAGAATTAGCATTGGCGTTGACTGCATAGGCATTGGCATTTAGCGAATTAGCATTGGCATTGGCGGCATATGCATTGGCATTTAACGAATTTGCATTAGCATTGACTGCATACGCATTAGCGTTCAATGCATTGGCATTGGCATTTAACGCATTTGTATTAGCATTAGCGGCATAAGCGTTGGCATTGGCTAATACCAATTCTTGTCGCAAATCATCAAACTTGTTGAGTATATTTTGTGCTTCATACTGACGCATTCTTTCGTTGGTATTTGTTTGCAAATTGTTCTGTTCGTTGGATACCGAATTGAGATAGTCTAGTCTTGATACTTGGTTTTGCAAGTTTTCTAGTTTGCCATGTGCAGCCGAAGTTTGTGTATTGATATTTTGCAATTGTCCCGCTTGAGTAGCTGTTGTATGGTTGTACAATTGTCCCACTTGACTTTGGGTGGCTTGATTTTGTACACTATCTATATGATTTTGTGTAGCCAAATTTTGTAGACTATTCAATTGTGTCTGTGATACTTGACTTTGAGTGGCTTGTGTAGCAAGATTGTTGATTTGTGATTGAGCTACTTGACTTTGGGTAGTCATATTTTGAAGATTATTTAAATGAGCTTGTGCAACATTATTTTGAGTTGCATTAGTTTGCAATTGCCCAACTTGTTGCCCAACATGATTTTGGTTGAGCTGAGTTTGGAGTTGCCCAACTTGCAATTGCCCCAATTGACTTTGCAACAACTGAGTTTGCAATTGCCCTGTTTGATTTTGTTGAAGTTGTGTTTGCAAGTCTCTCAATTGCGTTTGCAATTGTTGATTGGCAATTTCCTTATTAGTATCCTTAAGTTCAATTTTAAAATCAATCATTCGTTCATTGATATGCTGCAATTGCTGCAATTGATTGTATTGCAAATCCTGCTTAATTTGGTTTAAGCGTTGTTCAAACTCCAATCTCATATCTTCACTCCACTCCCCACTTGCACGAGATTTGTTTAAATTTAATTGACTTTTAAAATCCAAAATTTGATTCTTTATATCTGCATTAATCTTATCTCCACTCAACGACTGGCTATATGACAACTCTCTAATTTGATTAGCTTGAGTATTAAAATTTTTGTCAAAGTTGTCACATATGTTTTTTATATGTGCATTCAATTCTTGCTTTAGATTGTTGATTGTAGAGTTGATTTTTGCATCTTCAGTATACTGCAAGTTGCTAATTTTTTTGTCTATTAGATTTCCCAAATATGATTGAACTTGTTTAAGTTTTTCATCGTTTTGTATTTGAGAATGACTAAGTTGACCATTGACAAAATCTGCCAAATCCCTTTTAAGTTTGAGATATTGCAATTTTTTTTCGGCCTCGTTTACTCGAGTTATGTTGTGTTCTAGGTTGGCTTCTAATATGTCCATATGGTTCACCCTATAATTCACTCTTATTTACAAAGTTTACCACATTTTAATATTTTTTATGTAATATTTAAAAAGAGCTTTGTTTTTTGTTATTATAACAATACAACAAAACTCTTAGTTGCCAGTTAACACAAATACTACTATCAATATTTATTTTATAAAAATATGAAAGTGTACAACTAGCGGATATTAACAATAAAATATAAACTTTCAACAAAACCAGCATATTCTTTTTTGACGCCAAAAAAGAACCAAAAAAGCATTTGGGGAGTTACGAATCCCCCCCCCAGAACGCTTTAAAGTTGATTTTATCTAAGTACTATCTCCTTTCCATCTTAATGCACTCTATTTGTACCTGTTACATCAAACAATAACAGAAATACTCATACCATCTCCAACATCTACAATACTTGTTACAAATGGTGGTTGATTGACTTTGTGCAAAAAATCTCTCATGTTGCGTACAATTGTACTAGGTTTAGAATTGTCTATATCTGCCACATGCCCCCTAAACAACACATTGTCGCACAACAACACTCCATTGCATTTAAGCAACTTTACAAAGTATGGCAATAGCTGATTGTATGCACTCTTTGGACCATCCATAAAAATTAAGTCAAATTTAGAACTATCAACACTTATTTTGCCACAAGCAATATCAGGTATCAACTGTCTACAGTCTCCTTGCAAAACTTGAACATCGTATGAAGACAGAACAGTACGAGCTACACTTGCCAACTCTTGTTGCAATTCTATACTTATCAACTTAGCTTTCTTGCTAAATTTAAGCATAGCTAATCCACTATACCCCACGCCCGTTCCTATTTCAAGTATATTGTGAGGACTAAGTGATGCAACAAAAGTTTTTAAAAATTGCAAACCCATATCACTAATAATGGGTACGCCATATTGTATACCCAATTGCTTGACTCTAATCAACTCTTCATCATTATTTGGTATGAGTTTTTTTAAAAATTGTGTAGTGTTATTATCCATAATATTATAAGCAATATTATTGCGGGTTAGTCCAAATCAAAAAGACTAACCCGCAAATAAATAAGAACTGTCAACTCTAACTCTCCAATATCATAGATAATATCATAGGGTTGCGATGTGTCTTTCTAAACAAAAATGACTTAAGTTCTCTTCTAATTATGTTCTTTAACAAATTCCAATCAGCCAATTCCTTTTGGTCTAATCTTGAATAGACTTCTGTAACCAATTTTTTTGCACCTCTAATCATATCCTCAGTTTCTTTCATATAAACAAAACCACGAGAAGTAACTTCACAAGCAGTAATCTCTTGACTATGTTTGTCTATTCCCAAAACCACAACAAACAATCCATCTTCGCTCAACAATTTGCGATCTCTCAATACCACTGTACCTACATCACCTACCCCCAAACCATCTACCAACAACATTCCCGCTTGCACTTGATTGCCCCGTTGCATAGTATTTTTGTTAAATTCAACACAGTCACCTAAATTGGGAATAAAAATATTTTGCTTAACAACTACTCCCATATCAATAGCTAGATTGGCATGTTTTTGCAAATGTCTATATTCTCCATGTACAGGTATAAAAAATTTGGGACGCACTAGTGCCAACATCAAACGCAATTCGTCCAAAAAAGCATGTCCGCTAGCATGAATTTCTGCAATACTGTGATAAACTACCTTTGCACCTTTAGAATACAAATTGTTAATAACAGTACTAATCATCTTTTCGTTGCCAGGAATTGGTGAAGATGATAGTACAATAGTATCATTGTCTCCAATTGCAACCTTATTAAACTCATCATTGGACATTCTAGTCAATGCACTCATAGGCTCACCTTGACTGCCTGTAGTTATAATAACTAAATTTCCATCGGGGATATCCTTAATCCTATCTATATCTACAATAATATCCCTATCATACTTAAGTTCGCCTATCTTAGAAGCTATATCAGCCACATTTATCATGCTTCTACCGCTAAAGGCTACACGGCGTTTGTACTTTGATGCCAAATCCATGATTTGTTGCAATCTGTGTATATTTGAAGAAAAAGTAGCAATAATTAGTCGCCTTTCTATATTGTCCAAAAATACAGTATTAAGTCCCTTACCAACGGCAGACTCACTCAATGAGTGTCCATTGCGTTCTACATTAGTACTATCACTAAGCAAACACAATACACCATGATTGCCAATTTCTGCAATTCTACCCAAATCAGCTATAGCTGTGCCACCTATAGGTTGATAGTCTATCTTAAAGTCACCAGTCATAAACACTACACCTACGGGTGTAGTGATACACATACCACAATTGCCAGGGATAGAGTGATTGAGATGAACAAATTCAATTTTAAAGAATCTTCCCAAATGAATAATAGATTTAGCTCTAACCGAATTAAGAGAATATCCATCCAATCTATGTTCCTTTAGCTTGGACTCAGTCAAAGCCAAAGTTATGCTAGTACCATATACAGGTACTTTGGTCAATTCTTTAAGCAAATAAGGCATGCCACCTATATGGTCCTCATGCCCATGCGTAAGCAAAATACCCTTTACTTTTTCTCTATTGTTGAGCAAAAAATTGAAGTCAGGTATAACCAAATCAACTCCTGGCATATCAACACTAGGAAAAGTCAACCCACAGTCCACTACAATAATCTCATCCTCATATTGAATAGCAGCCATATTTTTGCCTATTTCGCCAACACCACCCAAAAAAATGATTTTAAGTGGCAACTCAGCCTTTTTGGTTTTAGTCTTATTATTATTGTTATTCAAGATTCCTCCAAATTTGTTCTAAATTTTGCAAATACAAACTAATATTGTAATTGATTTGCAACAAACACTAAAAAATTTTATCCAATTTTCAATATAATCCTACAACGACAAAAAATATATTACAAAACAAAAATACTAATAGTTTTTTCTGTAATAAAAAACAAGTACAATACAAAAAAGTATTATACAAAAATGCAAGCCAATTGTATATTATGTAAAATCTATCAAACCAACAAATTTATGTAAAAACAAATATACTAATAAAAAAAATTTGGTGACCCATCCGCGACTCGAACGCGGGACCCTTTGATTAAAAGTCAAATGCTCTACCGACTGAGCTAATGGGTCACAATCTTTAGTTAGAATTGAAAATAAAATTGACAAACAAACACGAACTCTTTAAACTTTAAAAAGTTATACAATATCTAATTACATCAAATAGCAACTCTAACTGCAAATTTGGCAGGGGTGAAAGGATTTGAACCTTTGAGTGCTAGAGTCAAAGTCTAGTGCCTTACCGCTTGGCGACACCCCTACGATAAAAATAAAAATGGGGTGAGTAATGAGATTCGAACTCACGACCTCCAGAGCCACAATCTGGCGCTCTAACCTACTGAGCTATACCCACCATAATGTATTTGTAACAGATTACGGACAACAGTATCAAAAGAATTGTAATATTACACTTTTGCCAACACACATATAGTGGCGCGCTTGGAGAGATTCGAACCCCCGACCCACGCCTTAGAAGGGCGTTGCTCTATCCTGCTGAGCTACAAGCGCAAGATTGGAGCGGGTGATCAGAATCGAACTGACGCAATCAGCTTGGAAGGCTGAAGTTCTACCATTGAACTACACCCGCACGCACAATCAAATTTGCAACTATGCTAGTTTAGCATAGTTTGCAAATTTTGTCAACGGTTTTTATTTAGTTTTCATCAACAGTCTTATTTAAATAAATCAAAATCATGTCAACAAAGCAAGTAGTATACTAGCTACAAAAATTATGCCAACTATCAACCATCCCAATTTGCTAAGTTTTTCTTTAAATATTATTGCACACAACACTACTGTAATAGGCATATAAGCTTGCAAAATTGCATTAATCAACCCTATGTTCATGATACCTATTATTTCAAAATTAGATATCAATTCCAACATACTCCAAATACTTAAAGAAATTATCCATAAATTGAAAAACAATTTTTTAAAATTTTTCAATGAAAATGTGATTGTATTATTTTCTCTTGAGTTGCAAATATATTTAAATGATAAAGACAATGTAGCCCCTACAATACCTACAACAATATTTACAAATATAGCACTCACATTGGTATCTGACAAAACCCTATTGGCATAAAACAATACTGTAATTACAACTATAAATACAATCAAACATACTATTCCTTTGATATAATGTGTTCTCAAAGCACCTTCATCTTGCCCACTTCCAAATATACCTAGCAAAAAGCTAGACAACACAATAGTCATCAAAAGCACTATACTATACCAACTAGCTCCATCACCAAAAGCAAAAAATCCAACCAAAAACATTGGCAAAGCCACAGCCTGATAAGCAGGTTCTGCTATACTAAGGGGCAAATATTTGGTGACCATCAACCACAAAAAACTACTAACAAATGCCAATACCCCACGCAAAACTATCAACAACCAATGATAACTAGTTATAGTATGCAATCCATCAAATACATTGTATCCTGATACAACTGCAATAAAAGCTACAACCAAACTCAATACCAATACCCAACAAAAAAAAGCCACAAAAAAATCTAAAAACTTAAATTTGTCTACAACTACTTTTCGTATCAAACTATCTGCTGTTGTACCTAATACTAAAATTGTAATCCAAATATATTGCATATTACTAAGTTTCAATCACTATATTTATAACTAAAAATAAACTATCACAAAAACTAATAATACAACTAAATTACCAACACCTGACATGCACGCATTACTACCAAAGCATGATTGTGGTTTTGTATACTACTACCTGCACAAGCTTGACTATCTACTGTTATTGCAATCTCAGGCAATTTTGCCTTGAGTATAATAGCATTAGAAACCACACAAATATCAGTACATACCCCACATATCTCAATTGTGTCACAATCATTAGCTAAGTGCGCTACTTTTTCAACTAATTCACAACTACCAAATGTATATTTATCTACAATTATACAGCCTTTAGTGTCCAACTGATTGACAATTTCATGCCCATGCGTTCCTTTTATACAATGTATAGTTGGCAAATTTCTACCCTCTTGACTGCAAAGATAACTATCATCATGAGTATCTCTACTAAAAACAACTGTATATCCATTAGACTTATATTCGTTTAATTTAACTACAATCTTATCTACAATATTTAATGCTTGTTGTGTCCCCAATACTCCATCAACAAAGTCATTTTGCATATCAATAATTAATAAAAGTTTTTTCATAAAATATTCAATCAATATAATTATCAAAAATAAACAACTATGAGTTGTCTATATCTACCATAACAAATGTGCCATCATCTTTAATACCCAAATCTATCTTTGCTTGCTCTCTCAATTTAAATTTTTGTATTTTTCCTGATGCCGTAAGTGGGAATTTGTCTACAAATATTACATATGTTGGGACTTTGTGTCTAGCTAATTTGGTTGAGACATATTCTTGAACTTGCTGTTTTGTACATTGTACACCATCTTTGAGTATTACAAAAGCACATACTTCCTCTCCCAATTTTGGATTTGGTACGGATACTACTTGTGCATCTTGCACTTTTTCAAAACCATACAAAATATCTTCTATTTCTTTAGGCGAAATATTTTCACCTCCACGGATAATCATATCTTTTATTCTACCCGTAATTCTAAAATACCCGTTTGGGTCTCTCACTGCTAAGTCGCCTGTATGCAACCATCCATTTTTATCAATAGCTTTGGCTGTAGCTTCAGGATTTTTGTAATAACCTTTCATAATATGATAACCCCTACTCACAAATTCACCCTGTTCTCCATCAGGCAAATCTAGTCCGGTAATTGGGTCTACAATTTTATTTTCTACATATTCCATTCCACAACCCACTGTACTCACCTTGAGTTCTATACTATCTTTTCCATGACATTGAGTGCAAGCAGGACTAGCTTCTGTCTGACCATATAGACTGCTTATATCTCTCATATTCATGTTGTCTACTACCGCTTGCATAACATGGCGTGGACAAGGACTACCCGCCATTATACCTGCACGCAAACTGCTAAAGTCATATTTGTTAAAATCTCTATGAGACAATACATTGATAAACATAGTAGGCACACCATGTAATGCCGTACACTTTTCAAACTCAACTGCATGCATAACTTTGAGTGGAGTATAATACAACAAAGGTATCATAGTACTACCATGAGTAACGCAAGCCAAAATTGCAACAACTATACCAAATACATGAAAAAATGGTACAGGTATACACAATCTATCTTTACTACCAAAACCCAATCTATCACCTATTTGTTTTGCATTGTTGACAATATTATAGTGGGTCAACATTACACCTTTAGGAAATCCTGTCGTACCACTTGTATACTGAATATTGATTACATCTTGTGGACTACACAAATTGCAAGCTTCTACATACTCTGATTGACTGACCAATACTCCAAAGCTAGCTATATCTTTCCAATTGTAAAATCCATCATAACTGTTGTCATCCATACTAAACACCGCTCTCAACTCAGGCAAATTAGCATTGTACAATTTTCCTACTTTAGCAGTCTTAAGCTCTGGACAAATAGTATACATAATCTTTTGACAATCCAAATCCTTGATACCATTAGAAATAAATATAGCTTTGCTGTCTGATTGCTTGAGTAAATAAGAAATCTCATCTTGTTTATAGTTGGTATTAGCCGTTACCAACACTACCCCAATCTTTGCAGTAGCAAAAAATAATACCAACCACTGTGGATAATTAGTAGCCCATACACATATATGGTCTCCCTTTTTAAATCCCAATCCAAGCAATCCCTTAGCTATAGCATCGGCATCTTTGTTGATTTCATAATAAGTTCTCTCATAATCGCATTCTATATATTTGACTGCCTGAACAGTTCCATATTTGTCACTAGCTTGATCTAATAGTTGCCCTATTGTAATATTGAGTAACTTTGGCATGTTTGTTTCCCCTTTGTAGCTCATTGAAAGCTAATTCAAATATAGCATATATACATACTGATGTAAAGAAAAACACATATCAAAGTAGGCATTCATTGAACTTGTACAATCTTATTCTATACACAAATTAGCAACCAAAAACACTGCACACATAGCAATATTGGCTATCTTTTTTCATTTTAAATTTTTCTACAATTGCATTCAAATCATTTTGTTTGTCATAGAATCCAAAACATGTACTGCCACTCCCACTCATACTACAAGCTATTGCCCCACTATACTTAAGTAGTTGCAAGCTTTGCTCAATTTTGTAGTCCAAAATTTTAGCTGATTGCAACAAGTCATTGTCAATATGCACATAAAAGTCTTTATTTAAGTCTACAACACTGCTACACAATATCTCTGTCATTGTATCATTGTGCAATATATCATTTGATTTAGCACACAATTGTGCGTATTTTTTAAAACATTCTTGAGTAGAAATACCCTTGCTATGACTTAGAACAATAATATTTTGTGGACAAATTTTTGTATCCAACCACGCTATTTTTTTATCCAAATCTCGTTGTCTTGCCACTCCCCCATACAACATAAAGGGGACATCTTCACCTATTTGTTTAGCAAAATTCAATGCTTGAATACTAGATAATTTTAAACAAAATAGATTATCAAAAGCAATCAAAACACCTGCAGCTGCGGCACTAGACCCCCCCAATCCGGCATACATTGGTATACCTTTTTTTACAACTATATTCACACCACACAATCCAAACTCTTGTTGCAACAAATGAGCCATTCTAAATGCTGTATGTTTGCTAGGTATACTATTTAATTCTGTTTGCAATTGCAATACTTGATTGGTAGGAAAATTATCCCCACAAACTGTCTTCACTACAATCTGTTCATCATCTCTCTTACTTACACTAACAGTATCATACAATTCATTTATACTACAAAGTATACTATCCAAAGCATGATAACCATTAGATAGCACACCTACAACTTTTAGTGACAAATTGATTTTGGCATGAACTTTTGTGGTATATGTTGACATATGTCAGTAAGTTTTGTCCTATTTATATGTAATTGCAAATTTGTTGATAATATTCAATACAATTAAGAGTGTACAAATAGAGTACATTAAGATGCAGAAACTAAACACAAAAATAAAATCAACCTTAAAGCGTTCGGGGGTTTTGGAGGATTCCCCAAATGCTTTTTTGATTCTTTTTTGGCATCAAAAAAGAATAATGATTGTCTTGTTGATTGTTTGTATTCTATTGTTAATATCCGCTCGTTGTACACTCTCATACAACTCTAAAACAATTCTTTCAAATTTAGAGATGCTTGATACAAATCCTTTTTTGCATAATCAGTACTTTTTGACAACATTGAAATAGAATCTTTTAGTGTATTTCCCTTTACCATATGTTGCACCAACATTGCCTCAAGTGACCATACTTGTTCTGTTTTTGTTTCTATATGGTTGGGTTGAACTACAACTACATACTCACCCTTTTCTACGATAGTGTCACTTGTCAAATTGTCTAATACCTTTTGATAACTACCCTTGATTGAATACTCAAATATCTTAGTCATTTCTTTTGCTACCATATAAGTAGCATTTGGAAAGTGTTTATTGATATTTGTCAAACTAACCAATATGCGATGTGGCGACTCATACAACACAAAGTTTTCAACTTTAGTCAACTGCATTTTGACTATAAATTGCTTAAAGCCCTTATTGTCTCGTGGGATAAATCCCAAAAATGCCCAATCTCCTTGAAAGCCTGATATAGCAATAGCACTTACCAATGCACATGCACCTGGAATTGTCACAACTCTAACACCTTGTTGCCTAGCTCGCTCTACCAATATTGCACCTGGATCACTTATACATGGCGTACCTGCATCACTAGTCAATGCCACATTGCAACCTTGCTCTACAATTTTTTCAATTATACTATCCACAACACTATACTCATTAAATTTGTGACAACTCAAGGTCTTCTTGCTATCTATATTATACCTTTGAAGCAATGGCAATATTGTCCTAGTATCTTCACATACGATATAATCAACCTTTTGCAAAATATCCACAGCTCTAAATGAGATATCACCCAAATTACCTATAGGGGTAGCTACTACAAAAAGTGTAGAATTGGAGTGTTTTGGACTATTGGTATTTTTCATATAAGTTTTTCCAAAATTGACTGTGCCGTATCTTGTGCATTCATATAAGAATTGTCTATTATTATATCCGCATATCTCTTGTACAAAGGCAATCTATAACTGTACATTTCATCCAACAATTGCGTCATATTACCCTGCAAAAGTGGTCTATTAGTGTCTCCTCTCAACCTATCTACTATGCTATCTACACTGCTATTAAGCCAAACCTTGCAAAATTTGGACAATAATTGCATATTGCTAGAACGCAATATACACCCACCACCTGTAGCAATTACAACGCTATCATTTTGGCAAAACACCCTAATTATATCACTTTCTAAATCCCTAAAAAACAATTCTCCCTTCTTAGCAAATATATCCTTTACACTCATTTGTTGATATCTTTCTATACAAGTATCTGTATCCACAAAAGGAACTTGTAGTTGCGTTGACAATATCTTTCCTACACTAGTTTTTAATGTACCTGACAATCCTACTATTGCTATTTTCTTATTATTTTGAAATACATTATAATTCAAAATTCACCTCTACACAACTTTTAATGACTTCAAAGCAAGCACATAACTTTCTAATCCAAAACCACTAATTGTACCATCAACTACTGGCGATACAACTGATTGATGTCTAAACTGTTCTCGTTTATATATATTGGTCATGTGTACTTCTATCTTCTTGCCATCAAATATTTCTAAAGCATCTCTAATAGCAATGCTATAGTGACTATATGCTGCGGCATTTATTATTATAGCATCACATTGACAATTGGCAATTGTAGACACAATCTCACCCTCTATATCACTCACAAAAAAATCCAAATCAATACCAAGCTCTCTTGCTATGGTTGTTGTTCTTTCTATCAACTGTTGATAAGATGCATTGTACAATTTGCGTTTGTCCAAATTTTGCATATTAGGTCCATTTACAATTAGTACTGTCACTTATATATCTCCCTATATTTCTCCAAATCTGCAAAAAATTGTGGATAACTAACTCCTATACACTCTCTTGCTACAACCTTTATATTGCCCAAAATCAAATTGGCTATCTCCATAGTGAGAGCAATGCGATGGTCACCATATGACTGTACAGTTGCATCACCGTGCAAGTCACTTTGACTGATAGTCAAACTGTCTTGCTTTTGCTCAATATTAGCACCCAATGCACTCAAACACTCAACTATACTAGCAATACGATCACTTTCTTTGACTCTCAATTCACTACAATCATTTATTAGAGATTGCCCTTGACAAAAGCAAGCCAACAGTGAGAGTATTGGGATTTCGTCTATAAGGCGTGGTATGAGAGTGGAATCTATCACAAAAGGCTTTAGATATTTTGTATATTTTACACTAATATCCGCAACTTTTTCTATATCACTTTTGATATTACCCAAACTATATTCAACACCAACTTGGTCAAAAACATCAAGTATTCCTGCTCTAGTGGGATTTATATTGACATTGTTGATTGTTATCTCACAATTCGGCTTGATAGCAGCAAGCACCATCCAAAAACTTGCACTAGATATATCGCCCGATATACAAAAACTTAATGATGATAGAATACTTGGATTGAGCAAAATCTTTTCACCCTTAATCAATATATCCGCACCCATTGCCTTAAGCATAATTTCGGTATGGTCACGGCTAGGTATTGGTTGTATCACAGTTGTATCACCACTAGCTCTCAATCCTGACAACAATATTGCTGATTTGACTTGTGCACTAGCAATTGGCAAAGTATACTTAAAGTCTTTCAAATTTTGTCCAAATACAGTTATTGGGGCATAATCATTTGTACTTACTATATCAGCCCCACGAGATACCAATGGATCAACAACTCTCTTCATTGGACGACTAGAAAGACTTTCGTCCCCTGTCAATACACAGTCACAACCCCTAATACCTGACAACAAACCAATCAACAATCTCATAGTCGTACCACTATTCTTGCAATCCAAAGTTGTACCACTCCAAAACTTTTTTATACCCAAAATACTACAAGTATCACCATTCAAACTCACTCTGCATCCTAGTTTTTGTATACAGTCTATAGTAGCTAGAGTATCATATGACAACAACAAATTGGCAATCTTAGCAGTTCCTCCACTAAATGCATTAAAAAGCAAAGCTCTATGACTTATACTCTTGTCAGGTGGTGCTACAAGTGTGAGTTTGTTCATTCTTAATTATCTTTAATTTTGTAGTATATGACTTAAAAGAATATTTGCAATCAAACATAGCATACAAAAACCTACATATATATTGACAATATTATATCATACAAAGCAACAAAGTCAACAAATAAAAGCTACTCAAACACTAATTGACAATGGCATTGCTATTTCAAAACCTTAGTCATTGTTGCAAATATGTTTTACTTATTTATTTTTATCTTATTAAAGAGTGTAGTACTACTTGTTGTATATAGTTATACCAACTCTATCTATATGGTCTTTCAACTCTTGATTGCTTATGGTATCATATGCCAAAACATCACAAATATAAATAATACTGCAATCATCCAACAAGCTATTGATACGCCCAATATCAATACTACTTATTTTGCCAAATAGGCATATATCAATATCACTGTATTTTTTATAATTACCCTTTGCTCTAGAACCAAATACTTTTGCACTATTGACGCAGTCAAATTGAGAGATAATGTCTACAATTGTACAAAAAGCATGTTTTGATATCCCAATACTATTCACTTTTTGCACGCTCCAAAAGATATTTGTATGCTATTGTTGTCTGTTCAAAATAGATATTTTTGATATTATTAACAGCAATTTCAAAGTTATTGACATTGTAAGTGTGTGCTAACAAATTTCTTTTTTCTAACATGTCCAAAAAAATTTCACCATCAATACCAATCTTTTCTAACAATCCCGACTTTGCACATTCTCTTATTACATTTTTGGGAGATACAAATTCCATTTGCACATTTGATTGTTCCAATATATCTTTAAATGTTTTCCAAAGTAGTTCAAAAGTATATTCAAAGCGTTGTACAAGCCCTTCTTCTAACAAGTCATCATTGGGTTGTTGCATTACTCTTTGCATTGCATTATTCAACAAATTGTACGCTTTTTCAAAGTTTTCAAAGCGTTGTTTCCATCTTATGTCTTGCATAATATTTACTCCTTTTTAGACAAAATTTTGGCAACTACTTGTTGGTATTCTTCCTTTATTTTCTTGCCTGCTCGCCTTATACGCTCCTTTCCTATGTCACAAATTGTCTTGTAGTTGCTATCGTTGTCTACTACTTCAGGCACTTGTACCATTACAAACTTGCGATTGCCTACCGTACTCGGGTCAATTCCGTCCTTTATTGCTTGCAACTTCTCTTCTGCATTTAGTTGCATTACAGCATGTGCTGTAGTTGCACTACCGCTAAAAAAGTCTAGAATGATGTCGTTGGTTGCTGTTGCTTGATTAATTAAAAATTTTACAAGCTCAATAGGTTTAGAAAAGTCAAATACTTTTTTGCCATCAAATAAATCCATCAATAACTTAGTAGAATTTTCGGTAGAATACCAACCTAGACTACTTACAAATGCTTTTTTATCATTGATATAACTATTAAAAAACTTTTTTTGCCTAACTACGCCATCTATTTTATCTGGAAATATCAACAAATCTTCTTGTAGCATTTGCAAAACTTTATCTTGTGAAAACGCCCAAACTTGCTTATATTTTATACCCGTCATGGGATTTACAATCTCAAAAACATTACCACTAGAACCCGTAGCTTTCATACTTTCAGAACGCCACAATCCCCTTGGGTCGTTGTCTTTATTGTCAAAATCATTTTGGTCTCTATATATACCTTTAAATTTTACATTTGATTTTTCTTTTGCATAACACAAAATATACTCATGGTTTGACATTACCATTGTTATGGGCGGAACACCACGAGCTGCATTTTTAGTCTGCCATACAAAACTCGCCAAACAATTACTATCCCCAAATATCTCATCACAAACCTTTCTCAAGTTGTGTACTTCGTTGTCATCTATACTTACAAATATTACTCCATCTTCTGCTAGCATGTCCCTACTCAACCACAACCTTGGATATATAAAGTTGAGCCAATCTGTATGAAATCT
>WRGC01000014.1 GCA_009787385.1 Bacillota bacterium
ACCGCCGCCACCAGTATTGCCATCACCACCGCCTTGGTTGCCGCCGTTATCACCACCGCCTTGGTTGCCGCCGTTATCACCGCCGCCTTGGTTGCCACCACCATCTCCGCCACCGCTACCAGGTTGGTCAGGAGCTAGAGAGCCTCCACTTCCAAATGTAATTCTGTCAGTTATTGTACTCTTGTCGGCATGTAGATGTACATCGCATGCACTATAGAATGTTTTGGTAGTGTCACCTACATCCCATAGAGCTAGCAATACATGATAACCTCTTTTGTTTGTTGGTATTGTAATATCGTGAGTTATTGTAGTAGCGGGAACTTTGTTGTCATAATTGATTTGTTGAATAAGTTCAAAGATGTCTTTTCTAAGAGGTGCATCTGGATTCCAACCATCTTTGGTAATCCAATATTGCCAATTTGCTGTAACATGTGGTGCTGTAAATGTCCACTTCATTACTCTAGGACCTACAACAATATTTTGTCTAGCCCATCTAGAGCTGGTTTGTGCATCTAATGCTCCACCCGCCATGTGATTGGCAGAAGCTATTTTGCCGTCAGGTGGACCTCCAGTTGGAAATCCATCATCGCCTTCTACACTTTGTGGTTCGTATTGTAGTTGTCCTACTCCAGTGTTGTAACCCATTCTAGCCAACTGTGCTCTAGAGTGTATCAATTCAGCATTGTTTTTGTCAGCTGCTGTATCGCTACCTAAGTATCCATGTGCTTGGGCTTTGTTTGATGTACCAATCAATCCAAAACTAAAATAGCACAACCCAAGCAGTATTATACCTACAAACATCAAGCTTAGGGCAGTTCTTATTGACTGTATTTTGTTTGTTTTTTTCATTTATTACCTCGTTTAGTTTAAAGTTTGAGATTGTCTCAAACTTCATTAATATAGTATAGTATTACATAATGTTAGCAAAATTATGTCATGAAATATATATAAATATTTGTATATGTATGTCAATTTGTAAAATTTTTTGTCTTAGTATGGTTGTACAAGTCTAAATAAAATATATTATACATACAATTAATTATGCAAAACTCTATTTTACACAAGATTTTGCCTCAAAGTATATATGGAGTTATAGATAGATTGTTAAATGAGGACAAGTTGTATGAGATTAGATTGCGTAGTGGGGGTGTAGTTTCTTGTAATTATGGTGGCAAGTATAGTTTTTTGGGAGCGTCAGGATTGGTAGATTGTCCAAATTTAGCTTTTGATTGCAACCAAGGATTGCTTCAATCTGTGATAATGCAAGCATGTGATCATAGTATTTATGCTTCTACAAAACAAATTAACAATGGATATGTAAGTGTACAGGGTGGTATCAGGATAGGTGTAAGCGGTGAAGTTGTTTGGGATGGAAGCAAAATTAGAGCTATAAAAAATTTTAGTGCTATCAATATTAGAGTACCTCACGAAGTTGTAGATTGTGCTTTGAGTGGTTTTAATCATATTTATACTAATAAGAAAATTTTAAATACTCTTATTATATCCCCACCTGGGGCTGGCAAGACAACATATTTGAGAGATTTGGCAAGATTGTTTGGACTTGTTAGACCTATTGTCAATACCCTTCTTGTAGATGAAAGGAGTGAAATTGCAGCATGTTATAGTGGAGTGCCTCAACTGCAAGTAGGGGCAAGCACTGATATAATTAGCAACTGTACCAAAGCATATGCTTTTGAACAGGGAATAAGAGCAATGAGACCTGATTTGATTATTACTGACGAGATAGCTACAATTGAGGATATCAAGGCAATAGCTTATGCTCAAAGTGCGGGCGTAAAAGTGATAGCAAGTATACATGCATATGATATACATGATTTGACACACAAAGTGGGTTTTGGATTGATATTGGATAATAAAGTTTTTGACAAGTATATAGTATTGTCCAATATCAATCGTGTTGGCACTGTAGTAGATATAATTTGATATTGAGTTGAGATTATAGTTTGGAGTTTTGTTATGAATTTTGTTTTTATTATCTTTCTTACAGCTATATGTGGAAGTATGATTGGTTTGTATTTCTATAATAGGCAAAAGGCTAGGTTGGATTATTATTATGAATTGATGGGGCTAGTAAATAGTATTATATCAGATGTGAGATTTAAGCAGGACAAGCTTAATATTGTATTTAGCAATTATCTACCTACATGCAAGTCCGCTTTGACAAATCACATAACTCAATATCTAGAACAACAAAATACGAATTTGATATTATCTAAACATGTTTTGAAAAAGACAGAATTGCCACGCATTGAGAGATTTTTTTCATCATTGGGACATACAGATAGTGGCACTCAACTTTTGGAATTAGAGGGATATAAGCAAGAGTTTGAACAAGATTTGAAAAGAGTAAAAGCACATCACGATAAGTATGGAACAACATCTATAAAGTTGGGATTTGCATTGGGAATTGGTTTGGGAATAATGTTCATTTAGTTGAAATTAGATGTTGTATGTACAAAGAATTGAGATATAATGATTTTGACACATGCATTATTCAACAAAATATATGGAGTTATCATGTTTGGAATAGACATAATATTTAGAATTGCAGGCATTGGTATAATCATTGCCATAGTCAACCAAATTCTCAAAAAGGTAGATAGAGAAGAGATTACTACTCTTACGACATTAGCGGGTGTAATAATAGTGTTGTTGATGGTATTAGATATGATATCTCAGTTATTTAGTACTTTGCGTAATATGTTTGGATTGTTTTAGTTGTAAGACAATATATAAATTTTGGTGACGAGAATCCCTATGGAAATAATAAAAATATGTATTATAGGTGTAGTTACCGCCTTTTGTGTGCTTGTATTGAAAGATGTGAGAAGTGATGTGGCAACACTATTGAGTATTGTAGGCGGATTGCTTATTATGCTTATTGTGGTTGATATGCTCACAGGTATAGTTACTATTTTTACAGCTATTGCAAATGAAGCAGGTTTGGGGGGAGAATTTCTTTCAATTATCATAAAGATAGTTGGCTTGGGGTTTGTTATAGATTTTTGTGCAGGAATATGTGAGGATACGGGCAACAAGAATTTGAGTGAAAAAGTGATTTTGGGAGGCAAGATAGCTATTATGTTTGTGTCATTGCCAATAGTATCATCTTTGTTTCACTTGATTGTAGATTTATTGTAAATAGGTGTAGTCTACAATTTATTAAAATAATATTGTGAGATAAGATGTTTAAAAGAAAGTCAAAAACTCAAAAGCCTATCAAGCTACACACATTTAAGTCATATTATTTGGATAAACACAATTTAGTGTTGTTGTACAAAAAAGGGCGTGGTGTCAATGTAGAGTATGCTAGGTTTAAATTTGTTTTGTTTTTGGCTATTGGGTTTTTTGTTGTTGCAATATTATTGAGTACTATGGCTACAACAGGACATGCTGCGGACAATGATTTGCCTTTGAATATAGGTGATGATATGTCGCAGAGTGTAGATGATTTGCTAAATGGATTGGACTTATCTCATTTAGAAGATATACTCAAACAGATGACTGAGCAACAGAGAAATTTGTTTGGAGGCAGTAGTTTTTTAGAACGCATAAGAGCTACTATCAATGGCAGTATTGGTATAGATTTTGGTAGTTTTGTAGATTTTATATTTTATTTGTTGGGTGTGAGTGTAGTAGGATTTTTGCCACTTTTGGCAATGATGATTGCAATATCTCTCACATACAATATTATGTCACAGATAAAGGGAAAGTTTGCAAGTGAGAGTACGGATAGAATAATTTACTTTGCATGTGTAAGTGCTATTACTGTACTGTTGCTGACAACTACGGGCATGATGATAGTAGAAGTTTCTCAAACTATTGGGACTGTTAGAAGTCTTGCAACATCTGTGTTTCCTATATTATTGACTGTGATGACTGGAATAGGTGCAACTAGTAGTGCTGCTGTGTATCAACCATCAGTAGCAATATTTAGTGTTACGCTTATAGAGCTGGTAACATTAGTTGCTGTACCTGTATTCATAATGTCATTTGTCTTCAATATAGTTGGCAATTTAAGTCCAAATATCAAGTTAGATCATCTTGGCAAGTTTTTTAATAGTGGTGCAAATTGGTTGATGGGGACTATGTTCTTTTTATTCTTAGCATTTTTGTCATTGCAAGGAGTTACGGCTTCTGTATTTGATGGGATATCTATTCGTACAGCCAAATTCGCAATATCTAGATATATTCCTATTATTGGGGGTTATTTGTCTGAGGGGTTTAATCTAGTCATGGCGGGCGGTGTACTTATCAAAAATGCTGTAGGACTCTCTACGATTATTCTTTTGTTTGCAAGTGTATTGCCTCTAATAATCAATCTTGTGGCTTTTAGTCTAATACTTAAGTTTGGAGCGGCAATAATACAACCTATGGGGGATAGCAATATACCCAATATATTGTCAGGTGTTGGCAAGCAAGTGAGTATAATGGCGGTAGTTGTTGTAGCATTGTTGTTTTTATTTTTTATATTTTTGTTGTTGATAATTAGCACAGGCAATCTTATGATATAGTATAATACTGTATTGTATGTAAGACATAATTAGATTTTGTTATTGATTGAGTTTATGTATACACATGGTTAAAAAAGTTAAATATTAAATTTATTTATTATATTTAACTAAATTTTGAAAGGAAGATTTATGCAGGGTTTGTCACTATGGATATCAAGTATATTGGCTGTTGCAATTATTGGTGTTATAGCAGACCTCATATTGTCGGGCAATAGAATGCACAAGTTTGTGCGTGGTATATTTGGAGTCGTAATGTTGTTTGTGATTTCTGCACCATTACCTAGTCTTATTTGCAGTGGATTTAAGTGGGATTTTGATTGGGGTGGAAGTGTAGAGATAGATCAAGGGTGGTTGGATCAAGTACAAAAAAAACAAATGAAAATATTAGAAGATGGTACAGTACAATTGTTAGCACGCAATGGCATTGACAAAGCTAAAGTGACAATACAAGGTACAGTAGATAATTTGATAGTAAATATTACACAAGTTACAGTAAATTTGTTGGATGCTGTCATAAACAACAACAATCCACATATAGATATAAAGGAAGTTGTCCTAGAAATAGTGACAAGTGGATTGAATGTTGACCAATCTATAGTTGTAATTATTTTAGGTAGTTGAAACTTTCGGTTGGTAGTAGCAATTGCAATTAAAAAATCATTGTAATTAAGTTTTTAAAAAAATATGAGCAATACAAATTCTACATCAAAAGTATCAAAGTCACAAAAGGAAACTGTTGTGGCAAAGTTGAAAAAAGTAAAGCATATTGAGTTTTATGTAGCGGGATTGGCTATAGCACTCATGTTGATTGTGTATTTTAGTGCTTCACTGTTTAGTGGTAGTACTAGTAGTGGAAATACCAACACTACTCCAAAACAGTCTTTTGCAGACTATCAAGACCGTATAGAACAAAATCTTAAGTCAGTAGTGGGAAGTATGAAAGGGGTAGGAAAAACCGAAGTAGCTATAGCTTGGGAAAGTAGTATAGAGTTGGTTCTAGCATACATTACAATAAATAATGGTGGCAATCTTTCTAGTACACCACAACTTGTTACTGAAAATGGCACAACAAAACCTCTAGTAATCAAGGAGATATATCCAGATGTAATAGGTGTAGCTCTAACTATACAGGGTGGTGATGATGCTAGAGTACGCCTAGCTGTGATTGATACTGTATGTGTACTACTTAGCGTATCGTCATCGAAAGTCGTAGTGCAATCAATGTGATGTATTGAAAATTACAAATACTTCATCAAATAAATACTTGCATTCTACAAAAATTTTTGTAGTTGAGTTTTTTAAATAATAGTAATAAATACAAAAGTACAAGCATATTGTAGAGAGTAAATAAAAAATTTCAAAGGAGCAACTTATGTTGACAAAAAGAAAAAAGATAATAATACTCGTAGGCATGGTAGGGCTGCTTGTAGTTACAGGTTGGCTAAATATAATGCTTAATACTTGGGGCATAGGTAAAAACAATGATGATACGCCTACAGGTGGTTCGCAACTCAATTTTTTTGAGCAGTTTAGGATAGATAGAATTGCTACTATGGATCAAACTAGAATGCATCTAGAGACTATAGTAAACAATCCTGCTAGTACTCCTGAAGCAGTAGAAAGTGCTTTGGCTGAAATAGAAAATCTTGCCAAAGTATTTAACCAAGAAGTTGCATTAGAGACTATAATAAAAGCTTTAGGATTTAGTGATGTTGCTGTGACCAATGCTTTGGTCAATCTTACAGTAATGGTGCAAGCCGAAGAAATATCTCAAGAACAATCTGACAAAATATTGCACGCTGTAGTGAGTGAAACTAATAGAGATCCAATTGATGTGCGATTGTTGACAATATAATTTATAAAAACCTATACTCTAAGTTCGTTATAATACTGTAAAATCAATATTTGAAATGTTGAAATATAAGCTAATAGTGTTGTAAATATCAACCAAATTCAGTTTAGTATTTGGGTATTATTGTAATACTGTATTTCAACTTATTTGATTTGTAGTTAAAGTGATTGAGTTAATATAACTATAAATATCCAATTCATTGATAGCAATAAAGACACTGTACAGATTTTGGCTGTATAGTGTCTTTTATAAATTATGCAAAATATATAATAATCAAGGTAGCTAGTACTGCCTGTATAAATAGTATCATAGGGACACCTATTGTAAATTTGGCATGTTTTGTTTTGTGTCTTAGATGATGCATTGCCCACAACATGCCTATGCTACCGCCTAGGGCAGCTATTATGATTAGCGTACTCTCTTTGATACGCCAATCATGGCGTTTGGCTGCTTGTTTGTCGTGTGCCATTACGGCATATGCGACTATACTTGCAATAATGAAATAAATAATAAAAGCAATTGCGATATACATTGAGTTTTAGTATAGCACAACCCCGTTGATATTGTCAACAGGGTTGATTGTCTTGGGTTTTCAGCTATTATTGGTTGAATACTTAACTGAAAATTGACAACTGACGGTAGATAGGATTAATATCTACTTACCTTGTTTGTTGTCACAGTTCTTTGATTTGGTGCTGCTAGTAGTTTTGCTTTGACTAGCTTTACTGTTGTTCTTTGTGCTATTTTTTGTATTTGACATAAGTGTATATTCTCCTTGTACAATTAGTATGGTACAACTATACAAATATATACTTGTGGTTGTATGTCAATATTTGGTATGTGGGTTTATTACAATTTAACTTTGACAAATATTATTGGTAGGTGCGTTAAGCTCTAGTTGCCATATTTTTTGCAATTGATTAATCAACATGCTTAGTTGCTCTATTCTTAGAGCTTGTTCTTTGTCTACTTTAGAAATTTGTGGGTTGGTGTGGCATTCTATGATTAGTCCATTTGCTCCTGCAGCTACAGCGGCCTTGGCTAGTGGAGGTACTAAGTTGGCTTGTCCAGTTGCGTGTGATGGGTCAATGTATATGGTGTATCCATTAGCTTGAATTTGAGGTATGCTAGCAATGTCTAATCTAAATCTAGTACTATTTTCAAAACTTCTTATACCTCTTTCACACATAATTATATTATTGTTGCCCATTGATTTGATATATTCGGCACTTAGCAACCACTCTTTTATAGTATTGCCAAAACCCCGTTTGAGTAGTATTGTTTTTTGTGTTTTTCCAAGTTCTTTAAGCAATTCAAAGTTTTGCATACTTCTTGCTCCTACTTGGATTATGTCAATATCATTAAACAACTCTAAGTGGTTGATTGATAAAATCTCTGTCACAATAGGCAACTTGGTTTCTTGCTTAGCTTTTAATAAATATTGCAAGCCTATAGCTCCCAATCCTGCCCAATCATATGGTGAAGTGCGAGGCTTGAATGCTCCTCCTCTCAATGCACTAGCTCCAGCTTGCTTGACTGCATGGGCAATTTCTATAATTTGTTTTTCACTTTCTACACTACATGGTCCTGCTATTATTTCTAAATTATGTGTTTGGTATGAAATAGTATTTAAATGCGTTGACTCTTCACTTTTGTTTTTCATTTTGATATTATATTATAATTTCAAAAAACTAGCAACTACAAATTTTGAATAATACTACAGTTAAGTTTAATTGACTGAGGGTGTACAATTAGATGTTATTACCTATAGACACAACTTTCAATAAAACCAGCGTTATTCTTTTTGATGCCTAAAATAAGCAAAAAGCTCTTGGGGTTACCAATCTCTCCCAAAAAACCCGAACGCTTTAAGGTTGTTTTTATTTAACTATTACTTCTTCTATTTTAACATAATCTATTTGTACACTCCTAATCGCATTATCACAATTTATTGTTACATAGTATTATTTATCAACAAATATTTTAAGGTAAAGAGGTTTTTGTGTTTATTAGTTAATTAAATTAAATCCCAATAATTAACAATAAAATATATTCATATAATATTCACACTTTATTGACATTTTTATGATAGTATGCTATAATATTATATAAGGAAAATTTTTGCATATACTATTATTTGTAGTTGTCAATTTTGGTTGGTCAACTTTTTGTTGCATGGATTTTTTGTATTAATGTTTTTGTTTTGTAATGAATGAAAAAATCACACAGAGTCAAAGATTGAAAACTGATAACTAAAAAGGACAATAATGAATCAGCAAAAGATATTTAAAAAGGAAGATAATATTTCTCTTCAAGTTAGACTAAAGGAGAAAGACTATTTTGTTTTGACAATTACTATTGCATCTAAAGAGTGGATAGTAGACGAAGGGCGTGTTATACATGCTGATTTCTTGGATGTGGGTAGCACTGTATATGTCGCTTATGTATTGTTTTTGGGACATACAAACATTATCAAGCTTGCAGAAGTGGATAAACGAGTAGGTGAAGTAAATTATGAGATGGCATTGTTTGGTATGTTTAGCAATCCGCTTTTGATGTATTTTCAGGACGAAATTTTGGTATTTGCAGAATTGTATACCGACAAATCAAAATTTGTAGGTATTCGGCAAGGTAAGTGTTTTGATTTGTCTGCAGGTGGAAACAATAGATTGACTAGTATTATAGATAATGGTGATAGTTTGATAGCTGTATTGGACTGTGACCACTTTGCCAAGCAAACTGAGCCAATTAATGGTGGTATTATGCCTTTTGATTGTACAGGATTGCGTATCAAACGCAAACCTGCACTTATGACATATCGTTTGACTAATGAAGACGAAAAGGGCAAACCCAAGATAGGTATAGAGCGAAGTGATACAGATGCCTTTCTAGAAGGTGGATCAGAGATAGTCAAGCTTGCTAGTCATAGGGGATATATTTATGCGGCGTATATGAGATTTGAAAAGTTTAGTTATGTCATCAAGGTTACTGACTTTGCAAAAGCTCAAGTTGTAGTTGACACACATCGTATAGTTAGACACTTTGATATGCACATAGAAGGAAATGAATATGTTGTAAAATCAGTAGATGCTATTTATCGCAAGCCAATAGTGGGGGGGCTAGAATTGGATTTCTTGGTTGGTGGACCTTGTAGTCAAATACATGATTGCAAGCCTGCACCTTTAGGAATGCATAGAGATTTTTATAGTTCTCCAAAAAAGAAGCCTAAAGGACTCAATTATTATTGGGGGGACTTGAGAGTTAGGACGGATATTTCTATTAATAGTCACAGTACAGGTTGGCACTGTGGTAGTCCTGATGACAAGTTTATGGAAGTCAAGCAACTAAATGGATTGGACTTTTGTGCATTGTCTGATATAGATACTCACATAGATGATGAGCAATGGCGTGACATAAGATTTAGAAATGAACTATACAATATAGAACATAAGTTTGTAGTTTTCAATGCTTATGAATGGGGTTTGCCTAAAGATAGAGAGAGTGAGGGGCGATACAATGTAATATTTAGAGGTAGAGGGGATATAATGCGTGGAAATCAAGCGGGCAGTGATAGTATCAACAATCTATCTTATCGTTTGCAAAATCCAATGCGTGAGGGTTTGTTTATAGTAGCTGACCCTGTAGACAAAATGAGAGGTGTCAATTGGAATAAGTTTCCGTCGGGTGTTCCAGCTCTTACAGAAGTTTTTAATGCTAAAGGTGCGTTTGAAACTATAGACGGATTGCACAACCCTTCTCTTTACAATCGCAAAGTTAGAGAAGATTGCTTTTTAGAACAAGTTTTGCTTAGAATACCACTAGGATTTATTGGTGGTGGTGGACATGAGGGGGTGGGATTGACTTGTATTTTGGCAAAAGAACTAACTAGAGAAAGTTTGTACGATGCTCTCAAAAATCGTAAATGCTATGCAACAACAGGTGCAAAGATATATTTGGATATTTGTATCAATGGATCTATTATGGGTGACTTTATAGCATCTAGTAGAGAAGATTATAAGGTAGAAATAAATGTAGAATCTGAGGGGTTGTTAGAAAGTGTAGAGCTTGTGACCAATCAAGGAATAACAAGAGTTCCATTTAAAAGAACAAAAGCTCAAACTGTAGTAATGGTTCAACCACACTTCAAATATATTTATCTAAGAGTATTGCAAGATGATGCACATGCTGCTTGGTCTTCACCTATATTTGTAAAACGCCGTTAGTAGAATTTTGTATATTTTTGTATAAAAATCTTTTAATATATGAATTATAAATTTACAAATGATAGATACAATGAAAAAGTTTATGAAACAGTCTATACATGTAGCACGCAATAGTGATGATTGTGAAGTGCCTGTTGGTGTTGTTATTGTACGAGAGAACGAAGTTTTGGTTAGTGCTTGCAATGAGCGAGAAAGCAATTTTGATCCTACAGGGCATGCCGAAATTGTTGCATTACGCAAAGCAGGTGCTATTTTGAATAGATGGAATTTGAGTGATTGTGATTTGTATGTCACGCTAGAACCGTGTACTATGTGTGCGGGTGCTATAGTCAATGCAAGAATTCGTAAAGTAGTATTTGGGGCATATGACGCAAGATACGGTGCAATGCAATCGGCATATTCAATTGGAACAGATGGCAAGCTCAATCATAGAGTGCAAGTTCAAGGCGGTATATTGAGTGATGAATGCGGTCTTTTGCTCACGGAATTTTTTAAAAAAATTAGAAGAAAATAGTTGTGGTAGAATGTATGTTAAAATTGAAAAGTGTATAATCTTATAAATTGTTGAGATTTGTTGATTTTAAATTAATTTATTAATTGATTTAAAATATAGACATAGTATTTAAATAAATATGTATAAAAAGATAAAATAAAAATTTGGCTATTTTATTCAATTTATTTTACATTTTTGTGGTAAAGTTATATAATCAATATTGAAAAATTTGAGCAGTTTTTCAATATTGATTATTTGATTATTGTCAAGTTAGTTGCTTTCTAATTTAGAAAGTATATATTTTTTTGTTGATGTTTTTAATATTCTCAAATTTTTATCTATATAATATAGTGTTTTTATTTAATATAAAAAACAACACTTTAAATTCATATCTATCAAATTAACTAAGGGGAAAAATGGAACATTTTGCAATTTGTATTAGGTGCAAAAATAGCATGCTATTGAGAAAAATGCATGCCGGCAATTTTGTTTGTCCATTGTGTGGCAAGGATTTTGGTACTCAACCTGAAAATATATCAGGTTTGTTGGTTCAGTTTGATATTGCCAATCAATCTTATGAGACAGGACAGGAGTATTTTAGAAATACTGATTTTGGTGAAGCTTTAAAGTATTTTGAGCAAGCCAAACAATACAACCCCAATCACTATCTAGCAGTATATTTTGCTCATATGTGCAAAATATACGAACAAGAAAGCACCAAGGATTTTGATTTAATAGAAAATATTGTAAATACTTTGATAGAGTCTGTCAAAATTGCAGTTTTGGCAAGAATTGAAATATCTAAGAGATTGGGTTTTTTTATACTCATTTTTAATGAGTGTACTATTTTGATATCCAATTTTTATAAAAAAATCACTGGGAATCTTGAACAAATAGATCACAATACACGCAATAAATTGCGTCAAGATAGTCTCAAATTTGCAATTTCTCTTAGAAGAATAATTAGTATAGATAAAGAAGATGTATTAGCTCACAATCCTAACATATCTAAGTTTTGTCTTACAATATCAGATTTGGGTATTATGGCATGCAATACTGTTGTTCAACCATATGTAGTACAAAATAGCAAGCTTGTATCAGAGCTAAATTTGCCATCAGATAGTCAATACTATAGGGTTAAGAATCTATGTAGAGACTTTATGTCGTATGCTCAATCATTAAAGGTTGGATTTGTGCAAAGTGCATCTACAAATTATGGTGATGTACTGTTGTATATAGATAAACATGTAATACCTATGAGAAATAGATATTACGAAACCAACAAGGCTTATACCAATAGATTTTTGTCGTACTATCCAGATATATTTAAGAGATTGTCTAGTACTTCTAGTTTTGCTGTCAAGTATGCACATCGTATATGCTTTCATGATTTGTTTGGCAAAAAGAGTGAGTATTATGATTTGCTGATTTATGAGAGTGTAGACAACTGTTTTGACAGTCTTATGCCTCGTATACAACTATTGGAAAAAGGTAAAAAAGTAGACATATATTGTATATCTCTTAGAGAAAGTCTATTGTTAGCAAGTCATCTCAACGACTTTTTGAGAGAATTGTACAAAATTAATAGAGAATATGCTATCAAAAAAGTGTATAGTTATTTTAGATATGTCTATGATGGTGTACATAGGTATTATCAAAGAGTAAAAAAGAATTATTTCAAAGTTAGTCCTCGCCTTGATGAAGATGAATATAGATTGGAGCTTGGGAGATATCTCAACTTTTTGTATCAAGTTGTTTCTACATGTGTATTGACTGCGTTGGTAGTAGATATAGACAAGAATGTAGTAGACAATAAGAGAGATGATATGTTGCAGTTGGCTTTAGATGCATGTATAGCATTTGATAGTATGTCGGATATAGATGCTACAAGTATAACAGATCTAGAGAGATTTAGTGATTTTGAGGAATTATTTGATATTGTTAAGGCTGCATGTGGACTAGATAGGGGGCTTGCAAAGCCAAATAATGCCAACAAAAAGATATTTAAATTTGGTTAATAAAATTATTTTATGGATTGTTTTGCATGTAAATATGTGAGACAATTCTTTTTTGAACAACAATCTATGCATACAGATTTTTTGATGACTAGTTGTGTAGATAATTAATTTATATTGACATGATTTGATAATGTGTTGTATAATGCAAATATTGATAGAAGTTAAAGATTGAGAGTATACAAATAGAGATTATTAACAATAGTATACAAATAACAAAATAAGCATTATTCTTTTTTGACCCCAAAAAAGAATCAAAAAAGCTCTTGGGGGCGAATCCCCCAGAACGCTTTAAGGTTGATTTTATTTAAGTTGTTACTTTCTCTCATCTAATGTTTTTGTTTGTACACTCCTTAAAGATTTATCATAATTATTTTAATCAACATATATTATACAATGACCAAACTAAATATATTTGATTTTCATAATGACATTGTTACTAGTGAAGAATTGATACTCAATCAAAAATTGGATTGGATAATAGAGCAGTCTAAATGCAATGGTATCATACTTGCACTATGGACTAGCAAGAAGTCGTTGACTTTAGAAAATATCAAATCTATTTTGCAACCATACATTGATTTAAATTTGCCAAATGTATACTTTAGTATAGAAGATATCAATATCCATGATTATAGGCTTGTTGATTTGAAGTATGTCAATAATGATATTTATGGCACATATGAAAAAAATAAATATTTATTTTTTTGTGAGCTTGCAACTATGCCTTTTTTGTTTTATGGTATAGTTTGGAACAACTCCAATAGATATGCAAGCAGTTGTATGAGTGGCAATATAGAAGATTGTGATGGATTGACGCATGATGGAAAAATATTTTTACATACCTTGTTGCAACACAATAAGGTTGTAGATACAGCGCATGCAAGTAGAAATAGTTTTTATGATATTTTAGATTGTGTTCAAGGCAAAAATATAGTGTGTAGTCACGCGTGTTTTGAACCTGTATATAAACACCCTCGCAATTTGGATTATTATCAATGCAAATCTCTAGTGGAGTGTGATGGGTTGGTAGGTTTGACATTAGTCAAAAATTTTTTGTGTGAACATGATACAAAAGATACTTGGATACAGCGAGTTGTTAGACATATTGACTGGTTTGTACAAAATTTTGGGGTAGACAATTTGTGTATAGGTACAGATTTTTTTGGGACTAGTCCGTTGCCTACATTGAGTAGTTATGACGAAATTGCAATACTTAGAGATTTTTTGGTGAATTTGGGATACAACAACGGTGATATAGATAAGTTGATGTTTTCTAACTTGCAAAACTATATTAGTAGGATATTTTATGGATAAAAATATATACAATAATCCACTTACAGATAGGTATTGTAGTGTGGAGATGAGTGAGATATTTAGTCCACTGCATATGGCAAAAGTATGGCGACAGCTTTGGATAGTTTTGGCAAAGGGACAACGAGAGTTGGGACTAAATATTAGTCAAGAACAAATTGATGATTTGGTTGCTTATTCAAATGATATAGATTTTGATGTGATAGAATATCATGAGCAAAGAATACGACATGATGTAATGTCTCATCTTTATGCGTATGGTGAGCAAGCAAAGTTGGCAAAGCCTATTTTGCATTTGGGTGCAACTAGCAATTATATAAAAGATAATACTGACCTAATTTTGTTCAAACAAGCATTGCAATTGGTAAAGGCTAAATTATTATTAGTAATAAAACAATTAAGCAAGTTTGCATTGTTGTACAAAGATTTGCCAACATTAGGATGGACACATTTGCAACCCGCACAGCCTACAACCGTAGGCAAGAGAGCAACACTGTGGTTGTTTGATTTTGTGCAAGATTTTGACAAACTTGAGTATTTGTTGAGTACTTTGAGATTGCGTGGGTTGAAAGGTACTACAGGTACTCAAGCTAGTTTTTTGGACTTGTTTGATGGACAAGCTTCAAAAACAACAGAGTTAGAAGATAAAATAGCAAGTCATTTTGACTTTAAGGGCGTATACGCAATTACAGGACAATCGTACTCTCGCAAGGTGGACTATGATATTTTGTCAATGTTGTCTAGTATTGCACAAAGTGCATCTAAGTTTGGTACTGATATGCGATTGTTGGCAAGCATTAAAGAGATAGAAGAGCCATTTGAACAAGAGCAAGTAGGTAGTTCTGCCATGGCATACAAACGCAATCCAATGCGATGTGAGCGGATATGTGGGTTGTCTAGATTTGTGATATCATTGCCTATCAATACTAGTATCACGGCTAGCACACAATGGCTAGAACGGACACTAGATGATAGTGCTAATAGACGAATTGTCATGTCACAGGGCTTTTTGGCTATAGACTCTATACTCAATTTGATGATTGATGTCACTAACAATATAGTAGTGTATCCAAATGTAGTGCAAAGCAACTTACAAAAAGAACTTCCATTTATGACTACAGAGAATATTTTGATGAATGCTGTAAAATTGGGTGGTGATAGGCAACAATTGCATGAAGCAATTAGACAACATAGCATGCAAGTTTCCAAAAATATAAAGCAAAGTATAGAAAGAGAAAATATAAGTTGTGAAAATTCAAATGATTTAATTAGGCGACTAAAGCAAGATAAGTTGTTTAGCAAAGTCAACTTTGATGAAATACTTCAGCCTTGTTTGTATATAGGGTTGGCATCACATCAAACTCAAGACTATATAGAAAATGTTGTAAATCCAATTTTGGATATTAATAAAAAGTTGATAGATGATGTTGTGTTGCATAAAATTTCTGTTTAGAAACTTATAATTGCAATAAACAACTTATTTGTAATTTAAGGATAATTTTGTAGAGTGTATAATTAGAGATTCTTAACAACAAGATACAAACAATCAACCAAAACAGCGATATTCTTTTTTGACGCCAAAAAAGAACCAAAAAAGCACTTGGGGGGGGGCGAATCCCCCCCAAAAACCCCCGAACGCTTTAAGGTTGTTTTTTATTTATGTATATTACTTCTTTACATCTTAATGTACTCTATGACACTTTTATAGATTAATGTATTTTTATATACTATATTAATATTAATGGCAGTTATTAGTCAAATTACAATGCAAAACAAAAATAAAAAGCGTGTCAATTTGTATATTGATGGCAATTTTTGTTGTGGATTAGAGACAATTACTGTATTGAAACACAATTTGATTGAAGGACAGATTGTAGATTTGGATTACTTAAGTCAGTTGCAGTTGGAGAGCGAAAAAAATACGGCATTTGATAAAGCTATAAGGTATATATCCATACGCATGCGTAGTCAGTTAGAGATAGAAAATTATTTAAAGGATAAGGGTTATTTGCAGGCGACAATTGACTATTGTATAGAAAAACTATTAGATTATAAGTACATTAATGATGAAAGTTTTGCAAAGAATTATATTGCAAGCAAAGGGTATAAAAATGGAAAACGCAAGCTTGAGTATGAGTTGCACAACTTTGGTATAGACAAAGACATAATAGACAATTGTTTAGACAATTTGGATAGTCACAAATCATTGCTAGATTTGATAGAAAAAAAATATAGAGGTGATAAGCAAAAGATAATTGAGTATTGTTTGGGTAGGGGTTTTGTGTTTAGTGAAATTAGGCAAGCTTTGGATGTTTTTTTGGAAGGTGTTGAAAGTGATATGAATGTTGAATAAGTAAATAGTATTGCTGCAACAATTTGTCCTACTATTATTGATAAATTCTTAGTTTATTAGGAGTATACAAACAAAGTACATTGTTAAAATCAACATTTTGGGAATTAAAAAAGAATTAAGTTGGTTTTGTTGAAAGTTTGTATGTTATTGTAATAACTCTCGTTGTACGCTCTCTTTTATTTCATTGCTAGTTGTTGTATTATTTATGATAGGTATAGATATAATAAACATAGACAGAATAGCTAAATTGATTTCACAATCTCACTTTGTAGCTTCTAAAATATTTTGTGAACAAGAGTGGCAATACTATATGTATAGTGGCTCAAGGGTAGAGACATTGGCGGGTATGTTTTGTGCTAAAGAAAGTTTTGTAAAAGCTATGGGTTGTGGTTTTGGTGATATTAGTATGACTGATGTATGTGTATGTCATACAAATTTAGGACAACCGTATATTGTAGCTAGTAACAAGGCAAGAGAGTTGTTGTGTGGAAAAATTCCACAATTGTCTATTAGTCATAGTGGTAGTGTAGCTGTGGCTGTATGTGTGTTGTTGTAATGTATTCAATATTTTAATTGTTGCAGTTGACTTTGTTATGCTAATAAATTCAATACAAAAATTAGAAATTTTAAATAGGTATAATTTAGTAAAAAAAAGGAGATAAATGATGAGTAAGTATCAAGTGGATATCAATAATGAGCAATACGAGTCTGCAACGGATAAGGCTTCTAATCTTGGATTGAGTGTGCAAGAATATATCACATATATTGTTCACAATCACTTAGATGCTTTGCATAGTATAAAGATAGCAGACTTTCAAAATGCTTATTTTGATGATATACTTTTAGGAATAAGCGATATATAAAATTATAATCTCTTCTAATGGTGTTTACATATTAGAGGTGAACCATTAGAGTGAGACGATTGGTAATTAAATTGGCAATTGTATATGGAGAATGAATTGGAAACTTTAAAGAATGATATTCAAATATTTAGGGGCGATATTTATTATGCAGATCTAAGCCCAGTCCTTGGTAGCGAACAAGGAGGAATGAGACCTGTGTTGGTAGTGCAAAATGATACAGGCAATAAATTTTCACCAACTATTATAGTGTGTGCAATCACTAGTCAATTGACAAAGGCTAGACTTCCTACACATATAGAAGTATCAAAGGGGCAATTTGGTTTGCCTAAAGATAGTGTAATATTATTAGAACAAATTAGAACAATTGATAAAAGGCGTCTAAAAGACATGTGTGGAAAGTTGGACAACAATTACTTAAGTAAAGTAGACAAAGCTCTAATTGTGTCATTGGGATTATAATAAATTACTTTAGATCTAATTCACTCAACAAAGTTGTGAGTTAGATTTTTTAATTGTTAGCAAAATATTTGCGTATTAATGATTTTTTAGTAGTGTACAACGAACGGTTATTAACAATAAAATACAAACAATCAACAAAACTAATATTATTCTTTTTTGACGCCAAAAAAGAACCAAAAAAGCTCTTGGGGGGCGAATCCCCCAAAACCCTCGAACGCTTTAAGGTTGTTTTTATTTAAGTTGTTACTTTTTTTCAATCTTAATGTACTCTTTATACATTTCTTAAAATAGATACTGATAGCAGTACAATTGTTCTAATTTTGTTTTATCACATATTTTGTATATATTTCATACTATAATGGTATGAAAATGCATTTTGTAGGATGTAAGGGTGTAAGCATGGCTCAACTGATGAAACTAGTAGAAGCACAAGGAATAGAAACTAGTGGTAGCGATGTTCTGTTGAGTGGACACAATGCTATCAATGTATCAGGTGCTGATGTTGTAGTGTATACTAGTGCTATAAATTGCGACAATGTGGAGTTGGTTGAAGCAAGGCGATTGGGAATACCAAGAATAGAGAGAGCGGCATTGCTTGGTCAAATTAGTCAAAATTATGGTTGTATAGTTGCTATTGCAGGTGCTCATGGCAAAACTACTACTACTACTATGATTGGAGCAACATTGAGTAAGCGAAGAGCTACAATACATGTAGGTGGGGATAGTGTTGGAATAGGTGGCAATTGCGTGCTAGGCAAACAATATTTTGTTACAGAAGCGTGTGAATATAGACGCAATTTTTTGCACCTAAAACCTACAGTTGGTGTTATACTCAACTTTGCATTAGATCACATAGATTATTACAAAGATGAAGCGGATTTGTGGGATGCGTATCAGAGTTTTGCTAATATGAGCAAAACAGTTGTAGCGCATGCTAGTATAGTCTCAAAGCTAGTTCATACAAAAGATATCATTTCCTTTGGAAAAGGTGGTGATTATACAGCACAAGATATAAAATTTGATAAAGATGGGACTAATTTTGATTGCTATTATCAAGATACATTGCTTGGAAAAGTACATATAACAACACAGGGATTTTACAATATTGACAATGCATTAGCTTGCATTGCAACATGTAAGACAATTGGTATAGAATGGGAAGAATTAAATCAAGGTTTATCAAGTTTTAGTGGGGTAAAAAGGCGTTTTGAAATTGTAAAACAAGGGAATTTTGGTACAATAATTAGCGACTACGCTCATCACCCTCAAGAGATAGAACAATGCATTGCAACAGCAAAATCTATATACAAATCTGTGAGAGTGATATTTCAACCACACACATATACCAGAACTAAGGCATTTTTGCAAGAGTTTGCTAATTGTTTGTCAAAAGCTAATCAAGTGGCTTTAGCCCCAATTTTTGCAGCAAGAGAAAATTCTAATGGTACGACTAGTCAAGATTTGGCAAATATAATACCTAATGCAATTTATTTAAAAACAGTTCAAGATATAGTGGATTTTATATATGGTGGAGATGTAGGAAGTGCAACCATTGTTATGGGAGCAGGTGATATAGAGAGGTTGATTTGATATTAGAACTTGTAAAGCTTAATACAGTTGACTGTATTTTTATAATCATGTATAATATATTTATATATATGACTAATATCTTTGAAGATCAAGATTCTGTAGATGTCATTGCAATTGATGATGATTTATCTACACAAGAGCAACCTATATTACCAATTGATGGACAGGTAGATATGTTTGAACCTTTTATTATTGTAGATGCAGACGAACAAGATGATTGGTTTGATCCAAAGAGTCTAGATGCTAGTACTCCATATGCTAGCCCTAAAATGGATTATGACTTTGATATAGTTTCCAATGATGATGAAGATTGTGAAGAATCTCAATCAAAACAATACATCGTCGTATTGTATCGTAGTCAAGGCAAAGGTGGAACAAGCCATGTCAAAGTGACTTTAAATCACCAAATGCCAATAGCTAAAGCTCCAACAAAAGACAATCATATATTTGTAGGCTATTATGATAGTATGATTGGTGGTACGCAATATTACAATAGCACTATGCATAGTACTCACTTGTGGGACAAGCCCAATAATAGTATATTGTATGCTAGATTTGTTGAGAATGGACAATAAAAATTTATACTTTAATATTGTATATGCATGAAATATATAAAGATAAAATTAGAGATTAATTGATAAACAAGTGACAAGATGTAGATTCTGGTATTTGTATATATGAACGAAAAGATAATAATAAAAAATGCGAGAGAAAACAACTTGCAAAATATAAGTTTACAAATACCAAAAAAGGCAATCACTGTTTTTACAGGAGTGTCAGGTTCTGGCAAAAGTAGTATAGTCTTTGACACAATTGCCGAAGAAGCAGGTAGATTGTTAAATCAAAATTATAGTAGTTTTGCAAGATTGTATTTGCCTAAGTATAGGCAGCCAAATGTAGATAGTATTGATGGACTTTGTACCGTAATAGCCGTAGACCAAAAACAAATTGGAGGCAACGCCCGTTCTACGCTAGGTACAACAACAGATATTGCTCCATTGTTGAGAGTATTGTTTTCTAGATTTGGTATCCCAAAGGTTGGGTTTGCAAATGCATTTAGTTTTAATGATCCATCTGGTATGTGCAATAGATGTCAAGGTATTGGCAAGATTATTGCATTAGATGTTGATAAAGCAATAGATAAGAATAAATCTCTCAATGAAGGTGCTATATTGTTGGATGGTTTTAAGGTAGGTAGTTTTTTGTTAAAACTATATACTGAGTCTGGTTTTTTTGATTGTGACAAAAAGATAGCTGATTATTCTAAAAGTGAGTTTGAGCAACTTGTGTATGCTCAACCGCAAAAGGTTGTAGCCAATTATAAAAATAGTCAGTATGATATGACTTATGAGGGTTTGTCTACTAGGTTTATTAGACAAAATATAAATACTGCAAGAGAAAAAACACAATCAAACCAAAAAAAGATAACTCAATTTTTTGCAGAACAAGTTTGTGATGAGTGCAATGGGGATAGATACAACCTTAGGGCTTTGCAATGCAAAATAAATGGATACAATATTGCTGATATTAGCAAAATACAATTAGTTGACTTGGTTAAGGAGTTGTACAATTGGAATATACCACAAGCAAAATCTGTCATAGATGATATTGTAAATAGACTTCAATTATTGATAGATATTGGACTGCCATATTTGAGTTTGGATAGAAATACGAGTACTCTATCTGGCGGAGAAAGTCAAAGAGTTAAGATTGCAAAATACATATCTTCTAGCCTTGTAGATGTATGTTATATTTTTGATGAGCCTAGTATAGGATTGCATGCGAGAGATGTTCATAGACTCAATGACTTGTTGATAAAGCTTAGAGATAAGGGCAATACGGTGTTGGTAGTAGAGCATGATCCAGATGTAATAAAAATAGCAGACCATATTGTAGATATAGGACCAAAGGCAGGTAGGCATGGTGGAAAGATTATGTTTGAGGGTAAGTTTGATGATTTGTTGCAAGCCAATTGCTTGACATCACAATATTTAAATCAAAAAGCAAGCATAAATACAAAACAGACAAAACCTACTCAATTTTTTGTTAGTTCAAAATCTAGTATGCATAATCTCAAAGACATATCACTATCTATCCCCAAAGGTATGTTTTGTTGCATAACAGGTGTGGCAGGTTCTGGTAAGTCTACTATTGTCAATAGTGTATTTGCAAAACAGTTTGATTGCATAAAGATTGATCAAAGTGGTATTGGTGGAAATATTAGATCTAATATAGCAACATATACAGGTATAATGGAGAATATAAGAAAATTGTTTGCAAAGTCAAACAATCAAAAGCATAGTCTTTTTAGCTATAATTCTCAAGGAGCTTGCAAAAAGTGTAATGGTACGGGTGCTATAGAGCTAAATTTGTCTTTTATGGATATTAGTGAAATAATTTGTGATGAGTGCAACGGCGGTAGGTATGATAAGCAAGTTTTGGAATATAAATACAAAGGCAACAGTATTGTAGACATAAACAATATGACAATAGAGTATGCCTTAGAATTTTTTGAAAATAAAGATATAGTTTCGGTTTTGCAAAGTTTGGTAGATGTTGGATTGGGTTATATGACATTAGGGCAATCATTGAATACTTTGTCGGGTGGTGAGTGTCAAAGGTTGAAGCTTGCAAAAGAACTTAATCAAAATGGCAATATTTATATTTTAGATGAGCCTACTACAGGTTTGCATTTAAGTGATATAGACAATATATTGACTATTATAAACAAGTTGGTTAATTCGGGCAATACAGTTGTAGTAATAGAACATAATTTGGAAGTTATAAAAAGAGCAGATTGGATAATAGATATAGGTCCTGATGGCGGAACAAATGGTGGACAAATAGTATTTGAGGGTTTTCCTGTTGATTTGTTGAAATGTTCTAATTCTTATACTGCCAAATATTTGGTTTGAAAAACAAATTTTAAGATAATAATTTTATTGCAAATTATTGTTTAGTATATTTGATTTTTTATATTATATAAAAATTTATTAATAATCAAATTAATTTGTTTTTTATTAATAATATAATTACTTAGGAAGCATCTATGGCATTAACTACTACAATTGACAATACAATTCACATACCACAAGCTCAAGATAGGCTTGATGTGTTGCAAAAGATAGCTTATAATGAGAGACATGGGTTGTTTCATTTAGATGTAGAAGCTGATGCTCCAACTGTGCCTATAGATGTGGACAAGCTAGATTTGTTGAATGTAAAATGGACAAGTAAAATTGTAAACAAGATTGCCAATTTTGCGGGCAATAGATTTTTTAAAAAATGGCAAAAGGATAAGGCTATATACAAGGGTACTACGGGGTTAGAAAATTTGCAAGGATTTTGTGGTAGTGCTATGGTTACATGCAATCACTGTAATATTTTTGACAACTATGCAGCTTATCTAGCTTTGAAGGAACATTGGACAAAACGCAGGTTTGTATTGCACAAGGTAGTGCGTGAGGGAAATTACAGTTATCCTGGTATAATTGGTTATTTGATGCGTCATTGCAATACTCTCCCTGTACAAGAGACAGACCAAACAAGCATGAGAGTGACGATGGAGACAAGTAGAGCTATCAAAACATTGCTTTCTAAAGGCAAACAAGTGCTTATATATCCTGAGCAAGCTATGTGGTGGAATTATAAAAAACCTAGACCATTCAAAAAGGGAGCATTTCACTTTGCAGCAAAAAACAATGCTCCTATTATTCCACTTTTTATTACCTTAAAAGATAGTGACAAAATTGGACCAGATGGATTCTTTGTACAGGAATTTGTAGTAAATATACACCCTATTATATATCCAGATCCAGCCAATACTGTATCACAAAATCTCAATATGATGATGCATACCAATTATCAAATGTGGAAGGATACATATGAAAAAGTGTATGATATCCCGTTAGAATACACTACAATGGAGATGCAATATTTGGATGGTTGTTTGGATTAGTTTTTTGAAGTTTTAATATAAAAATACTACAGTCTATTGGATTTTAAAATCTATTGGACTGTTGTTTTTTATTGTGCTATTTATAAAATAGTGTTATAATATTGGCATGTTAAAAGTAGATTTCAATAATATGACAAGTGATATCATTGGCGACGAACATGGTATCAATATAGCTATTCAATCAGTTAAGGACAAAGATTGGATAAACAGTGCATTTAACTTTGTCAAAAGTAAAGAGGGAAAAGATTGGCAAGAGTGGATGTCAATGCCACATATGGACACAAAGTATATTGATGAGATTGTAGAGTACGGCAAAACTATCAAAGATACTTGTACTGATTTGGTGGTGTTTGGGATAGGTGGTTCGGCTCTTGGGGTACAGTCTGTAGCAACGGCATTGACTCATTTGAGATACAATAGTATTTCTCATGCAACAAGAAAAGCTCCTCGTCTATATGTTGAAGACAATGTAGATCCTAATAGAATGTCATCATTATTAGATGTTATTGATATAGAAAATGCTCATTTTATTGTCACTACTAAGAGCGGAAATACTAGTGAGACTTTGGCACAATTTTTGTATGTGTATGATTTGCTAGTCAAAAAATTGGGCAAGGACAAAGCTAAGAAATCTATTACTGTAATAACTAGTTTTGGCAAGGGTGATATATTTGGTGTTGCCAAAGCTCAAGGGTTTAAAATGTATGAAGTTCCCAAAGGTGCAGGTGGTAGATTTAGTGTGCTTAGTGTGGTTGGATTGGTTGCTTTTGCATGTATTGGATTGGATATCAAACAATTACTTAAAGGTGCAGGAGATTTTCAAAACAAATGTTTTGTCAATGATATTTACAAAAATCCAGCATTGATGACAGCATATTTGCAAGTTCTTAATATGCAAAGAGGTAAGAATATTGGGGTTATGATGCCATATGCAGATGGACTTAAGTATTTTGCAGATTTTTATGCTCAATTGTGGGCAGAATCTTTGGGCAAAGCTGTAGATCTAGATGGCAATACAGTTCATGTAGGACAAACCCCTGTCAAGTCTCTAGGGGCGACGGATCAACATAGTATGGTACAACTTTTCAATGAAGGTCCTTTTGATAAGGTTATTACATTTATTACAGTTCAAGATTTTTGTAATAAAATTAAAATCCCTAAAGTTGATGGCATAGATATAGGTGATTTTTTGAGTGGACATACCTTTGCTGAGTTGTTGTCTGCTGAGAGAGTAGCTACAGAATATGCAGTTACTAAGACACAAAAACCTAATTATAACATAATATTGGACAAGCTAAATCCATATACGATAGGTGAACTGTTGGCTTATCTAATGATGCAAACTGCATTTGCAGGGGCTTTGCTCAATATAGACACATACAATCAACCTGGTGTAGAACAAGGCAAAGTTTCTACATTTGCAATGTTAGATCGCAATGGATACGAAGCTGATAAACAAGAAATATTGTCTATATCTAAGAAAAAAGAATTGATTATATAATTTTTTACAGTCATATGGTACAAGTATTTGGTAGTTAATTTATTAAAAAATATATTACTACTAATGCTATTATCTTATGGCTAATTTTTTACATATGCTGAAATTTACAAAAGATCAACAACAAGCAATAGACCAAATAGGTAGTGTAATTGTATCAGCTAGTGCAGGTAGTGGAAAGACTACTGTAATGATTCAACGAATATTAAGGCTTTTGAAAGAAAAAATAAATGTTTCTGGTTTGATGGTATCTACATTTACTAAGGCATCAGCTTTGGATATGCAGACAAAACTCAAAGAAAAACTTGGAGAATTGGCTACTACTGACCCAACATTTGCTACACTTGTAGATAGTATCAATGAAGCTAGTATTGGTACATTTCATAGTTTGTGTTCTAGATTTTTAAGACAGTATTTTTATGCATGCTCTGTTGATCCTGATTTTGTACTGATGGATGAGCAAGAGAGTGCTATTATATTGAGTGATAGTATTTCAAAAGTTATTGAGGATTCTCACCAAAACCCTACAGAAGACTTTTTGGATTTATACAACATCATGCTCCAAAACCGCTCTGATAGAGCTTTGAAAGAACAAATAGTAAAAATATATCAATATGCAAAGGCTCAAGTTGATTGGAAAGGGTGGTTGCAACATGCCGTGGATTGTCATGACAATCCACATGAAGTTGCAAAATTGTACGAACAGATTGTAGTGTCAAAGATACAAGCTTTGCAAGATAGATTGCTTAATTTTCATACCAATGCTACTAAATTGGGAATGGATTTTTCTATATATGTGGCAGAGTTGCAATCATTGATATCAGGTGTGGATACACAATTGTCTGTACTTAGTCAAAAAAAATGTAATATTGATAAGGACAACTTTTTGCATATAGAAGCTTATGAAGAATTTAAGGATTTAAAAAAGTATATAAGTGATAGTAGTAGTTCGTTGTTTGCCCCACTCAAAGATTCTAAGTTGTCATACAATATTGCAAAAGAACTTATTAGGTTGGTTCTTCAAACTTGTGATGAGTATGATATGGCAAAACAAATGATAGCAAAGATAGACTTTAGTGATATAGAGCATTGCATGCTAAAAGTTTTGGGCAATGAGCAAGCAAGATTGGAAATGACCAATAGTATTAGTCATTTGTTTGTAGATGAGTATCAAGACATCAATCCATTACAAGACAAGATATTGGGGATATTGGGTGAAAAAGCAGAAGTGTTTGTAGTTGGAGATGTCAAGCAAAGTATATACGGCTTTAGAATGTGTGACCCAAAGTTTTTTGTAGACAAAATGTCTGCTAATAGTTTGCTAGACAACAACATGAAACTTATAAAGCTTAATGGCAATTTTAGAAGTCGTAACCAAATTTTGGATTTTGTAAATGCTGTTTTTGCTCCAACTATGACTTTAGCCAATGGTGGAAGTGATTATGCGTTAGATAGCATGTTGACAGGCAAACAAGAGAATGATGTTGTAGACAATACTCTCAAAGCGGTGATAACCAAAATTGTGCATGTAGCAAAGACTGAAAGACCAGAAAATTTGCCACCATATGATATAATCAATCATGTCAATCAAATTGACAAACAAGCTCCTAAGATAGATGTGATAGTAAGACACATATCTAATTTGGTAATAAATCAAGGTGTGGAGTTAAAGGACATAGCAATACTTACTCATAGTAGAGATAGATTTTGTTTTAAGTTGCGTGATAAACTAAATGAGTTGGGACTAACTACCAACTTAGAACAATCAAAGACGGTATTGGATAGTGTAGCAAGTAGTAGCTTGTTGCAATTTTTGTCACTAGTAGATTATTCTCACAATGATATAGCCTTAGCTACTGTGTTGCGTAGTGGATTTGTGGGATTAGATGAAATAGCTTTGTCCAAAATTAGGTTGTCTTATTCTCAAACTTACAGTTTTTGTGAATGTTGCGAACTTTATTACAAAGATACTCAAGATGAGATATCTGTTGCACTAAAATCATTATTTGACAAATTAGAAAATTATCAATCACTCAAAAACAGTTTGACAGTTGCACAACTTGCACATACTATAGTAGCACAACATGATTTTTTGTTGTCATTATATAATAAGAATGACAGTATAGAGTCTTTGTATTGGTTTTTGCAAGATATAGAATCGCACCCTTATCAACATGATCTATTTAGATTTTTGCAAAGTGTGTTTGACAATCCACCCAAAGCTAGACAAGTTGAGACAAATGATTGTATCAAAATTATCACTGTACATGCTTCTAAAGGGCTAGAATATGATTATATTATTATGCCTACTATAGATAGTAACTTTCACAAAGACTATGCTAGAGACAAGTTTTTGTTGGATAACCAATTGGGTTTGGCTAGCAAAGTTTTTGATTTAGAAGAGGGCGAAACTCACACAAATGCTGTATTTGAGTATTTTAAGTACAAGATAGCCAACAAATCTATAAATGAAGAAATGAGATTGTTGTATGTAGCTTTGACTAGAGCAAAAAAGCAATTGTTGCTAGTGGTAGATAGTAGTGCAAGTGAATACAAAACAGGTGACAATGTGTCTAAGTGGTCTGATTGGATATACCCAATAGTGCAAAAATTGGGATTGTATGACAACTGTTTTTATGAAGAAGATTGGCAACAGTTTGGGATAGATAATCAAAAAGATGATAGTAAGATATTAGATAAAGAATTAAAAACAAATGTATTTGGGACTCCCCCTGATGATTTGTTGCAGCAAGTCAAGCAAACTATATCTATAATACCAAGCAAGTCTACAATGGTATCAAAGTCATCAGTAACAAGATTGCTTAAGACAGAAGATACAGAGCCTGTATTGTACGAAGATAAGGTTTTGGACATAGGAAAGTTATACCACAAAGTATTGCAAGCATTGGATTTGAGTGTGTCATTTGAAGATGCATATGCTAGTTTGCAAAATGTTATTACTGAAGTAGAATTATCAAGTATAAAAAAAGAATTGATACGAAAGGCACACAAAACACTGTTTGATTTGAGTATTGGTGCAAAAGTATTTAGAGAAAAAAACTTTATGCTCAATGCAACTAGTCTCACTGTTGTAGATGGAACAAATCAAGTGCTTGCAAGTCAGCATTATAATACAAATCTTATACAAGGTATAGTAGACTTTATGGCAATCAAATCTAATGGCATAATAGTTGTAGACTACAAGTATAGTGTGAATAAAGACAATATTCAAGCATACAATAGACAATTGGATCTATACTGTAATGCAATATCCAAAATATTGTCTTTGCCTATAATAAGTGCTTGCTTGTATGATATACAACAATCTAAACTTATAAAGTTCTAAAAAGTTATGCCAAAATTTGACAAAACAAAAATGCACCCCCCTGCAAGGCGACTGTCCAATATTATGAGATGGTTGCCTTTTAGTGACTGTATATGGCTACAGAGATTGGTTACCAAATTTAGATTTTATAAATCCAAAAACAAGCATATTAGAATTTCAAAATTATTATTGTCACACAATCCTCATGATTTTTTGGATTCAAATTTGATTAAACAATTTTCGCAATCACAACTAAAAGGTTTAGGCAAGACATCATGTAGATTGTACAACGGAGATTCAAACAAAATAATGCCCTTGATTGTGTATTTTCATGGTGGTGGTTTTGTGTATGGCAACTTCAATTCTGCTGATGGTGGATTGAGAGATATGTGCTACTCAACAGGTTGTAATATACTAGTGATAAAATATCCACTAGCACCCAAATATAAGTGTGACATAGCAATAAGATTGTGCAACTACATATTGACAAATTTAAACATTGATATTTTGTACAAAGGTATAATTCTTATGGGTGACAGTGCTGGTTGTAGCATTGTCCTAAATACAATACATAGTGTGTTGTCACAATTGCAAGACACAACAAATAGTATAATAGGGCAAATACTCTTGTATCCAATGGTAGAAGAAGTAACTAAGGATAGTGGAAATAAATATCCATCTATACAAAAATATGCCAAGGGATGTATGCTTACCAAAAAGAGCCTTATAAAAATGTACAAGCTTTATTTGCCAAAACATATGACTAAAGAGTATTTTGACAAAGCCAATCCAATCAACTTGTCTTTTAACAATTTTCCCAAAACACTAATTTTTGGTTGTGAATTTGACCCTTTAAGAGATCATGCAATAGCATTGTACAATCAACTAAATCAATACAATTGCAATACCAAGTTGATTAATTACAACGATATTACTCATGGGTACTTTGCTAGTTTTGAAAAATATATTGCACTATCATTGCTTGAAATTGTAGAGTTTTTTGTAGAATTGTTTTAAATTATTATTTTTTTGTTGATTTTTTAAATAAAATGTGCTATACTATTAGTGATAAATTTTATCACTAATAGTTGTTTTTATCATATACTGTAATGTAAAGTGTTTTTAAGGAGTTTTTATGTTGTTGCAGTTTAGTGTACAAAATTTTAGAAGTATAAAAGAAAGAGTAACTTTGGATATGCAGGCATTGGATGGTAGAAGTATAAAGGAACATAAGGATAGTTTGATTGCAGGCAATACATTGCCTGTAGTTGCAATTTATGGTCCAAATGGTGGTGGCAAAACTACTCTATTGCTAGCGTTTAGAGCAATGCAGTTTTTTGTTACTAAGATGTTTGAAAATTATGGTGGTGGGCAATTGTCTCAAGTGCCACCCAATTTGTGTATACCATTTTGGTTTGATAATGAGAGCAAAAATAAGCCTACTTGTTTTGAAGTTGTAATTGAATTACAAAATATTCAATACAAATATGGATTTGATGTTTTTAACAATGTTATTAAAAAGGAATATTTGTACAAAAGAGAAAAAAATAGTGAGATAGAATTGTTGTATGAAAGAATAGAACAAAAAGTAAGTATACCTTGCAAAAATATATCGGGTACAATAACAGAAAATATGGCATCAAAGGTATCTCAAGATATGCCTTTGCTAGTATTTATTAATCAATTTTACAACGAATCGCCAATCAAGGATATTGTACAGTGGTTTTTAGATAGTAGGTTTATAGATTATAATGATGTCAATCAAGAAGGATTGTTGTTAAACATCATTATTGAGCAAAATGAAAATAAGGAATTTAAAAAGGAAATACTTAAAATATTAAAAGCATTCGATATAAAAGTATTTGATTATGAGATAAGAAAAATAGACCAAAATATCAACTTGCCACATGGTAATTTTAAGCAAAGACAAATAGAATTTAAAACTATTCACAAGATTGGAGATAAAGAAATTTCATTGTCATTTCAATGGGAGTCAATGGGTACGAAAAAAATAGTAGGACTTGTCCCTTTTATAATAAGTTCATTGAAAGTAGGTTTTGCATTTTTTATTGATGAATTGGATTCAAAACTGCATCCTAAATTGCTTGAACAGATTATTGGTTTGTATACCAATCCAGATATAAATACAGGTGGTGGTCAGTTGATATTTACTTCTCATGATATGACTACTATGAATAGCAAAATTTTTAGAAGAGATGAAATATATTTTATGGCTTTGACAGATGAGCAAGATTCTGAATTATATTCTCTAATAGAAATAAAGGAAGATGATGGTAAAGTTACAAGAAAAGATGGAAATATTGCCAAGAGATATCTAGAGGGAAGATATGGTGCAGACCCGTATTTTGAAAAAATTTCTAATTGGGGTCAGTCAAATGTCTAAAGATAAACAAAGTTCCAACAACCCAAAAGTATGGTTGTCATCAAGAAAAGTTGATACTAGATTGCCAGTACACAAGGCGTTGATTGTATGCAATGCTAAGTGTACCGAGGTAAATTATTTTAAAGGTGCAGTCAAGTTTTTGAATGGTTTAAATAGTAGTCGTACAAGTATTAGACAAGATGTATTAAAGGTTAGGTATCACAAATCAGGTGTATCACCATTACAGTTGGTAGAAGAAATAAAAAGAAAAAATAAAACTAAAAAATCATCTATAAACATTGACGATTATGATACTGTTTGGATAGTTTTTGATAGAGATGACAATGATGATAATCAATTTGAACAAGCTATATCAAAGGCTGAAAAATTAAGCAACCGTAACACCAAAGTTTTTGCGTTGTACAGTATACAAAGCTTTGAACTTTGGTTGTTGTTACACTTTGATTACTATAATGTTGCAACTAATAGAAATTATTATTTTGACAAACTAAAACAAAAGCTTGGACAAGCATACAATAAAACAGACAATAATATTTTTGATAACTTATTGCAATGTGCTTGTAATAGCAAACAACTTGAATATACTCAAGACAATATACGAGATATTATCAGTATGGCAATAGCTAATGCACAGAGATTGCAACAACAATATAGCCCCAAAATACAACAACCTTTGTCTAGTTGTGACCCAATAACAACTGTGTTCAAATTTTTTGAGTATTATTTTGAAGAGTTGGAATTGATAGAGAGTGTGTAAATAGAGTACATTAATCTAGAAAGAATTAACACCCCAATTAAATAAAAACAACCATAAAGCATTCAGGGGGGGATTCCCCAAAGAGCTTTTTTGGTTCTTTTTTGGCGTCAAAAAAGAATAATGCCTGTTTTGTTGAAAGTTTGTATTTTATTGTAATAACTATTGTTTTACGCTCTTAAATTGACATAATATTCCAAATCAATTGACTTATATACTATACAGCTATTATAATGTAGTTATGAAATGTAGTTTTTGTGGACATTTGGAAAGTAAGGTTGTAGATACTCGTGACAATGGTGTGGATAGTATTAGGCGACGCAGAGAGTGTTTGTCATGTTGCAAGAGATTTACTACATATGAGTTTGTAGATAGAGAGCAGTTTGTAGTTGTCAAAAACAATGGTGAACGGCGTCCTTTTGATATATCCAAGGTTAGAGCGGGTATTGTCAAGGCTTGTCAAAAGAGAGAAATACCCGAAGTTAAGATTGATGAGCTAGTATACAACATAGAGCAACAAGTATTCAATTCTTTGGATTTGGAGATAAAATCTAGCAAGATAGGGGCAATAATCATGGAAGCACTCAAGCAATTGGATAGTGTGGCTTATATTAGATTTGCTTCAGTTTATCAAAAGTTTTGTGATGTAGATAGTTTTGTTGAGTTTATTAAGAGCAGTTGTTAGATTGTGGGACAAATATTTTCTAGTTGTCAAAATTATTATATTTTTATATAGTGTACAACTAGAGTTATTAGCAACAGAATACAAACTTTCAACAAAACAAACATTATTCTTTTTTGACGCCAAAAAAGAATCAAAAAAGCTATTGGGGGTGTGATTCCCCCAACCCCCCGAACGCTTTATGGTTGTTTTTATTTAAGTTGTTACTTCCTTTCCATATTAATATACTATATTCGTATACTATTTATTTTTATTATTGGATATTATTATATGTATAAAAATTTTTAGATGTGTCTACAATTGTTGTATGATAAAATCTAAGAAAATATTTTGTATTGTAGTAGTATGTATTGTTGTTGGACTATTGATTTCTCTCGTAATTCCAAAGAAGTCAACTATGTCTACTGAGTTGATAAGAATACATATAATTGCCAACAGTGACAGTGAAGAAGATCAAAGAGTCAAATTGCTTGTAAGAGATGAAATCACTAGTAGACTTACTGATAATTTGAAAAATGTCAATGATAGACAGCAAGCCTATACGGCATTGCAAGAATTGCAAGATGATATACTCACTTGGAGCGACGATGTATTGAACAACCAAGGCAAAGAGTACAAGTCAAGTGTATCTTTAGACAACGAATTTTTTCCTACTAGAATTTATGAAGGGATTGTGGTAGATAGTGGATACTATGATGCATTGTTGATTACTTTGGGTAATGGAGATGGAAAAAATTGGTGGTGCGTAGTGTATCCCCCTTTATGTTTTCTCACAGATTTGCCTAGTGATTATTGGGAATATCGTTCTTTTTTGTTGGAATGGTGGAACAATTTTTGGAATTAGCAACTGTGGGTTGTAGTCACTTTGTGAAAATTTTATTAGGGGTGTATAAATAGAGTGTATTAAGATTGAAAGAAAGAAGAACTTAGAATAAAAGCAAGCATAAAGTCTTTGGGTGTTTTAATTCGCACCACCAATAGCCTTTTGGGTTCTTTTTAGAGTCAAAAAAGAATAATCTTGGTTTGGTTGATGGTTTGTATCTTTGTTAACAATCTCTCCTTGTATATTGTCATCTTATTATAGAACTTTATTATAGCAAAAGTTGGATAATAAAAATACTGTTTGAGTACTATTGCACTAATTTGAAAGTTGGTGCAATAGTATTTTTGTTATTATATTTTTAGTTATATGTCTAATAAATGTATAAAATAATAACATTTGTAAAATTTTACAAATGTAGTTTGTTTTTAGCAACTTTACATTTGTGTAAATTAATGCTATAATAGTACACATGTATAGAAAGATAAGTACATTATATTTGAGCTTGATAGTATTTGTATTGCTACTGGCAATGAGTTGGATGAGTGTGCAGTTGGATATTACCAACACTCACAATTTTGCAACTCAACATCAATTGAGTATAGTGGACTACGGCAATACTGTACAAGGTATAGAGTTGGCAACGCATACACAAACAAGTTCTTATAGTGATTCGGATGTATCTCAAACTACACAGAGAGTATTTTTGGATAAAGTGGGTGGTACGGGTGGATCAGATTATGTAGATATGATTTGGGGAGAAAGAGTACCAACTGGGATTGGAATAAAAGCACCTACTAGGTCAGGGTTTTATTTTAAGGGTTATTGGACGGGATTTTTGACACCTGAATGGAATTATTGGGAGAGTGGAGATGGTAGAATGGGATTGGAAATATACAACCAAAATATGGGTGTGGGTTATTTTAATCTTTCACCTAGCATGGATGAGTTTGAAGGAGTGTGGTTGTTTGATCCTGTTGTTGATAAAGATGGAAATGAGGTGCAAACTGTACTTTATGCTATGTGGGCAAGTATAGATGGTTCTGCTCCAAAAGTAGAAAAACCTTCATTTTATTCAAGTTTTTTTAGTTCGCCTGCATTTATGTATATTTCATTTGCTTTGGCAATTGGTTTTGTAGGAGTATGTGTCACATCAATCACAATTATGCTAAAACGCCGAAAAAATGCTAGTATAGTTGATTATAGTAATGGAGATTATTATTCTAACTATGATTATTACGGCAACAATCATAGCAATTATAATAATTATAACAACTATAATAGTTTTAATAATAATAAAAACAGCAAAAATAGCAACGATTGGTGGTAATATTTGTAGTGTATTATCAAATTTAAGCCTTAAAAATGTATTGAAAAGTCTTGCAACAAGTATAATTTTTGTAATCAACTATAGAGTTTACAACTAGAGTTATTGGCAACAGAATACAAACAATCAACAAATATTCTTTTTTGACGCCAAAAAAGAATCAAAAAAGCTATTGGGGGAGGCGATCCCCTCAAACCCCCGAACGCTTTTAGGTTGATTTTATTTGATTGTTTTTTTCTTTCTATTTTAATGTACTCTATTTTTACATTACTTTTATATTTAATACTAAAGCATAACGGCTACAACATATAATAAATACGATGAATTATTCTATCAAAAAATCATTTATTATTGCTCTGTCTCTTGCCTTGTTGTGGGTGGGAGTTTTGGGTATGCTATTTGGATTTGGTATTGGTAGCAATAGAAATGGTGTGAATGATGGTGAATTGGATAAACCGCAAAACATTATAAATTTTTATAGAGAAGAAATTAATCTGTTTGTATTAACCCTAGACCCCAATGGTGGCTCTGGATACAGTGATACTATGTCAGTAGAGTACGGAAGCCCAATGCCAACACCTAGCGATGGGGATTATCAATTGATGATACCGTCTAAAGAAGGTTGTATCTTTGATGGTTATTGGGATACCGCTAATCAAGGTGGAAAGCAGTATTATGGTGATGTAATGCAGAGCGTGAATGATTGGGACAAGATGGAAGATGCTACATTATACGCAAGATGGATAAGCAAATATACTGTTACACTGGATTCTATGGGTGGTGTAAGAGGGACTAAAAGTACTATAGGCATATATGGATATGCATTGGATACCAATCTAAATCCACCTATAAGAGCAACTTATAGATTTGTGGGATATTTTAACAAGGTAGACGGCGACGATGCAATTCAATATTATGATCAAAACATGAATTCGCTTAGAGCTTGGGATATTCAGGGCGATGCTACGCTTTACGCTAGATGGACATCGGCAAGCTTTGAAGAGGGTTTTGGGTGGTTTGATTACAATGACAATGCAGGGTTGATACTTAGTTTGATAGGCGGTGGAAGTGCATTGGGTATAGTTGGGTGTTTGACTTTTCTATATATTTTAAAGAAAAAGCGAAAGCGTAACAACACACATAATGGCCAAATTGTACTATAAGTTGTTTAGGTTGTTTAGAATGTAATATTATGAAAGCATAACTAGGTTTTATTAACAATAAGATACAAACAATCAACAAAAGTAGTGTTATTCTTTTTTGACTCCAAAAAAGAACCAAAAAGCTATTGGGGGCGAATCCCCCAAATCCTAGAACGCTTTAAGGTTGATTTTTTATTTATGTGTTACTTGTTTAATCTGTCCATCTTAAATGTACTCTATTTGTATACTCTAATATTATAAAAAATATATGCAAAGTATTGCAAAACATCATTCATTTTTGGGTGATGTTTTTGTCTTATAATTTCGTTATAAAAATATATTGCAAGTTACATACTATTTTGTATACAATTGCAAGGTGAAGTATGAAAAATAGTATTCAAAAAAACAATATCAACCACAACTCACGATTGGCAAGAATTGTGTTGCTTGCTATGCTGTGTGTGTCGTTGGTGTTGAGTATAATGTCATTTGTATCTTTAGCCAATAGTACATCTGCAAATATCTCAAATGACATTGTTGATACAAAAGGCACGGGCAATAGGGCAACTCTAGAATACTTAGAACAAGAGCGTGCTAGGTTGAGAAACAATGTTAAGGTATTTGCTTATATGCCCTCTTGGGGTGTGTATGGTGGACATGAGCATTTTGATGTAGATAAAGATATTGATTATAGTAGGGTAACACATGTTTCTTATTCTTTTGTAAAACCAATAGACCTTGACAAGAAATTGCCTGACAATCAAATTAAGCATGACAATCAACATGTAGATGACATTACTGTCAATACTACCAATTTTGGTGTTAGGTTTGATGACCCCGATGCTGCACTCAACCTAAGTCAGCCTGGACCTTGGAATACTCAGGGCGATATCCTAAACAGAATAAGAAACAATTTGTCACGCTATCCTGATAGATATTTTGTATATAGCGTTGGTGGATGGACTTATAGTGAAAATGATGAGTTTGAAAAAGCTACTAGTACGCCAGCTAGAATGGAACAATTTTCTCAAAGTTTGGTTGACTTTATGCAACAGTACAACTTTGATGGTATAGATATAGATTGGGAATATCCTGAGAATGATACAACAGCACAACAGTATCTAGATTTGCACAGAATTGTGAGAGAAAAATTGACAGAGTTGGGTTTGCGTACGGGTAGGTACTATCAACTTAGTTGCGCTACTACACCTAGAATATCCAAGATACAGTATATAAAACCTAAGGAAATAATTAAGTATGTAGATACAGTCAACTATATGGCATATGACTATAGCGGGGGTAGTTTTGGACTAGATACAATGGCAGGACACAACGCTCCATTGTACAAGCCATCTATCATGTCACAAAAAGACGAAGCAGATGGCTTGTGGATTGATGCTACTATAAAAGCTTATTTAGCACAAGGTGTGCCACCTGAGCAATTGTTGATGGGTATACCATATTATAGTCGCAGTTGGATAGGAATACCTGATACCGAACTTGTGGCAGGTTTGCCTGGTATGGGAGGGCTTGCTACTCAGTTGCCAGCAGAGGGAGGGGAGAGAGATGATGACGGGAAATTTATACAAAATAGTACGGGTGGAATGTGGGGAAATGGTTCTAATCCATATTATCGTATGGAAGACCTACTTGCAGGTACGCCCACAAGTAGTACATGGCAAGATACAAATGTAGTAACATGGATGGCAAAAGACTACAAGAGATATTGGGATAATAGTGCAAAAGTACCGTACTTATATAGCAAAACTGACAAGATTTATCATAGTTATGATGATGCTGAGAGTGTTGGTATCAAGGTTGATTATATAATGGATAATAAGTTGGGGGGAGCTGTAGTATGGGATTTGTCAGGTGATACACGAAATGGCAACAGTACAAGTCCTGCTTTTGAAATAGGAAAAGTAGTAGGGCGTTTGGTAGGAAAAACTCTAGGCAATGGCAACGGTGGTGGTGATAATGGTAGTGGTGGAGGAAATAATGGAGGTGGAAATGGCGGCGGTGGTGACAATGGCAATGGTGGTGGCAATAACAACAATGATGTATATATATCTACAAACTCACTTATAGATGGGCAAGTTGGCTCAGCATATTTTTCTAGTGTAAGTGCAAGTGGTGTAGGTCCATTTACATTTACATTGGGTACAGGTAGTCCAAATTGGCTAAATATATCTAATGATGGTTTTTTGTATGGTACACCCAATCAAGCGGGTTCTGGGATAAGGGTTGTAGTGCAAGTTGTTGGGGCTAATGGAGCTTTTGGTCAAAAAGAGTTTGCAATCAATATCAAAGATAGGGACGGAATTATGCCACCCGCACAAAGTAGCGGTAGTGGTGGAAGTGCGGGCTGGATAATTGCAAGTGCAACTACAGTAGCATTGTGTGCTGGTGGGGCGGGAGTGTATGTGTGGAGTAAGAGAAGGGCTAGTGCTAGCATTGGGAGTAGAGTGGTAAGACCATCAACAAGTAGTAGAAGTAGTACAATGAGTAGTAGGACTAGGACACCATCTAATAGCACAAAAAGGACACCTACAAGTAGTACAAAAAAGCCCCCAAGTTCTAGAAATAAAGGGCGTTAGCTGTGTACAATTAATCTAAAACATAAATTGCAACCTCAACACATATATATGAGATTGCAATTTGATTTTTACTGCTATAAATAATAAAGTATTGTTGTGTTAGGAGTTTAGAGTGAGCTATTATTAACAATAAGATACAAACAATCAACAAAACAGGCGTTATTCTTTTTTGACGCCAAAAAAAGAATCAAAAAAGCATTTGGGGGGTTGCGAATCCCCCCAAACCCCCAAACCCCCGAACGCTTTAAGGTTGATTTTGATTAACTGTACTATACTATACTTCTTTCTATCTTAATATACTATTTGTACACTCTTGAATAGAGTATTATTTATCATAGAACAATGTACATTTTGTAAATATTGACAAATCAAACATATATCAATATTGTTTACAATTTAGTTGTTTTTGTGTTAATATTATAGTATATTATGAAAAATAATAGCGTTTTACAATTTAATTTTTTAAAAAAATATATTATTGTTTTGTTGTTATTTAGTATTTGTCTTGGGTTTTCTAGTTTTTCAAACATGACACAAAAGCATGGGGAAGGCGGGGCAAAACTTGCAAGTGCTAAAGAGACATTTACAATAACCTTTCAAGATATTGGTGAAGGTCCAGTCCCGTCACCTGTGCAAGTGAGTTTTGGAGAGTTGGTCCCAAACATACCAAGAGTAAAGACAAAACTGTCAAGGACGGGTTGTTATGGCTTTTATACTATTATAAATGAAGAACTTGTTTTTTATTATGTGGCTAATGATCGCAATTCTAGAAATCCTCAAGGGACTCCAATGATAGCTTCAAAAACATATGACTTGCATGAAGATATAACACTTACACCTGCTTATGGCACAATCAGTGGTGAACCACGCAATATAATGCTAAATCCAAATGGTGGGGTATTGCCACAGGATTCAAAAATAAATGATAAAAATCAAATTGAGGTTTATTGGAATACAAAACTTTCATCAATGCCAGCTCCAACAAGAGCAGGATACAGGTTTGCAGGGTTTTTTACGGATTTAGATAGCGATTTTGAAGTAAGTGGAGATGGAGATATGTGGTATGATCAAGAAATGTATTGTCCTAGAGATGAAGATAGTATTAATCTTGATTGGACACCAATGGTAATACATGCTAAGTGGGTAGCAGCAGACTCAGATGAATATATAGTGACGCTAGATATGCAGGGTGGTACAGGTGGGACTAATCTAGTAGTAGCCAAGCTCAATCAACCT
>WRGC01000015.1 GCA_009787385.1 Bacillota bacterium
GGGGGGGGGGGAGTACATTATTGTCACATAGCATAAGAGCTGAATTGACAATGAATGACAAAGACAACATTATTGTTGGATTTGACAGTTCTTGGATGTATAGTAATACAAATGATGGATTGTGGAAGACGGGTGCAGAGGGAATGCAATTTGGTGGCAACCAAACTGTTAGAGTTGCATCAAAAAATGAGTGGGCTGATGCAAAAATGTGGGATACAAGTTTCGCCAATGGAACAGATGTTGGTGTTGGAACATATTTTGTATGGAAAAATCAATTATGGAAAACTGTATCCGCTTGGGTGCCAAATCCATCAGAGAGTGATACATGGGCTTGGACTCTTGTATCTTCAACTTCACCTACGCCACAATATACATTTGAGTTTACCAAGGCTAGTCAACAAGAAATACAAGATTTTTTGGACGCTGAGAGAGATAAACTTAGAGCCAATACCAAGGTTTTTGCTTATATGCCGTCTTGGGGACTTTATGTTGGGCATGAGTATTTTGATATAGACAAGGATATAGACTATGATACTGTCACTCATGTGACATACTCTTTTGTAAAACCTGTCAACACAAATACTGACAATCCAAGTGTACAATTTGATGACCCTGATGTTGCATTGAATGTAGGTGGAAATTGGAATGCTGGTGGTGATGTACTCAATAGAGTAAAACACAATTTGTCAAAGTACAAAGATAAGTACTTTGTGTTTAGTGTAGGTGGTTGGACTTATAGTGAAAATCATGAGTTTGAAGATGCTACTAGTACGCCTGCCCGCATAGACAAGTTTGCTCAAAGTCTTGTAGATTTGATGGTAAAGTACGGTTTTGATGGTATTGATATAGATTGGGAGTATCCAACTACACCGCAAGCAGCACAACAATTTTTGGATTTGCACAAGACAGTGAGAGCAAAACTTACTAATTTGAGTATGGATACCGAAAAGTACTATCAACTCAGTTGTGCTACAACACCTAGAATAAGCAATATACAGTATATCAAGCCAAGTGAATTAGTACAATATGTAGATACTGTCAACTATATGGCATATGACTATTTTGGTGGAAGTTTTGGCTTGGATACAGTCGCCAATCACAATGCTCCACTATACAAGCCATCTGTGACTACAAATCCTGCTGAAGATGGAATGTGGATAGATGCAGTAATCAAAGAATATATAAGGCAAGGAGTGCCGTCCAATCAGTTGATGATGGGTGTGCCATACTATAGTCGTAGTTGGATTGGAGTACAAAATGTGACTACAGGCAACACTTTGGGGTTGCCAGCATTGGGTTCTAAAGGTGATAGGTTGCCCGACGGTGGAGCAGAAAGAAATGACGGCGGTGGATTTGTTTCTAATACTACAGGGGGTATGTGGGGAAATGGCAGCAATCCATATTATCGTATGGAAGATTTGTTGGCAGGTACGCCAACCAATGGTACAGAAAATGTAGATTGGTTTGCAAAGGATTACAAACGCTATTGGGATGATGGAGCAAAAGTGCCATATCTTTATAGTGAAACTGACAAGATTTTTCATAGTTATGATGATGCCGAAAGTATAGGTATCAAAGTAGATTATATCAAAGACAACAAGTTGGCGGGTGCAATTGTTTGGGACTTGAGTGGAGATACTCGTAAAGGTAATAGTACAGGTGACAGCGGTGGCAAAGGAATGTTCTTGGGTGGTATAGTTGGACAATTGGTAGGAGAAAAAAAAGAATTGGACGCTACTATAAAGAATAGTAGTTTGCCAGACGGTAAGATAAATGTAGCATATAGTGCTAAGATTGAAGCAAATGGTGCAGGACCTTTTGAGTTTGCATTGGGTGCAGGCAACCCAAGTTGGTTGTCAATAGATTCTATTACAGGGATATTGTCGGGTACGCCAACTGTGGCGGGTATTGATATCCCTATTGCACTCAAAGTGAAAGGGAAAACTGGAGTTTGGGGTGAGAGAACACTATCACTAAATATAATAGATGAGAATCAAGAGTTTGACGCTAGTATAAGGACTAGCAGTTTGCCAAACGGAAAGAAAAATGTCGCATACAGTGTGACTATAGAAGCAAATGGAACAGGATCTTTTGAGTTTGCATTGGGTACAGGCAACCCAAGTTGGTTGTCAATAGATGCTAGTACAGGGATATTGTCGGGTACGCCAACTGAAGTAGGTGCTAATATCCCTATTGCGCTCAAAGTAAAAGGGAAAACGGGCGTTTGGAGTGATGAGAAAATACTATCGCTAACTATTGTAGATGAAGATGAGGATTTGGACGCTGTAGTAATTATGACAAGATTGCCTGATGCTAAAGTGGGGATACAATATAATATTAAGATTGAGGCAAGTGGTGATGGTCCAATTACTTTTAGTATAATAGGTAATCCCGAATGGCTTTCTTTAAATAACAGTGGAGAATTGTCGGGGATACCCAAACAAGTAGGAGTTTTGAAATTTACAATCAAAGTAGTAGGAAAAACAGGAGTAGCCGATTCTAAGGAATTTGAACTTAATGTTGTTGATAATGATGGTGCTGCACCCAAACCTGATGATGACAAGGGGGGCAATCCATGGTTGTGGATATTGATTGCTGTAGGTGTTGCTTTGGTTGTGGTAGGTGGTGTCATTGCTTTTGTTGTAATAAAAAAGAACAATAATAGTTCTAGAAATACACCAAGCCGAGGTGGTAGTTATCGTAGATAAAATAGAGTAAATAAGATAAAAGAAACAACTAAAATAAAATCAACCATAAAGCGTTCGGGGGGGGTTGAATTCGTACCCCCCCAAATGCTTTTTTGGTTCTTTTTTGGCGTCAAAAAAGAATAATGCTAGTTTTGTTGATTGTTTGTATTTTGTTGTTAACATCTACTTCGTTTTATACTCTTATAATTTGTAATAAAAAATGTCTTACAGTTTTTTTGTGGGCATTTTTTGTATATAAGTACAAATATTGATTTTATTTCTTTTTTAAATATTAAAAAATTACAAATTGAAATTTCAACTGCAATAAAATGTTTTGCTTTTAGCACAAATTGTGTTATAATATTAGTATCTAGTAGTGTATATACTGTTAGAAGATTGATAACATATATTATTTTAGGAGAATTATGAACGCAGCAATAGCTATTGTATTGATAGTTGTTGCTTTGATTGCAGGTGGATTTTTAGGAATTTTTGTAGCCAAGAGATTGATAGAAAAAAAATCACAGTTAACTCAAGAAAGTTTACAAAAAATTGTTGTAAAGGCACAAAACCAAGCCAAAGAAGCTATATTGTTGGCACACGAACAGATTGCAAGAGACAAAGAAAAGTTTGAACGACAAGTGACAATTCAGCAAGATGAGCTAAAAGGTGAAAGGGAGCAAGCAAGGCAAGATAAACTATTTATCAAACAAAAAGAAGAGGCAATTGAGAAAAAAGAAATACTTATTGCCAAAAAAGAAGAAACGCTTACTCAAAAGATTGAGCAAAATGATGAGTTGAAATCTCAACTCAAAGAGAGAGAAGAAGAACGCAAAGTACAGTTTAGAGAAAAGCTAGACAATCTAGAAAAGCAATATCAAGAACGCACTGACAAGATTGCTATAAAGGAACAAGAGATATCTACGGCACACGAAAAAATGATAGAAGCAATAGAACGAGCGGCAAACCTTACGCAGTCTGAGGCTAAGCAACGGTTGTTGCAAGCAATGGAAGAAGAAGCTAAAAAGGAATCGGGCAAGATATTGAGAGAGTTGCAAGAAGAGACTTTGGCAACAGCTGAGATGAAAGCTAGAGAAATTATTGCTACTACTATACAGAGAGGTGGCGTAGAATATGCAAGTGAGCTTTCTATTTCTACTGTGACATTGCCAAATGATGAGATGAAAGGGCGTATTATTGGTAGAGAGGGACGCAATATTAGGGCATTGGAGCAAGCAACGGGTATAGACTTTGTTGTAGACGATACACCAGAGGCTATAGTTTTGTCGGGATTTGACCCTGTAAGACGAGAGATTGCAAAGTTGACATTAGAAAAATTGATATCAGATGGACGCATTCATCCAACTAGGATAGAAGAAACAGTAGAAAAGATGCGTAAAGAGATAGATATCAAAATCAAGGAAGCGGGTGAAGCCGCTGTGTATGAACTAGGTATATTTGGATTGCACCCCGAAATTGTCAAAACTTTGGGGAGACTTAAGTATCGTACGAGTTATGGACAAAATCAACTTTCGCATAGCATAGAAGTAGCCAAGTTTGCAGCACAAATAGGTGCAGAGCTTGGAGCAGATGTGACTGTATGCAAGTTGGGGGCATTGCTACATGATTTGGGCAAAGCTTTGGATTATGAGATAGAGGGTACACATATCCAAATAGGTGTGGACTTGTGCAAAAAGTATAATATAAGTGAAAAAGTGATACATTGTATAGCAGCTCATCATTTTGACATAGAGATGGAATCTGTTGAAGCTGTAATTGTACAGATTGCAGATGCTATAAGTGGAGCAAGACCTGGGGCAAGGCGTGAAAGTTTTGGACATTATGTAAAACGCTTAGAGCAATTGGAGTCAATTGCAGGAAGTTATAAGGGTGTAGACAAATGCTTTGCAGTGCAAGCAGGTAGAGAAGTGAGAATAATAGTCAAGCCAAGTGAAGTAGATGATGCCGCAGCTATGTTTTTGGCAAAAGAAGTAGCTAAGCAAATAGAGACAGAAATGCAGTACCCAGGGCACATCAAGGTCAATGTGATAAGGGAGTATAGGACTACGGAGATAGCTAAATAGATTGTCAGTTGTTGTTTTAGATTTATTTTTACAACTTTTGAGAGTTGTGCAGTTTTGATAAATAAGAGATGGATTTGTATTTTGTTGCGAGTCCATCTCTTTTTTGTAATAATTGTGTGGACAAGACAATATAATGATACAAAAAGGTTTGTACATTTTGTTAGAGAGATATTCTAGTTTATATTATTTTGTAGATAATTGCAAAATTTTTTAATAAATTTGATATTTATTATTTGCTATTATATTCATATAAGTACAAATTTCTACAAAAAATGTCTTTAAAAACAAAAATATTCTATTGCAAATATTGGAGGTATTAAATTGGTTTGTGTTATAATAAAAAGGAAATCAGCCGTAAATGTTTTGGCACTTGGATTGATTGTGGTATTGTTGGTTGTAGCTTTGAGTTTTACTCAAGGAGCTACTATGATGTTGGGAAAGTCAATAATTAAGGCAATGCCTATAACTAGCGTAGAGACTACTGAGAATCAAGTTGCTTTGGCAATCAACTTTAGTGATAAAGACGAGTATTTAGATACAATTTTAGATACACTTCAAGACAATGATACCCCCGCTACAGTATTTGTTTTGGGCAATTGGGGCGTAGACAATACTGATGCTTTGGATACACTCAAGACATGCGAAAACATAGAAATAGGGGCTTTGGGTTATAGTACGCCCAATCTTGCCAATCTCAAAAAAGGTGATATGCAAAATGAAATATCCAATGCGGTGTCTATATTGAGTGATGCAACAAATCAAAGTATTGATTTGTTGAGTACAGCAGGTGGCTATAACAAGACATTGTTGGATACCGCCAATCAATTGGGTTTAAAGCCTGTTGGTACAATGATAGACAATAGTGGTTTGAATACTAAGTCTCAAATTGTAGGCAATATGTTGAGACATGCCGAAAAAGGTAGTATTATCTCAATAGATGGTAGTGATTCAATGACTGTGTCGGCTTTGGCAGTTTTGTTGGTAGGATTAAAGAACAAGGGATTGAAAGTGGTTAGTGTGGGTAGTTTGTTTGATAAGGGTTGTAGTTGCTGTTGTTGAAATGTATGTGGTTGAGAAATATAATAATAGGACAAACAGTTTTGGTAGTAGACAAACAATTGTAGAAAAAGAACACTGTTGATATATATGTTGTTATGCTTATTAGTGATAATAAAAGATATATTTGGCAGTTAATGGGAAAATTCATATGAATAACGATACAACAATTTTGGACAACAATAAGGTATATTTGGTGGGTATTGTTGTCAGTACACCAATATTTAGTCATGAGATTTTTGAAGAAAAATTTTTTGAATTTATGTTGGAAGTATCTAGGCTTAGTTGCCAGAGAGATGTGTTGCCTATTACTGTGTCCGAAAAATTGATTAAGTCTATGGACTTGTCTATAGGCAAGACTATTGCACTCAATGGACAGTTTAGAAGTTATAACAAGATAGTTGACGAACGCTCAAGGCTTATGTTGACTGTGTTTGCACGAGATTTTGTGCAGTCTCAAGATAGCAATCCAAATATTGTAGAGCTTAAGGGATATATTTGCAAAGCTCCCATCTATCGTACTACCCCCTTTAGTAGGGAGATATGTGATATTTTGGTGGCGGTAAATAGGTCGTACAAAAAAAGTGATTATATCCCTTGTATAGCTTGGGGACGCAATGCTAGATTTGTGCGTGATGTGCCAGTAGGGCAAAAGTTGACACTCAAAGGACGCATACAATCTAGAGAATATGTAAAAAAAATATCAGATACAGAGTCTATTACCAAAGTAGCTTATGAAGTGAGTATCAACAAGATAGGTGTTGATGATAGTGTGCAATATGAGACAGACAGTATTATGCAAAATATAAATGAGAGATATCTAGATTCGGCATTTGCTCAAGACAATAATATAGAACAAAATTAGTATTTTTAGTTTAAATTTTCAATTTCAAATTGGTGACACATGTCAACAAAATTGCTTTTATCGTATAGATAGAAGCAATTTTTGTCGTTATATTAGTTTAAATTTTGATAAAATTACTCAATTACAAATACTCAACACAATTATTGTTGACAAAAATTAGTAATTATACTACACTACTCTTTAGTATGTTTAAGTTATTTGTTAGATTGAGACCTAGAGATTGGGTTTATATAGTTGTGATGCTTGGGTTTGTTGTACTGCAAGTGTTTTTTGATATTACCCTACCTGACTATATGGCACAGCTTAATCCATTAGAAACACAACCTGATAGGGCGTGGGAATTGGGTTGGCTAATGGTAGGTTGTGTTGTAGGTAGTGCAATTGCTAGTATTGTGGCAAGCTATTTTGCTGCTTTGGTTGCTACTCAGTATGGTAGAAGATTGAGAGCTGATGTATTTTCTAAAGTTCAAACTTTTGGGTTTAGTGAAATAAACAAGTTTAGTACTGCTAGTTTGATTACTCGTTCATCTAACGATATAGCACAAGTACAAATGGCTTTTATTACTCTATTGCGTATGGGGGTATCATCACCTTTGACGGCTATTTGGGCTATTGCCAAGATAGGTTCGGTTGATGGTATGTTGACTTTGTCAGGTGCGGCATGGATAGTTGGAATGTTGCTAGTATTGGCAGTCATGATACTATTGTTTTTGCCTAAGTTGGTTAAAGTGCAAAAGACTACAGATAGACTCAACAGTGTAGCAAGAGAGAATTTGACAGGATTGAGAGTTGTCAAGGCGTACAGTGCGGCAGGTTTTCAACAAGACAAGTTTGATGCCGTAGCAACAGAGGCTAGAAAGTTGGATTTGTTTGTCAATCGTATAGGTGGATTTTTTTGGCCATTCTTGACTATTATTATGAATGGCTTGTCTGTCACTATATATTGGATTGGAGCAAAGTTAGTAGGGGATTCTGTGTCTGGTAGTGCTAGTTTTGAGCCTATGCAGATATTGTCTACGGCAACGCTTTTTATGCAAGTATTGTTTAGTTTTATGGGACTTATATTTTTGCTTATACTTGTTCCTAGAGCTATAGTAAGTTCAAAAAGAATAAACGAAGTTTTGGATACATGTCCTCAAGTACAAGATACAAGTAGTCCAATAGAGTTTGAGAAGAGTGGCGAGATAGAGTTTGACAATGTAAGCTTTAGATACCCTGGTGCTGAAGAAAATATTTTGTCTAATATAAGTTTTAAGGCATCTCCTGGGCAGATGGTAGCCTTTATTGGTAGTACAGGTAGTGGAAAGTCTACCGTAGTCAACTTGGTTCCTAGGTTTTATGATTGCACCGAGGGACGAATTTTGATAGGTGGGCAGGATATTAAGCAAGTAAAACAACAAGACTTGTTGTCTAGTATAGGTTATGTACCTCAAAAGGCATTGTTGTTTAGTGGTAGTGTCAACAATAATATTGCATATGGATTGCCACAATTAGATAATGAAGTAATAGAAAAAGCCGCCAAGGTTGCTAGTGCCTATGACTTTGTGTCTAAGATGGATAACAAGTTTGATACACACATAGCTCAAGGTGGAAAAAATGTTTCGGGTGGGCAAAAGCAACGCTTGAGCATAGCTAGGGCGGTTGCAATCAATCCTGAAATTTTTATATTTGATGATAGTTTTTCAGCTCTTGACTTTAAGACAGACAAAGCGGTGAGAGCTGCACTCAAGCAAGAGGTTGGGCATGCTACGAGTTTGGTGGTGGCACAAAGAGTGGGAAGTATCATGGATGCAGATTTGATTGTAGTGTTAGAACAAGGTAAAATTGCTGGAAAAGGGACACACAAAGAGTTGATACGAGATTGTGAAGTATATAGAGAAATAGCATTGAGTCAATTATCACCCGAGGAATTGGGTATTGCTTAGAAAGATTTGTTTTGGGAGTTTTTTAAAGCAAATCATAGTTGCTAATTAAAAACTTACAAATATCTATCAACGAGGAATATATAGATGAGCGAAAATATAAACAAAGATTTGGATACAGATCAGATTCAAAAAGACAATATTCAAGGTGGAGATGCATTTGGCGAAATGGTATTTCAAAAGCCAAAGAGCTTTTGGGGTGGTATGTCCGCCTTGCTTAAGTATCTCAAACCTTGGCGTTGGATTATAATTTTGAGTGTATTGTTGACTGTAATAGGTACTGTAATGACAATTATAGCACCTAACTATGTTAGGAATTTGACAGATGAAATTTTTGCTATGGTGACACCTCCTGATTTGGGTGGAAGACCTGTACATGATGCAATGGAAAGTGTCAAGCAAGCTGCTATTGTACTCATAGTACTTTATGCTATTTCGTTTGTGGTATCTTATTTGCAAGCTTTTTTGATGGCAGGTGTTGCGGCAAATTCTACAAAAAAAATGCGTACAGATATATCTGTCAAAATCAATCGTGTACCACTTGGGTATTTTGACAAAGTTGGTTTTGGTGATGTGTTGTCACGAACTACCAATGATATAAGTACAATTGGGCAATCTCTCAATGATGGATTAGTACCTACTATTACTAGCTTTGTATTGATTGTTGGACTAATTATTGTTATGTTTTTTACTAGTTGGCAGATGGCACTCATCACTGTGGCTACTGTTCCTGTTAGTTTTATATTGATAGGTGTAGTTATGGGAATGTCACAAAAGTATCAAAAGTTGCAAAGAGATTATTTGGGACAACTCAACAGTCAAATAGAAGAAAATTATTCTGGTCAAAGTGTAGTACTAGCATATAGAGGGCAAAAAAAAGCTCTCACAAACTTTGAAAAAGTCAATGCTCCGTTGGCAGTTACCGCCAAAAAGGCTGAGTTTTTGAGTGGATTGATGTTTCCACTTATGAGTTTTGTTGGCAATATTGGTGTGGTTGCTGTGCTAGTAGGTGGGGTATTGTTGTATACCAATGGTGTTTTTGAAGAAGCTGGGGCTGGAATTATACCACAATTTTTGATATATTCTAGATTGTTTATGATGCCTTTTGGACAGTTGGCACAAGGACTTGGCTTGTTGCAATCTGGTGCTGCGGGTAGTGAGAGAGTGTTTGAATTTTTAAATGAAAAAGAGCAACCTTGGGATGTAGATAAGCCAACATTGCAAACTATTAAGGGTGATCCTAATTATAAAGTTAAGGGTGATGTGAGATTTGAAAATGTAAAATTTGGTTATGATCCCGAACATCCTGTCATTAAGAATCTTACAGAAGAGTTTAGGAGCGGACAAAAGATAGCAATTGTTGGACCTACAGGAGCAGGTAAAACTACGATTATCAATTTGTTGATGCGATTTTATGAGCCTCAATCAGGTAGTATTTATATAGATGGTGTGCATAGTGATGAGATGCCAAGGGCGTATGTTAGGGGCTTGTTTGGTATGGTGTTGCAAGATACTTGGTTGTTTGAAGGTACTATAAAAGAGAATATGATTTATGCCAAAGAAAATGTAACAGATGAACAAGTTATTGAAGCTTGCAAGGCCGTTAATATCCATCATTTTATTATGACTTTGGAAGGTGGGTATGATTTTAAGCTTACTGATGATGTCAATATATCAGTAGGACAAAGGCAGTTGCTTACAATAGCAAGAGCAATGGTACAAGACAATCCAATTTTGATACTAGATGAAGCTACTTCTAATGTAGATACTAGAACAGAACAACATATACAAGATGCTATGGACAAGGTGAGCAAGGGTAGGACGAGTTTTGTAATAGCACATAGATTGTCAACAATCAAAAATGCTGACCGCATATTAGTGTTGAGAGATGGCGATGTAATAGAGAGTGGAAGTCATGATGAATTGATACAACAAAATGGATTTTATGAAGAATTGTATAATAGTCAGTTTGCAGATGAAAATGCAGAGTAAGGTTGTATGTCGTTGATTGCTTTGATAGTTTGTGAGTAATAATATCGTTTAATGAAAAAATAAGCAAGGATTGTACAAATATAGTACATTAATATGGAAAGAAAGTAACACTAAACAAAATCAACCTTAAAGCGTTCGGTGGTTTGGGGGGGGGGATTCACCCCACCCCAAAAAAGCTTTTTGGTTCTTTTTTGGCGTTAAAAAAGAATAACGCTTGTTTTGTTGAAAGTTTATATTCTATTATTAATAAACTCTCGTTGTACACTATCAATAAATAACACCTAATAAAACAATATGTCAGGACATAGTAAGTGGAGTACAATTAAACGCCAAAAGGGAAAGACTGATGCAGCTAGAGCTAAAGTTTTTACTAAGATAGGTAGAGATATCGTTGTTGCCGTTAAGGTAGGGGGGGCAGATCCGTCTAGCAATCCTCGTTTGAGGGAGAGTATAGCAAAGGCTAGAGCTGCTAATATGCCTAATGATATCATTACTCGCAATATCAAGAGAGCGGTAGGTGATGTAGATACAGTCAACTATGAGAGTATAGTGTATGAGGGATATGGTATAAATGGGGTTGCTGTAATTGTGGAAGCATTGACTGACAATCGCAATCGTACAGGAGGAGAAATAAGACATATTTTTGACAAGTATGGAGGTGGGCTTGGAGCTACGGGTTGTGTGTCATATAGGTTTGAGACTAAAGGTGTATTGAGAATAGATAAGTCTACTATATCTCAAACCGAAGATGACTTTGTACTATCGGTATTGGAATATCCAATATTAGATATAGTTGTAGAAGATGAAGAGTTTGTGATATATACCAATCCAAATGACTTTACAGTAGTGAGAGAGAGTTTGGCAAGTATTGGAGTCAACTTTGTATCAGCTCAACTAGATAGGATACCCAATATTACAGTACAATTAGATAGTGATAGTATTCAAAAATTTGAAACAATGTTGGATAAATTTGAAGAAAATGATGATGTACAGGAAGTTTATTATAATATAGAATAGAAAATATTTAAAGTATAAGTTAATTTTTATTAATAAAAATTAACTTATACTAATTTACAATACAAATGAGGAATTTTACTATGAGTAGTTATGATGATACAACTGATAAAAAGTCTTATAAATCGGGTAGTGGCATACATAAGGGACATAGGGAAAGAATGGATGAAAGAGCTATTGTGGATAGGGACTTTGAGGGATTTGCACCGCATGAGATGTTGGAGTACTTGTTGTATGCGGGTGTGCCTCGCAAGGATACCAATGAGATTGCACACAATTTGATAGAAAAATTTGGTTCGTTTTTTCATGTATTTTATGCTAGTGCAGAAGAATTGTTGACTGTTAAGGATATGACTAGGCGGGCTGCTCATACTATTTCTGCTGTAGTCCCTATTTCTAGATGGGTAAACAGACAAAATATCAAGAGAAGTAGATACAAAATAGTCAATACTGACTCTATAATAACTTATATAAAACCATTTTTTGAAAACAGACCTTACGAAGTGGTTTATATGTTTTGCATAGATACTGCTGGATACATAATAAGTTCTACCAAAGTTTCGCAAGGTGATGTAGACAGTGTAGGGCTTAATTGTAGGGAGATTGTGACAAGAGCTAACAACAATCATGCTAGCAAGGTAGTTATTGCTCACAATCATCCATCAGGTATACTTAGTCCGTCGTTTGAAGATTTGGTAGCTACAAGTAGAGTCAATATAGGTTTGGGTGCTATAAATGTAGTATTGTCAGATCACATAATTTTTGTACCTAATGGTGATTATTATAGCTTTTTTCAAAATGGAATATTGGATGATATAATAGTTGGGGGAGACCAAATATTGGGACAAAAGCATTTAAAAGAAGAAAATTCTTCAATTAATGTATATGATAAGGTAAAAATCAATATGGAAGCAGGTAGTGACTTTTTGAATGAACTGTATCAAAAAATAAAGAATCAGATGAAATTAGAAGATATAGTAGAATAAAAAGAAAAAGAGTTTACAAATAGAGTGTATTAATATGGCAATGAACTAATACAAAAAAACAATCTTAAAGCGTTCGGGGGAATTTGTAATCCCCTAAAGTTTTTTGGTTCTTTTTTGGCGTAAAAAAAGAATAATGATGGTTTTGTTGATTGTTTGTATTTTATTGTTAATAACTTCCGTTGTATGCTCTCAAAACAAATAACTTTAGTATAAATTATTATGAAGAACAAACAACTTAAAATTGCAATAGCTTGTGACCATGCAGCATATCAACTTAAGATAGATATAGTGCAGTATCTAGCTAGTAGACAAATTGATGTCTTAGACTTTGGGACAAACAATTGTACAGTAAGTGTGGATTATCCGGACTTTGCTTGCATGGTTGCACAATCTATAACTAGTAGAGAAAGTGACTTTGGAATACTCTTGTGTGGTACGGGTATTGGTATGACTATCGCAGCAAACAAACATAATGGTATAAGATGTGCTTTGTGTAGTGATACTTATAGTGCCAAGCTAACAAGGTTGCACAACAATGCTAATGTACTAAGCATGGGGGCAAGAGTGATAGGTAGTGGGCTTGCATTGGATATAGTAGATAGCTTTTTGAGTACAGAATTTTCTAATGAAGATAGGCACAACAAGCGTATTGCTAAGCTAGAAAACTAAAAAATTAATTTTAAAGTATCAATAAAAACTTGCTTCATAGTGCATAATAGTATTATGAAGAAACAATCAAAAAATAAGGGAAAGTGGAGTTTTAATTCTTTTATACTCATTATGGTAGCATGCATAATGATTGGTGTAATTTTTTTGTTTGTTGTACTACATTTTATTTTACCATTGCATAATTCTAATAATAGTTTGCAAATGAGTAGAAATGCAATTGTAGATAGACCTGAAAAGCAAGTAGAACAGACAGAGATTGTTGATAGCAAAGTTGTTGATAGTCAACAACCTGTTGTTGGTACAACGCCTTTGACTGCAACTGAGTTTTATGAACATATTGAAAATTCAAATATAGAAGAAACGGCATTTGATTTTAGTGAACTTACACCTGATAATATAATGTCTTTGATGGAGGATAATTCTGTTAATATAGTAGTTGTAGGTTCTACATTGTTGTTAATAGCAGTTTTGGCATGGCTCTTAAAAAAGAATACTGAAATGAGAATGGTTCCAAAAGTAGAAGAAACACGCATTAGAGCCGCCGAGGCTTTGGCATATGCAATGGACTTGTTTAACAGTGCTAAAGAGCTTGTATACAAATCACATGAGCAACCTGATGATTCTGTGCTAGAAAGTGAGGCACTCAATCTTTTGCAAGATACTGATCAAGCTATAGATATTGCAACCGAATTAGTAGCAGAATATACAGTATATTTAGAACAAGATAGCATGGCAGCGTAAGGATACAATAGACACAAATGTTTTATGTAAATTATGTTGTAATTTATGATTTTGGTGATGTAAATAGTTTTGTTGATATCAAGGTAATACACCTTGATATTTTGTCATATATTGGACAAACTGTAATATATATAATACATGTTACGACAAAAAAAGACAATTGTATTGTGTGTATTGCTAATAGTGACTAGCGTATTGCTTGTAGCTTGTACTACTATCTTTGATCAGTATAAAGATTATATAGCAGAATATCGTCCTGATTTGTATCTATATAAAACAGAAGAATATGAGATAGAAGTAGCAAGCGGTTGGAGAGAAAAAGATTTTGCCTTAGATGGTATTGTAGGCAATAAGGTGGATTTTATTATAATTACTGTCGTACCAACTAATGGTATTGTAGATGCAATGACTTTGGATTATGAATTGTCTGTAGACGAACAATCATTTGGTGGCAAAATGACACAACACCCATTTAGAGAGAATTTTAGTGCTGAAATTGTAAGTAGGACCAATTCTAGACCAATAACACTAAAACTGAGATCTAAGGATAAAGAAATAGGAAGATATAATATGCAAGTATCTATAACCCCAAATATGATAGATGCAAGCAGGGCATTGGAAGTTGCTGTAGATAAGTTAAAGTCTCAAATAAAGGGAATGACTATCAACGGCAAATTGAACGGTGAAGTTTATGTATTGTTTGTAAAAAATCCTGTTGATGACAATGGTACACTATTTTGGTATGTTGCATTTGTCAACACTTCAAGCGATACTTATGCTGTGTTGATAGACCCTATTACAGAGCAGGTTTTGGCACAACATGTCTAACTTATACAACTATAAACTTATAAAACAATTAATTGCTATTATATACAATTTGTGTTATATTAGTAAAATGTTTAAGGAGAAAATTTATGAGTGAACATATTATGCGTCCTTTACCTACAGGTAGAGTTGTAGATAAAATATTTGCAGTTAACAATGATTTTGTAAATTGGTTTTTGGTTGAAGGGGATAGTGGTTTTGTAGCAATAGACGGAGGTGCAAACAATGATAAGTCATTGAGTGAATTAAGTGCATTGGGTATACAACTTTCTAATATAAAGAATATTGTTATCACTCATGATCACCCTGATCATATAGGGATACTAGAGTTGTTGAAAGATATCCCTGTATATGGAATGAGTGAAAAGTATGCAACTACTGTTGTTAAAGATGGACAAGAGTTGAGCATAGATGGTGTAATGATTAAGGTATATTCAACTATGGGACACAAGGCTGACCATGTGTGCCTAGTTTTGAATAATAGATATTTATTGACGGGTGATTGTTTGAGTTTGTGCGGTAGCAAAGTGGGATTGTTTGTATCGGCATACAATCTTAGCAATGATGTTCAAGCTAATGATATAAAAAAAATCTCACAAATCAAAGATATTGAGAAAGTGATTACTTCACACTTTGGAATGACTGACAAACCCGATTGGAGTGATTTTGTATAATATGAATTTTATAGTTAGTAAGTTGCTAAAGAAAATATATGAGAGTGTGACAGCTAGTGGATATTAACAATAAGAAACAAATAATCAACAAGAGTAACTTAATTCTTTTTTGATGCTAAAAAGAATCAAAAAGTTCTTGGGTGGGGCGAATTTAAATCCCTGAACGCTTTAGGTTCAATTTTAATGATGTATTGTTTTTTGTCTTAATAATCAATTTTTATGCTTTAAATACAAAACAACCATACAATCTATATTGTATGGTTGTTTTTGATTGTTGTTGTACAATTACATGCAATCTTTAGCATGTCCTGAGCTACCCAATGCATTTTTTAGTTTTTCTTTTACAAATTGTTTTAGTTGCTCTCTACCTGCACCCAAGTATTGTCTTGGGTCAAAGTGAGATGGATTGGTTTTGAAATGTTTACGCACAGCACTTGTAAAAACAAGACGCAAGTCACTGTCAATATTGACTTTACAAACAGCTAATGATACTGCTTTGCGTAGCAATTCGTCAGGGATACCTTTAGCATCAGACATACTGCCACCGTTTTCTACTAGCATTTCTACAAACTGTTGTGGTATATTGCTAGCTCCATGCAAAACTATAGGAAAGTTTCTAATGCGTTTTTCACATTCTTCTAATATATCAAATCTTAGCTTAGGTTCACCCTTAAATTTGAAAGCACCGTGTGAAGTTCCAATAGCAATTGCCAAACTGTCTACACCTGTCTTTTTTACAAATTCTTCTACTTCTTCAGGGCGAGTATAACTACTATCTTCGGCAGATACATTTACTTCGTCTTCTACACCCGCTAGACGCCCAAGTTCAGCCTCTACAGTGACATTGTATTGATGAGCATAATCTGCTACTTTTTTGCTTATTAAGATATTTTCTTCAAAGCTATGATGACTTGCATCTATCATAACACTAGTAAAGCCAGCATCTACAGCCATTTTGCAAGATTCAAAACTATCACCATGATCTAAGTGTAGTGCAATTGGCAAACCACTATCTTCTACTGCTGCGTCTACTAGCTTTTTTAGGTAATTGATTTTTGCGTACTTTATTGCACTTAGACTTGCTTGAAGTATTATTGGTGATTGTTCTTCTTTTGCAGCATCTACTATAGCTTGCAAAAGTTCTAGGTTGTTGATGTTGAATGCTCCTACGGCAAAATGCCCATCATAAGCTGCTTTGAACATCTTTTTGGTGTTAACTAATGGCATATAAAATGTCTCCTTAATTACTATGACTAGAGTATACTATATTTTTAAATAAAAAGCAAGCAAAAAATATAATTACATAGTTGACAGGCTATAATGCAATATGTTATACTATCTCAATACAAATTGGGTTGTACCCAAAGTAGGGAGAGTCTCAATCATGAGGACAAAAATAACACTAGCTTGCGGTGAGTGCAAACAACGCAATTATGATAATTTTAAAAACAAAAAAAATGACCCTGATCGTATAGAACTTAGCAAGTACTGTAGATTTTGCAAAAAACATACAGGACACAAGGAGACCAAATAATGGCTCAACAAGTAGCAAAAAAAGAAAAAAAGGGTTTTTGGAATCGTATTAAAGAAACTTTGAGCGAACTTAAAAAGGTATCTTGGCCTAGCTTCAAAACTGTGGTTAAGTCTACAGGTATAGTTTTGGCTGTAGTTTTGTTTTTTTTGATAGCTTTGATTGGGATAGATTCCTTGCTAGGATTCTTGTATCAATTGTTAACAGGTTTTAAAAGATAATTATGGGGGTAGATAATATGCAAAACCCTGAAATTGACAGTGAAGATATTGTAGTTGAAAAAGTTGATAGTTCTATAGTAGATGATGCAAATTATATAGAGCCTGTGGCGGCTGTCAACAATGCTCAAATTTCTACAGCAACTAAGCTTGTACCACATTGGTATATATTGCATACCTATGTTGGTTACGAAAATATGGTCAAAGACAATCTAGAAAAAGTCTTTGAAAAAAACAATCTTCAATCACGCCTTTTAGATATAAAAATACCCGATGAAGAAGTTTATGAAGAAAAGAATGGCAAACGCAAGCTTGTAAAACGACGAATGTTTCCCACTTATGTATTTATCAAGATGGAATATGACAATTCTATGTGGCATATGATTACTAAAACTCGTGGAATTACGGGATTTGTAGGTCCATTGGGTAGACCGTTGCCTTTGAGTGAAGAAGAAATAAAACGCATGCGTCTAGATGAACAACCTATAGTAGATACAAATATAGTAGAGGGTGATCAAATTAGAGTAGTGAGAGGTAGTTTTGAGGGGAATGATGGTGTAGTATCAAGTCTCAATTTGTCTCAAGGTAAAGCTAAAATCAAATTAGAGGTATTTGGGCGTCTTACTGATGTGGAAATTGATCTCAATCAAATAGAAAAATTGTAGCAAGAATTGGACTGTTCACGAAGTTGGATTTGTGATACAGTCCTTTTTAAATGAGATTTGTAAATATATAGATTATTTGTTAGTTTGTATATAAGTTTGTTAGTATTAGCTAAAAATATATTACATATTTGTATGAGTCAATTTGCAAAAGATATAGCTGATTTTATGTTGATGATTGCTCATGGCAATCCTTATTTGGCAGTGTTGCTAATGACAGCAGTGCCTGTTGTTGGTTTGAATGGAGCTATTCCTTTGGGTGAAATGTTGGGAATTGCTCCTTGGCAAACTTTTTGGTTGGTTGTATTAGGGCGAGCTATACTGTGTATGCCTCTTTTATTGTTTTGGAGACAGTTAATTGCATTTGGAAAGAAGTGGAGATTGAGTAGATGGTTGTTTGTTAGATTGGAGCAAGTATTGATGTCTAAAGCTGAAAAAGCAAATGCATCTAGAATAATGAAAGAAAAAGCTGATGCTCAGTATATATTGCAAGCAAATGATTTTACATCCACAGAGATAATTGCAACACAAAACAAGAATGAACAATTGAGAAAATTTTGGATAATAATTTCTTATGCATCTTTGCCTATACCATTGACAGGAGTGTGGACAAGTGGTGCTGTAGCTACTATGATGGGTACAAAATTTGGGGTTGCTGTGTTTGCACTATTGATAGCAAATATTGTCAATTGTTTGCTAATAATGTTGTTAGTTCATTTATTTGGTAAAAATGTAGATATACTACTGTTGATATTTATGATTGTGGCTTTATTGATATTGATAGTTTTGTTGTGCAAAATATTTTTTGATAAAAAAATTATTGATACTTAGCGTTGAGTATTTTTTTGTATTAATGGTAACCTAGTATAAAATTAGGAGTGTATAAATATAGTAGATTAATAAGGAAAGGAAGGTAACATATAGATAAAAACAACCTAAAAGCGTTCGGGGGTTTGGGGGATTACCCAAGAGCTTTTTTGATTCTTTTTTGGCGTCAAAAAATAATAATTTTGGCTTCGTTGAAAGTTTGTATTTTTTGTATTAATATAATTAGCATAAATTGTATTAAGGTAATATTATTTTTTTAAGTAACTAAAACTCAATATTGTGTGTATATTGATACAATGAATGAGTCATTGCGTGACGATAGACCTATTGGTGTATTGGATAGTGGTATAGGTGGTATGAGTACGCTATTGTTATTGAAAGATAATTTGCCATATGAGAATTTTGTTTATTCTACACAACGAGAATTTGTATCGTTTGGCAATATGGTGGAGCGTGATATTTATACTAAATCTATAGAATTGGTTGATGTTTTGATATACAACAATTCTAAGGTAGTGGTTATTGCTTGCAATACAGCTACCAATGTTGGGGTGGGAAATTTAAGTCAGAAATTTGGCATACCATTTATTGGTTGTGAGCCTGCAATCAAACCTTGTGTAGAAAGTGGTTGCAAAAATATTTTGGTACTGACAACAGTAGCTACAGCAAGGCAACCAAAGTTTTTGGAACTAAAGGAAAGATTTGGCAACTATGCTAATATAATAGTAGCACCACAACCATATTTGGCTAGATGTATAGAAGAATCACATGCAGGAAAATCATTGAGAAATAATATAAAGAACGGAGTATACGCACTACCTGATAATTTTTATCAAAGTTTACATAAGGAGTTGTACAATTGTGTTGCAAATATATTGTACAATTCTTGTGATATAGATGGTGTAGTATTGGGGTGTACTCACTATGTATTTTTAAAACCAATGATAGAGTATTATTGCCAAATTAATAGAAAACAAATAAAGATATTTGATGGCAATAGTGGGATTGTTAAACGCTTAAAAAATTTAGTATAAAAACTCTATCTCACTAACAATATTTGTGAGATAGAGTTTTTATAAAGTTGTTGTCAATATATTAGTACGCCTTGGCAAAATAAATCTTGTGTTTGGCCTTGTCGCTACAACATACGCAATTTGAATTGTTCAAATGTTGGTCAAACGGCATATTGCGTGTAGTAGCTTGAAGTGTCTCTTTAATTTTGTCTTCACACTTTGATTGCCCACACCAGCTACACAATGCAAAATTGTTGTTTTGTATTGCTTGAGTTAGTTCTTGCATATTATTTGCAATAACAGTATGTTTTTCTAGATGCTTTTGCGATTTTTGCAACATATTTTGTTGGATATCTTGCAACATATTTTGTGTAGTTTGTATTATATTTGAAAGTTGGCAAGCTTGTTTTTGGTCTATAATATCACGCCTCTTTATTATAGCTTGAGATAACTCCAAATCATTTGGACCAATTGCAATTTGTATTGGAACACCTTTCATTTCCCACTCGTTGTATTTGTATCCAGTACTTTTGTCTGAGTTGTCTATTTGTACTCTTATATTTGCTGATTTTAGTTTGTTAAAGATATCCAAGCACACATCATTTACACCAGCCTTGTGAGAAGCTATTGGTATAATTATAACTTGTATAGGGGCAATTGCGGGCGGTAGAGCAAGCCCTCTATTGTCACCATGTGCCATAATGATTGCACCTATCAATCTTGTACTGACACCCCATGATGTTTGATGGACGAGTTTTTGTTGATTGTCACGATCTAAATATTTGATATCAAAGGCTTTGGCAAAGTTAGTTCCTAAGTAGTGCGTTGTACCAGCTTGCAAACATTTTCCATCTAGCATCATTGCTTCTATACTGTAGGTATCTACCGCACCTGCAAATTTTTCTTTTTGTGATTTTTTGCCTGTTAGTACTGAAATTGCAAGAGTTGTTTTAGCAAAATCTTCGTACTCTTTAAGCATATCTAGAGTTTCTTGCTCGGCTTCAATTTGTGAACTGTGTGCTGTATGCCCTTCTTGCCACAAAAATTCGGTAGTACGCAAAAATGGTCTAGTTGTTTTTTCCCATCTTACTACATTAGCCCATTGATTGATTTTGACAGGCAAATCTCTGTATGACTTTATCCATTTTGAGTAGGCTTCACAAATAATCGTTTCACTTGTAGGTCTTACAACTAGTTTTTCGGCTAATTCAGTTTCACCTACATGTGTCACCAATGCTACTTCAGGAGCAAATCCTTCTACATGTTCTGCTTCTCTTTGTAGATATTGCAATGGAAAGAACATGGGAAAGTATGCGTTGACATGTCCACTTGCCTTAAATCTTTTGTCAAGTTCTGCTTGGATATTTTCCCATATAGCATATCCATATGGTTTGATTATCATTGTGCCTTTGACAGGACCGTAGTCAGCTAAGTCTGTCTTTTTGACAATATCCGTATACCACTGTGCAAAATCTAGATTTATATCAGCAATCTCTTGCACAAACTTCTTGTCATCTTGTTTGCTCATTGGGTTATTATATCATATTTAATTAATTTTAGTCAATTTATCTCTCTATTAAGCTATATTGTTGAAATCTATTACATCTTAATGTCATCTATTATTTGTATACTCCTATAAAAACAAAATAACTTTAAATAGTTGTTTTATTTTAATTATATGATATAATTAAAGAGAGATTTATATAAGTGACAAGAATATAATTTATTGGAGATAATGATTAATGGAACAAATAATTGAAAGCAATAATGGTATTATAAAGATATTTACAACAAATGTAGACAATAATACTAAAAGAGCATTGATTGATATAGCTAATAGTGACTTGGGAGTAAATGCTCATATGCGTATTATGCCAGATTGTCATGCGGGAAAAGGTTGTGTTATTGGTACAACAATGCTAGTCCATGAAAAGGTATGCCCTAATTTTGTAGGTGTGGATATTGGTTGTGGTGTAACTTTGTTAAAATTTGATAAACAATTATTTTTGCCAGATTTCTTGCCACAATTAGATGATGTTATACGCAAACATGTGCCAATTGGAAAGTCAGTACATCAACATATTGTGGAATACAAAAAGTTTAGAGATATGTATTCTTGGAATGCTCTGTCTAAAGAAGTGCAAGATAGAGCAATGAAATCATTGGGTACATTGGGCGGTGGAAATCATTTTATTGAAGCTTATGTAGATGCTATAGCAGTGCATAGTGGCAGTCGTGGCATTGGTGCCGCCGTAGCAGAATATTATCAAATGTTGGCTGTAGAGCAATGTACACAAGCAAGTATAATAGATTTTGCTAGCATAGAAGCAAAAGATAGACAAAAAGTTGTGGAACTAAACAAAATAGCCACAACAAAAATAGATAAGGACAAAGCATATTTGACTGGCAAACTAATGCATGAGTATTTGCATGATATGAAAATACTACAACAATTTGCTATAGACAATCGCAAAACTATTTTATCTACAATATTAAATAATTTGCCTTATAAGACAGAACATCTTAAGCAACAAATAATAGACTGTGCACACAATTATATAGATTTTTCTAATGAAAAAACTATACTTCGCAAGGGAGCAACTAGTGCCAAGAAAGGTGAAAGTGTGCTTATTCCTCTCAATATGCGTGATGGTATGTTGATTTGTGTAGGTAAAGGAAATAGTGATTGGAACGAATCATCTCCACATGGGGCAGGTAGAAGTAAATCAAGAATGCAAGCTCATAGCACAATAACATTAGATGAGTATAAAGAGAGTATGAGTGGTATTTATAGTACTTGTATTAATGAACATACAATTGATGAAAGTCCTATGGCATACAAGGAAGCTGAAGAGATAAAAACTCTCATTGAGCCAACTGTAGAGATATTGGAATGTATCAAACCAATATATAATTTAAAGGCTAATAATTAGTCATTAATAATAGCAATACAATAGAATAAATAAATCAAAATGCTATATAGATACAGTATGTTAAGATAGAAAGAAGTAACTTAAAATAAAATCAACCTTAAAGCGTTCGGGGGTTTGGGGGGATTCGCAACCCCTCAAAAGCTTTTTTGGTTCTTTTTTGGCTTCAAAAAAGAATAATGTTTGTCTTGTTGAAAGTTTGTATTTTATTATTAATAACGCTCCGTTGTGTATATTTTAAATTAATTATTTATAATAAAATTTTTTGATAACGAGACTGTTATATTTTATTAATGTCAATGACTTGTATAGTCTCTAATATACTTTTGCTTACTTGCATTTTTATTGTGGGTTCATATAAAACATGTGTCGCTTGTCCATATGTTCTTTCACAAAATTGAGAGCTTCTCCAAAGCGTTGAAAGTGTACGATTTCTCTTTCTCTCAAAAACTGTAGAGGTTTGATAACATTTGGGTCGTCTATCATATTGATTAGATATTCATATGCTACCCTTGCCTTTTGTTCGGCAGCTAGATTTTCGTACAGATCGGATATTGGATCTCCTTTTGATTGAAATGACAACGCATTTGCGGCATCACCAGCTGCACTTTGTGGATAAATCCCAAAACCATGCTCTATATATCCTGCATCAAAATTGTTGGCTTTGATATCTTCTTTGGTACAATCTCTAGTTAGTTGATGTACCATAGTTGCTACAATCTCCATGTGGTCTAGTTCTTCTGTGCCAATATCACTCAATAGTGATATTGCTTGAGGGGTAACCATACCAAATCTCTGTGACAAATAACGCAAAGATGCACCAATTTCGCCATCTGGTCCTCCGTATTGTGTCATAATTAGTCTAGCAGCTGTTGGGTCACATTTTGTAATGTTGACTGGACATTGCAATTTTTTTTGATAAATCCACATATTATGAGTTGCCTCCTATTTGCCATGGCCATGGTTGAGATGCCCAATCAAAGTGGGTCTCATTGTTGATATCTACAGCATTTATAAGACCATATTTGCTTTCATACTCTTGTGTTAGTTGTTTAGAGTCTTTGGCATATTGACTGTATAGCTTGAGACTTTCTTTGCAGTCAGGGTGAGTGTCCAAATAAAGATTCAAATCTATACAAGCCATATCAGCTTGCATGATAGCTTCTAAAAGTTGTTGTTGTTCTTTCATAATTACTTATTCCTATCAAATATTTTTGTGGGATATGGTTTTGCTAAGTCGGCATAAATTGTACCCAATACAAGCCAGTGTTCTCTTGGCAACAGTTTTTGAGCTTGTTGCATGGAGACAGTGGCAAAACCAATAGATTGTTGTAAAGTTTGATTGTTTTGTTGTTCTTTCATTTTCAATCTCCTACGGTTAGTATGTTTGATTGATATAATAATATTCATGTGAATATTAAAAAAAGGTATCTAGTATGTTGTGCTAGATACCTTTTTTGTTGATGTGGAGGTGATAATGGGATTTGAACCCATGGCCTCGTCCTTACCAAGGACGTGCTCTACCTACTGAGCCATATCACCCAACTGTAATGCCACGATATTAGCATAATTTTACAATAATTGTCAAACAAAATTTTGGTTAAAAATTTTTGGAGAGTATACGACGAGCGAATATTAACAATAAAATAGACATGATTCTTTTTTGACGCCCAAAAAGAATCAAAAAAGCTCTTGGGGGTTGCGAATCCCACCAAACCCCCGAACGCTTTAAGGTTGTTCTTATTTATTTGTGTTTAGTTTTTTCATTTTAATGTACTCTATTTGTATACTCTTGATTTTATTTGGGTGTTATTTTTCTTTATCTTAATGTAATAATTATATACTCATATTGTGTTGAAAACTACTTAGATTTGAAAGATTGTCAAAACAATGTCGTAATTATGGCACTATTTTTTGGTTATACTCAATTATTATCTAGTACTATAAAATTGGAGAATAATATGATTGATGACAAAAAATCACAAGTAGTAAGCAAAATTGTAGAGACAGAAAAACAAGTCAATTTAAATGATTCTAATATCACAATTCTTAAAAGTGAAGAGGATATAGTTAAAGATGTGCAACTTGACTTTGAAAAACGCCGTATGGATAGACGGTATATGGAGTCCAAGTGGAGACTCAACATCAATTTTTGGCTTGGCAATCAACATAGTCAAATTGGAATTAGGGGTGATATTGAAGATACTGACAACGATTATTATTGGCAGGAACGAGAGACATACAACCATATTGCCCCTATTATTGAGACTCGTCTTGCTAAATTGGGTAGAGTGCGTCCCAAAATGAGTGTACGACCATCTAGTGGCGATGAAGAAGATATTAGAGCAGCCGTTGTAAGTAGCAAAATTTTGGAGTGCGTATATCAAAAAATCAACTTTGATGAAATTGTTGCCAAGGCTACAGCTTGGAGTGAAGTTACAGGAAGTTCTTTTTATAAGATAAGTTGGGATAGTAATATGGGTAAAAGGGTTGGGGACAAGATAAATAGCGAATTATTTGAAGGGGATGTGCGTATTGATAGTTGTTCGCCCTTTGAAATATTTCCAGATACTTTGGCGGTAGACACTATTGCTGACTGCAACAGTATAATTCATGCCAAAGCTATGCATATTGATGATATTGAAGAAATATGGGGAAAGAGAATAGAAAAATGCAAAAATACTATTTTGGACTTGGATGTAGTTAGGTTTGTTGTTCAGAACAATCATGGTTTATCAATGGAGAGAGAAAAAGTGCAGGAAGATTATTGTATAGTTGTGGAGAGATATACTAGACCTAACAAGCATTTGCCAAATGGAGAATTGGTTATTGTATCAGGTGATGTATTGTTGTATCATGGTGATTTGCCTTATTTTATAGGTAGTGATGGCAAGTTGGAATTGCCTTTTGTAAAGCAGAATGCTTTGTTTGTTCCTGGGAGTTTTTTTGGATTGAGTGTAATAGAGAGAGCTATACCTATACAACGAGCTTACAATGCTGTCAAGAATAGAAAACATGAATTTCTTAATAGATTGGCAGTAGGAGTGCTAGCGGTAGAAGATGGTAGTGTAGATATAGACAATCTTACAGAAGAAGGATTGGCTCCTGGCAAAATTTTGGCTTATAGACAAGGTGGGAGTATACCTAGAATGTTGGATAGTGGACGGTTGCCGCCCGAATTTAATAGCGAAGAGGATAGGCTTAGAAATGAGTTTATTACTATAAGTGGAGTATCTGAGATAGTGCGAAATAGTGATATCCCAGGGCAAGTGTCTAGCGGGGTTGCTATACAGTTGTTGTTAGAACAAGATGATACAAGGTTAAGTCTAACGGCACAATCAATCAAACAAGCAATAAGGCAATTAGCACAATTTGTATTGCGTATGTATAGGCAGTTTGCAGTAGCGGGTAGACTTGATAGGATAGTAGGTGATGATAACGAAGTTGAACTGTTGAGTTGGAAGTCTAGTGATTTGAATAGTGATGATGTCGTGTTTGATACAGTCAATGAGTTGTCTAATACGCCTGCTGCTAAACAAAACATGTTGTTTGAATTGCTAAAAAATGGACTGTTGTTTGACCAAGAGGGTAAATTGAGTGATACTATGAGACACAAAATGTTGGATGCTTTGGGGTATGGTGGATGGGAGAATAGTCAAAGTCTAGATACATTGCATATCAAGAGAGCTACTTTGGAGAATACAAATGCTTTAAAACAAAAACTTGAGGTAGAAGAAATAGACCGTCATGACTTGCATATAGATATTCATACGGCACATTTGCTAGGAGGTGCATTGCGTAAATCAAAGGATTTTTTGCAAATTAAAAAGATACTGATAGAGCATATTAAAGAGCATAAAAAATTTGCTAAATTAGAAAAACAAGCAATAGCTGTAGAACAAGAGAGTGTAAGTAGATAATATTTCACAAATAAATATAAGTATATTGATACTAAGGAGTGTGCAAATAGATTATATTAAGATGGAAAGAAAGTAACATTAAAATAAAACCAACCTTAAAGCGTTCTGGGGTTTGTGGGGGGGGGGATTCGCACCCCCCCCATATTTTTTTGGCGTCAAAAAATAACTCTGGTTTTGTGATTATTTCATCTTATTGTCAATATCCGCTACTTATACACGATCTAATACTATTGTAGCAATACAAAAATTGTATTGTTGTTGTGTATTGAAATAATGTGATAGTGAGCAATATAATCAATATATGAATTGGTGTGTAGTGATGTTTGTTTTTAGTTAAAATATTTATAAATACAATGTAAATTATTAACAAACTATAAATATATGTGAATAATTTACAAAAATGCAATTAAGTGATAAAATATATAATGTATGATAGTATACAAATAAAAGTATATTGGCAAATCAATGAATAATCAATAGTAGCAACAAAGTATATGAATAAAAATGAGTGTACAAATATGGTAATTTATAGTCATTAATATGGGAAGAATTAATACTTAAAGAAAAACAACCAAAAAGCGTTTGGTGGGGATTCGCAATCTCGCAATAGCTTTTTTGATTCTTTTTTGATGCCAAAAAAGAATAATGTTGGTTTTTTTAATGCTAGTGTCTTATTATTAATAACGCTTGTTGTACACTTTCAATAAATAAGGGTTGATAAATGTATGAAAAAGGAAAAAGTATGTTTAAGGAGAGAAAAATATCTATCTATCTATCTATCTATCTATCTATCTTAATAATATTTAGTCTGTTTGTTGGATATGGAGAGTTGTTGATAGGTAGAGATTTGGATTATGGTCAACATTATCATCAAGTCACAAATAATAATTTAGATGAATTAGAGAGAGAAGAATATAATATAGACTTTGCAACTCATTCAGTTATAAACTATAAGCCAGCTCCGTCAATTAGAGTAGAGTTGGGAACTGTATTGGGTAGGTATATTGGACCTTTTGAAAAAGGTGGTATTGCATTAGACCATTCATTTTTGGGATATTTTAGTGGTGACCAAAATGGTTTGGGGAAGTTGTATTTTGTTATTCCCAATGTATTGATGGGGCAAAATAATAGTGCATTGTGGGAGAATAGCGAAAAGATGTTGGGGGTATCAAAGTGGGATATATCGCAAGATATGACATTGTATCCATTTTATACTTCGGTTAACACTGATGCGGAAATAGGTATTGTACTCAATCCAAATTTTGGAGAAACGGATAGGAGTGTAGAGAATAATATAGCTATAATTAGTAAAGGTCAGCCTATGCCCAGTGGCAAAAAAGCCCCAACTAGAGCGGGATATATATTTGATGGATATTATAGCAACATAGATGTAGAGACATATGAAGCATATGGGGACATGTATTATGATGCTGATATGAACAGTGTTAGAAGTGCTGTAGCATATGGTGATATGCCAAGAGCCTTGCATGCAAAGTGGATACGACAAGAACATGTATATACAGTAACATTGGACAAGAATGGTGGGATTGGTGGAACAAGTGAAGTAGTCGTAATGTTAGGAGACTATATGCCTACAGCAGTAGTAGCACCTAGTAGAGAAGGGTATGTTTTTAAAGGATATTATGATAGAGTAGAAGATGGAAATAAGTATTATGATGAAGATATGAATCCTGTTAGTAAATGGGACAAGGAAGAAGATTGTACACTATATGCAAAGTGGGAAGAAGTTTATACAATTTCTTTTGCAAAAGTTAGTGAAAATGGTCTTCAAATCCCCTCTGTACAAGCTACATTTGGTGAACTTGTTCCACCAATAAATTATATTTATAGACCAAGTTCGGGATATTATGGTTTGTATACTGAAAAAGATGGCAATGGACTTTTGTACTATGGAAGTGATCGTGATGGTGAAAAATATAAATTTATTAGAGCAAAAGTTTTTGATGAACATCATGACATAACTTTGTATCCATTTGTTAGTGCTAGACCAATTAGACCAATAATGCTAAATCCAAATGGAGGAAGTCTTGGAGGGACTACAGTAGAAGACAATATAGCGTGGGCGGATTGGAATCTTCCTTTAAATAGTGGAAGAAAAATACCTACACGAGAAGGATATAAATTTGCTGGATTTTATGATAGCATTGGTGAATGGAATGATGAAGATAAAAGTTATGAAGTTTTAGGCACTCAATGGTATGATGAAAATATGGAATGCAGAGTATCTCCTGAAGATATAAACTTAGATTGGATTCCAAGAATTATTCATGCTAAGTGGATAGCTATCCACAATCCACCTATAGACCCTAATTCACCGACAGAAGTGGGTGTAGATAGCAATTTAATGACAATAATTGGATGGAGTGTTGGTGGAGTATTTGTGGTAGCCGTGGTATTGACTGTGACAATAATAATGATTAAACGAAATAAAAATAGAGTAGCATATAGTAGTGGAAATAGGAAAAGTCGCAACAATACACTTACCAACAATAGTTATTCTAGTCAAAACAACAATAATAGTTTGTATAACAACAAATACAATAATCAACAAAATGATGATAATAATAGCTGTTATTAAATGTATGAGCAATATTACTTTGTTGCAAATAAATTTATACACAAGTTGTATTTAATATAAACATTTATATTTTTGATAAATTGAAAAACAACAAACTTATTGTATGCAACATGCAATAGGTTTGTTGTTTTATTGATAGTATACAAATACAATGAATTAAGATAAAAAACTAAACACATAAATAAAAACAACCATAAAGTGTTCGGGGGGGGGGCGAATCCCCCCTCCAAATGCTTTTTTGATTCTTTTTTGGCGTCAAAAAAGAATGAATCTTGTTTGTTGACTGTTTGTATTCTATTGTTAATAACACTTGTTGTACACTCTTGTTTTATTTAGATTTAATTATATAGTGTGTCTGTTTAAACTTGTGATATTTTTATTAAAACAATAAGTGTGTACAAAAAATGAATAATAAGAAAATATATATAGCTTACTTTAAAATATTGTATTCCCAAAAATCTCACATGTATTTGCCAACTGTGTTTTTGTTGTGTTATAATTATACAATGTTCTAATTAGGCATTTAGATTGATTGTGTATTGCATTTATCTTTGTGTCTATGGTTTTGTATAATTGTAATACAATTATTGTATGCAAATATACTCAACATAAGAATTTAAGGGAGTATTATGAAAAAGAAGAAACTTAGTACTAGTATGGGTATACTTGGTATTGCGTTGACGATGTTGATTGCTTTTGCAATAGCAACAAGTATGCTTGTTGCCAACATAGGTGTAGCGGATTTTGGAAGTGTATCTGCACAGAGAAATGATGTTGCTAGAAGTGGCAGTATATACTTTGAGAAAAATCTAGATGAAAATATAGAATATAGTATTGGTGATGGAAGTTTGGAAATTAATGTAAGAGCCAATACTCAAGGACTTGCTCAGGCTCCACTTATAACATATAATTGGTACATCAGTACTACTAGTAATGATATTGATGATAGTGCAGCGTTCAAAACCGCCGCTATGATGGCAAAAAAAGAGACACTAACTATCAAAAGTGACTCTACTATCAACAACATAGTGCTTTTGGCTAATGAAAGGCAATTTTATGTATATGTTCAAGTTGAGGCAAAAAATCAATCTACAACATTGCAAAAAACAAGTAGGGTTGCTACTGTGTATGTGCTAGAAAGTCCAGTATCCAAACCAGTGTTTGAAATTCAACCTGTTGGAGCTGAGTTGGATATAGATGAAAAATATACTCTAGAAGCACTAGCTACAGGTAATGGTGAAATTTCTTATCAATGGTTTTCTAATACAGTTGAGTCTACTCAAAATGCAGTAGCTATTGATGACGCAACCGAAACTTCGCTAGTAGTGGATACAACAGAAAATTCAACTATCTATTATTTTGTACAAGCTACAAATACTCTAGAATTTGAAGGTGAAGTTTTGACTAGAAGTTCTTACAGTGAAATAGCACAAATTCATATTGGCGATACTGAGGACTATACGCCTACAATTAATGGAGTTGCTGTAGATGAAGTATCGGGTTATGACCATATTGTCGTAATTGATAGAATTGTGGATTTTTGGGTAGATGCTGTTGCAAAAGATGGGACAAAAGATAATTTGTCATATCAATGGATGATGTTGTTGAGCAATGGGACTGATTGGGGAGAGTTGAAGGGACAAGAGCAAGAGCATATGCCTTATCAATTTAAAACAGCTAAAGTAGAGTATTTTCGTGTAAAAGTAAGTTTTGAAGTTGACCATATTGTGTATACAGCAACAAGTGAGACAATCAAAGTTGATGTTATTGATTCTGAAGACAATAAAACTCCAATAATAGTATCACAACCGCAATCACATGACAATGTTGGTATTGGTGAAACAGTTACAATAGAAGTAGTTGCAAAGTTGCCAAATGGTGACACAAGTACATTGCAATATCAATGGTATCAAGTTGTATTTGGCAGTCCTGATGGCGACTATATGTTGCAAGATGAGACAAGAGCTAGTCTAAATGTGTCTAGAGAAGTGGTAGGTGATGAGTACTATTATGTTGTGGTTAGCAATGTGGTAGGTGGAGAAGTTTTTAGCACAACTAGCGAGCAAGCAAAAATAACTGTAGTAGAAGATGAAGACTTAGATATACCAAATGGCAATGGGCAAAATGGTGATGGTTTGGCGGGTGAGAGTGGCAAGTTTGGCAAATCTAACAGTAGTGATATGTTGATGTTGATAACAATAAGTGCAGGTATTGTGTTGGTAGGATTTGTTATAGTTGCGGTGGTAGTTGCTAAAAAGAATAAAACAAATAGAAATAAATATAGAAATATTTATCGTGGTTAAGATATAGAGTTGTGTAGATATCTAGTTTGTATTTATAATTGTATATTGGAATAATGGTATTGTATTATTTCAATATTAGACAAATTTTGGCTTAGTGTTATGCAATTTGGTGTTGGTACAAATATTGTGTGAGTCAATGCAATCATTCACAAAGTATCTTGTATCAGTCACAGTTCGTGTTGTTGCAAATCCATGTAGCACACATTCTATAAAAGCATATGAGCAATATATGATAGAGCAAGGCATTTTTGTCTTGCTCTATTTCTTTTGTTGTTTGTGATATTGTAAAGTATACAATTAGATACATCAATCCAAAAAAATGAAATAAATATATAATCTAAATGCTTTGTATAATGAGTATATCAACTTTTAAGATTTTATATTCATGTAGGATTTGTTTGTTGCAATAAACTTTAATTTGGTTGAGAGTGTACAACTATATTATTAACAATAAGAAACAAGCAATCAACAACAGCAACCTTGTTCTTTTGGGGTGTCAAAAAAGAACCAAAAAAGCATTTGTGTGGTTGCGAAAACCCCAATCTCCCGAACGCTTTAAGATTGATTTTATTTAACTACTACTTCTTTTTATCTTCATGCACTTTATTTGTAACTCCTATTTGGTTATTGAATTTGATTAACTATAAGTATACATATTGTGTCGCAAATTTTGTTGCTAAAAACATTTTACAATAATTTGAAATTAATTTTTTGTCAAATATACTATGTATTTCCAATAATAAAATATTAATAAAATGCCTTTTTTTTGGAACTAAAAAAGTTGATATTGTTACCTATAAATTAATTGACTATCAATATTTTATATGCTAATATGGTATATATACAAGAATTGTTTGTATACAATTATGGGGTTGTATTATCGTTTTATATTGGAGTGATATTATGTACAACAATTTTAGACAGAACAATCAATCGCAATATGCCTATGACAGTCGTGATGGTTATGATAGGCTTCCCAACACACAGTATAGTGACAATGCTAGGCGTGGCAGTTTGGTTGATGACAATAGATTGCCTAGGATTTCTTGTAAGGGATTTGAATTGTTCCTTTTGATGACAATTGTGCTAGTTATGGGTTTTAGTATATTGTCAATTTGGTTGCCGATATTGCCTTTTAGTGAGACTAGATTGTATGATTTGATTGATGAGTTTTTTAAGTCAGGTGCAGATTTTGGGAAGTTGTTTGACAATACTATGACTATTGGAATAGCTTTGTATGGAATTGCATGTTTAAGTTTGCTTGTGGTATTTGTGTCTTGGTTCGTTAGAATATCGGTACTACTTGCATACAAACCAAGGAACAATGGCAAGCCTGCACCTATGTTTTCTTTGATTTTGATTATTGCTTTAGCAGTGTATGCAATTGTACTATTGAGTTATTTTTTTTGTATTAAGAGTTATTTTGAAGATTTTTGGAGTAATAATCCAAATTTTGATGCAGAGTTTGGACTTGGTACTGGACTTATATTTGTTTTGGTATTATCAATTTCAGCTATTGTAATAATGTTGGCAGGGATTGTGGTAAGGATTGTACAAACGAGTGGTGCTATTGTTGTTGATGGTTATGTTGAGAATAATGGTAGAGATATGCGTAAAGCGTTGCAAGTAAGACAACCTATGGCAGAACCATCATATAATTTGCCATCAGTCCATAGAAATGAGCAAGCTTATAATAAAAGAAATGAATATTCAACTCCCACACAATCGTATGATAATTATGCATATAGTGATATAATGGGCAATAATTATATTCAAGATGACTATGCTCCTTTACAAGACTATTACCAATATGATTACACATATCCCAATTATGCGTATATGCAAGAAAGACATGATGGCAACTATTATCCAATAGATAATAGATATTCTCAAATTCAACCTGATTTTAGGCAGGTTGCAACGAGTAGAGCCATAAGGCAACAATTGCCAACATCTAGAGTAGAGCCTGAATATGATTATGGTTATGGATACAATCCAAGGTATAGAAGGGGTTGATATATATGACAAATAGAGCATTAAAAATCACTGGCATTTTTTCTGGAATGTTGTGGATTTTAATTCTTGGTGGTGTTAACTTTGGTGTTTTGGGTTGGGTTGGTGGTATCATTTTAGATATAATAATTATTTGTATTTGGGCTACAAAAACAAGTGAACTATCACCAAAGACTGTGGCTATAAAACAAAAACAATATGTAATCAATCCTTTAGATACTAGTATTTTGGTTGTGTTGACTGGTGGGATTCCAATGATTGTTAATCCTAAATCCATTGTGGAAGTTGACGAAATAGTAGAAGATAATAGGTTGTTTATAATTGAATGGCTCAGGGCATAAGCATACAACTACTAGTATATAGATTTTGTGTACTAAAACAAAAATGATACTTTGGCAAGAAATGATTACAAGGAGAATAGACAAATAATATGAAAAATAACAATCGTCCGTATTATCAACCAAATGATAGATATGTACCTATGCCTCAAGAAAATAATGGAGGAAGGCGAATAAGACCATTGCAATTAGACTCCATGCAAGGGTATTCTCAAAATAATTTGGAATACAAAAATGAGAGTGGTGCAAATACTAAAATTGCCCATACACTATTTGAACTTCTTGTGTTGATAGCAGCGATATTGGTTGCTGCAACAACTATAATAACTGTTGCTTTGCCGTTGGTGTCATTAAATGCTGAGGGAATAAGTAGTAGTGATTATACCTTGATAGGTGGTATAAATTCGTTCTTTAGCAATTTTGATTTTGGTTTCTTTTTTTATAGTGCTGATGGTGCAGCAATATTAATGTTTGGGCTAGCTGTAGTGTGTTTGTTGATTGCAACTATCATGGTGTTTGTAAGAGTAATAACGCTATTTACCTATGTCCCCAAAGAAAATAGCAATAAAGCTCCAACATTTTCTACAACCATTATTGTTTCAATGATTGTTTATGCATTGCTTGTATTGGGCTTTTATCTTTGTATCAATAGTTATTTGACACAAATCTTGACTGAGGATGAGGGGATAGAGTTTGGATTGGGAACGGGCATTATTGTTTATATATCTTTAAGTATTGTTGCAATTGTATTGGCAGTTTTAGGTATTGTTGTAAAGCACTTGCAAAGAAAAGCTTTTGACATAGATTTGGACTCTAGTAGTAATTTGAATGAAAGAGTTGACAATAGTCGTACATTTTCAGGTCGCTTTTACAGGACACAACTTGGGCTAAATCCAAGAATGAGTGAAAATAACTACAATCCACAATATCCAGAATATGCTCCACGAAATGAGAGGAATGTCCCTCAAGGATATATTCAACGAAGTGAGAGATATATACCTCAAGGATATGCTCCACGAGATGAGAGAAATATACCTCAAAGCAATTCCCCACGGTACTACTCTAGTTCAAACGCAAATAGGTATAATAGACAATCTTATGTCCCAAATGGTGTTGAAAGACTTGCTACGAGAAATCGTAACAATGGGTATGGCGTAGAGCAAGATAGTGTACAGTCACAAAATTATGTATCTAGAGACAACGAAAGGTATCATTAGAATAAATAATCATAGGATTAAATATAGCAACAAACAAAGGACTAATTTCACCAATTTATTGGATTGTGAGTTAGTCCTTTTTTGTATTGTTAATTAAATTTGATTTGTTAGAACTTTTTTTGTGATAATTCTTTTGTTGATTTTTTTTGTTTTGTGTATTAGATTTTTGCAAATTATTAGGTTTAGATTTATTTTTTTGTGAGCGACGGGGTTGTGTCTTTTTTTCTTTTTTTACAAATACAGTCATTGGGTATGGACTGTCAAGTTGAGTTATTGGTTTTTTTATGAGTTTTTCTATATCTTTTAGATAATCTTTCTCATCGTAATCACATAGTGAAATTGCTATGCCTGTATTGCCTGCCCTACCTGTTCTTCCAATGCGATGTACATAAGTCTCAGGTTCGTTTGGCAATTCGTAATTTATGACATATCCCAAGGCATCTACATCTATACCTCTTGCTGCTATGTCTGTAGCTACAAGCATATTTATTCTACCCGCTTTAAATCCAGATAAAGCATTTTGTCTAGCACCTTGAGATTTGTCCCCGTGTATACTAGCAGTTTTGATATTAGCCTTTTCTAGTTTTGTAGCTAATCTATCTGCACCATGTTTTGTTCTACAAAAAATTATTGCTGATTTGATATTTTGCTCTTGTAGTATCCACAATAACAAGTCGGGTTTTGTGCTATAGTCAGTGAGATAAACGAATTGAGTTATTTTGTCTACAGTGCTTGAAGGGGGTGTGACTGATATAGAAACGGGTGACTTTAATATTGTATCACATAATTTGCGAATTTCTAAAGGCATCGTTGCTGTAAAAAATAGAGTTTGTCTATTTTGTGGCAAAAATTCTATAATGCGTTTTACATCGTTGATAAAGCCCATATCAAGCATGCGGTCTGCCTCGTCTAATACTAGAGTATTGATATTGGCTAATTCACATGCCCCTTGCCATAACAAGTCAATGAGTCGCCCCGGTGTGGCAATAATTATGTCAGCACCTTGTTTGAGTGATAATTCTTGTGGATATTGAGATACCCCACCAATAAGTAGACTGCATTTTAGTTTTGTATACCTTCCATAAGCTTTAAAAGATTGCTCTATTTGCAAAGCCAATTCTCTAGTAGGTGTCAAAATAACCGCCCTAGCTCTTTTGTTTGGTGGGCATGATAACAAAGTCTTGGAGGGGGGATTAAGTATCAACTTTTGTATAATTGGCAATGCAAATGCTGCTGTTTTGCCTGTACCTGTTTGAGCACAACCCAATATATCTTGACCATTTAAAGCTGGTGGTATAGCTTGAGATTGAATAGGTGAGGGAGTGACATAACCTTCTCGTACTAAAGCATCCAACAAACGCTTGTCCAATCCTAAATCACTAAATTGCAGTTGATTGCTGCTAGTATTTTCCATAACCTTTATTATACCATTTTTGGATAGATTTGTCAAATACATGTGTTGCTTGCTTAGTTATCTACTATAGAGTGTATAACTAGCGGATATTAACAATAAGATACAAACATTAGACAAGAGAAACAGTATTAGAGTTTATTTGAGTATTGTAATGTTTGTGTTTAGCCCGTAAATGTTGTAAAGTTTTTATTTATATAAAACAAAATGTTGTACTAGTAATTTGTATTATATAGGTATTTATTAAACCTTATTTTTGCTATCATAAAATTGTACAACAAAACATATATATTGACTATAATAATGTCTTCTTGCATAGATGATATTGCAGGGGATAACAATTTGGAGATTTTTAAAATAATTTATAAATTTTAAAATGATCTTATATTAGGAGTAAATATATTATGCAAGAAAAAGAGTTTGATTTGTATGGAGATATTGCCAATCGTACCAATGGAGATATCTATGTAGGGGTAGTAGGACCTGTGAGAGTTGGCAAGTCTACCTTTATCACTAAGTTTATGGAGAGTTTGGTTGTGCCAAATGTCAAGCAACCACATTTGCAAGATAGAATGCGTGATGAGTTGCCACAATCAGCTGATGGCAAGACTATCATGACTACGCAGCCAAAATTTGTGCCTAGTGAAGCAGCTGCTATCAAAGTCAATGGTATAGAGCTAAAGGTTAGATTGGTAGACTGTGTTGGGTATTTGGCAGATGGTGTGAGTGGGCATGTAGATGAAAACGGCAAACCGCGCATGGTCAAGACTCCTTGGGCAGATAGAGATATGTCCTTTAGTGAAGCAGCTGAGTTTGGTACTCAAAAGGTGATTAGAGAGCATAGTACTATAGGTATTGTAATGACTACAGATGGTAGTATTGGGACAGACTTGCCTCGCAATGCGTATGTAGCAAGCGAGGAAAGGGTTATAGGTGAGCTAAGAGAGTTGGGTAAGCCATTTGTCATAGTATTGAATACTATAGTTCCTAGTAGTGCTGAGACTGTCAAATTAGCACAATCTTTGCAAGAGCGACACAATGCTCCAGTCTTGCCAATCAATTGTCAAAACTTGTCTCAAGAAGATTTGAATAGTATTTTTGAAAAATTGTTGTATGAGTTTCCTTTGGTCAATATTGATGTCAATATGCCAAAATGGTTGCAGGCATTGGATATTGATAATAAGATTATTGGGAATATGATGAACAATATTTTGCAGTTATCTAGCAACATGTGCAAAATGAGTGATTACGAACGAGTTGTGTCAGGCTTTGAGCAAAATGAATTTTTTCAAGGTTTTGCATTAGACAATATTGACCTTGCTACAGGAAGTATTTCTTATAACTTGCAACCAAATCCAAATCTATTTTTTAGTGCATTGAGTGATGAATGTGGATTGGATATAGCAGATGAGTTTGCATTAATGGCAAACATAAAGGAGTTGGCTATAGCCAAACACAACTTTGATAAAATGCGTACGGCATTGGATACAGCAAGGGTTGATGGTTATGGAGTAGTAAGTCCAAGTCTTGAGGATATGACACTAGAAGACCCTAAAATATACAAACAAGGCAACAAGTATGGTGTCAAGTTGAGAGCTACTGCAAGTAGCTTGCATATTATGCAAGTAGATATTCATAGTGAAGTTAGTAGTATTTTGGGTACAGAACAACAGAGCCAAGAACTAGTAGATTATCTCACTACTCAGTATAATCAAGACCCTAAGAGTATTTGGGACGCCAATATGTTTGGCAAATCATTGCAAAATTTGGTAGGTGAAGGGCTTAATAGCAAAATAAATTCTATGCCAGAAGATGCTCGCAAAAAAATGCGTAGGACTTTGTCACGCATAGTAAATGAGGGGAAGGGCGGAATTATTTGTATTTTGTTGTAGTATTCTTTTGTGAGTGTACAACTGGCAGTCATTAATAATAGGATAATATTATACAAACAATCAACAAAAGCAACAATATTTTTTGACGCCAAAGAACAAAAAAAGTTATTTTTGGTTGCGAATTCAAAACCCCTAACACTTTAAGGTTGATTTTATTAAAATATACTTCTTTCCATCTTAATGTACTTCTATTTTTACACTTCTTTATTTGGTTGTATATAAATTAGAATCAAACTTTATTAGTTAGTATATTACAAAAACAGCCATACAAAATTATGGTTGTTTTTGTAGTATTGCGTATTCAGTTTTGGATATTTGAGATAATAATATATCAAATAAAATTTAAATATAATTCAGTGTTATAAGTTTTGGTAAGTGTTTAAAAGTATTGCAATTTATTTTCATTTTACCAAACCAAACTTATTTATACCAATCGTTGCTTTTTACTTTATAATTGACACAAAAAAATAATGTAAATTACAAAAAAACATATGTGAAAATGGTTGACATGATACTAGTATCATGGTATGATACTAGTATCATGGTATGATACTAGAAAAAATTTTACATAGAGATGTTATCCTGGGTAAGACATATTTTGTAGGATTTGGCTAGGTAAGTACCCTGA